>MUMD01000570.1 GCA_002155895.1 Streptomyces rochei
CGCTCTGTGACCCCACAACCGGTAAGGCCCGTTTGGGCGACGCCTGGTTCACATCAGCGACCTTCGAGGGCGCCGCCGGGTTCACGTCGGTGACCTTCGAGGGCGCCGCTGGATTCCAATCAGCGATCTTCGAGCGCGACGCCGAGTTCAGCGCGGTGACCTTCGAAGGTAACGCTTGGTTCGCGTCGACGACCTTCAAGGACGTCTGGTTCACGTCGGCCACCTTCAAGGGCAGCACCTGGTTCGGGGCGGCCACCTTCAAGGGCAACGCCTGGTTCGAGTCGGCGATCTTCAAGCGCGAAGCCGGGTTCACATCGGCGGCCTTCGAGCGGGGCGCCGGGTTTGAAGCGGCTACCTTCAAGATCGACACCCGATTCCGGGCGGCGGTTTTCAGGAACGTTGCCTGGTTTGAGTCGGCGACCTTCGAGAACGCCGCCGTGTTCCGGTCGGCAACCTTCGTCGAGGCTGCCAGTGTCGGGCCGTTGGTATGTGCTGGTCGGGTTGTGCTGTCTGGGGCGGTGTTCGGCGGCCCGGTGACCCTCTCACTTACTACCCGCAGTCTGGAGTGT
>MUMD01000571.1 GCA_002155895.1 Streptomyces rochei
GGGCGGGGAGGCGGCCGGCGCGGGGGCGGGGCCGGGGGCGGTCTCGGGAGCGGTGGGGCGCGGCACGGCTCGGCGCAGGCCCCTGCGCTTGTCGCCGTCGCGGGGTGAGCCGTCCGGCTGTTCGGGCACGGCGGTCGGCGGCGGCACCGGCGGCCGCCGCACCGCGCTCGCGCCGCCCGCCGCGTCCACGACGTCGTCGGGGCTGCCCAGCCGGTCCAGGATGCGGCGGACGGCGGCGGGACTGTCCACCACGGCCTTCGCCCTGCTCCGGTCGATCTCGCCGCGCAGCTCGGACACCAGCCGCATGCGGGTGGCCGACGGCAGCTGCCGCTGCTGGGCCACGTCGCCGACGCGGCTCAGATACTCGAAGACGACCTGGTCGCTCTCGATCCCCACGATCCCCTCCGGGACGGTGTGTTGTGATGCCCCGTCGGACGACGGTACCCAATCCGCGCCCGTACGGCCGGTACCCCCGCGCACGTCACCGGCGCACGCGCCGCCCCGCCGTCGTACCCACCCGCTACCGTGGGCCGGATGAGCACCGAGGAGAAGTCCGCGGCCCCCCGGTCCCTCGCGGAGGCGCTCCGCGTCAGGGACGACGTCTCGCTGGCCGCCCTCCTGCGCAGCAGGCCCGACCTCGTCACGCCCGTCCCCACGGACCTCACGCAGCTCGCCACCCGGGCCGGCACCCGCGCCTCGGTGGTCCGCGCCCTGGAGCGGCTGGACCGGTTCGCGCTGCAGACGGCCGAGGCGCTGGCCGTGGCGGAGGACCCGGCGTCGTACGAGGAACTGCTCGGTCTCATGGCCGGTGACGAGGGGGACCCGGCCGTCTCCGCGGCCCTGCCCCGGGCCGTCGCCCTGCTGCGCGAGCAGGCCCTGGTGTGGGGCGCCGACGACCGGCTGCGGCTGGTGCGCACCGCCCGCGAGCTGCTCGCGCCGTCCGCGCAGCACCCGTCCCCGACGGGGCTCGGGCCGACCGTGCGGGAGGCGACGGCGGGGATGTCGCCGGGGCGGATCCAGGAGATCCTCGCGGCGGCCGGTCTCTCCTCGACCCATGACTCCGTCTCCGCCGTGACCGCGCTCGGCGGGCTGTTCACCGACCGGACGCGGATGGCGGCGCTCCTGGACGCCCTGCCCGGACCGTCCCGGGAGGTGCTGGAGCGGCTGATGTGGGGCCCGCCGTACGGGCAGGTCACGCATGATCCGGCGGCCCACCTGCGGGCGTTGCTGGACCGGGGTCTGCTGCTGCCGACGGCGCCCGGCACGGTCGTCCTGCCCCGGGAGGTCGCCCTGCATCTGCGCGGGGGCCGGGCGCACCGTACGACCGAGCCGGTGCCGCCGCCGGTGGAGGCGGCGGCCGCGCACCGTCCACAGGTTGTGGACGCCACGGCGGCCGGACAGGCGCTGGCCGCGTTGGCGACGGTGGAGGAGCTGCTGAAGGAGTGGGACGAGGGCGGTCCGGCGGTGCTGCGGGCCGGCGGGCTGAGCGTGCGCGACCTGAAGCGGACGGCCGTCGCCCTGGACGTGCCCGAGCCGATCGCCGCCTTCTGGGTCGAACTGGCCTACGCGGCCGGGCTGATCGCCTCCGACGGGGAGGCCGACGAGCGGTACGCGGCGACCCCGGCGTACGACGAGTGGCGGGAGCTGCCGCCGGCCGAGCGCTGGGCGCGGCTGGCCGAGTCGTGGCTGACGGCCACCCGGACGCCGGGCGTGGTCGGCGGGCGGGACGCGAAGGACCGTACGCTCTCGGCGCTCGGTCCGAACCTGGACCGCTCGGCGGCGCCGGAGGTGCGGCACCGGGTGCTGGCCCTGCTGGCCGGGCTGCCCGAGGGCGCCGCGCCCGACGCCG
>MUMD01000572.1 GCA_002155895.1 Streptomyces rochei
ACGCTGGCCACCGCTGCCGAGGAAGGCGTCGGGGACGCGCGCCAGCTCGAACAGCTCGTGGCCCGCGCCGTGGCGAACTGGGCGTTCCGCACCTATCGCCGCAAGCCCCTCATCATTCCCGTCATCATCGACGCCTGAGCAACATCCCGGCAGCAGTGACCTGCCGCAGGTTCTCCTCCCGTCCACACACCCTGCGACGTGTTGCCACTGACACATCACGTGGAGTGTGTGGCGGTCGGCACGGAGCCTGCGGACAAGGACGCCTGACCTCGGGTTCGTGAGCCAGGCGCTCGTAACGATCAGGCGGCGACGAGCTCCTGCTCGCGGTCCGGCGTTCCGACCTCGGGCTTCTTGTTCGGCAGCGAGAGCCGGAAGACCTTGCGCCACGCGGAGAACACCTGCTTGGGCAGTGGCCCTGTGACGTACTCCAGCTCGTACTTCTCGAACAGGGCGCGCACCTTCACCGCGACCTCGGCGTACCGGTTGCTCGGCAGGTCGGGGAACAGATGGTGCTCGATCTGGTGCGACAGATTGCCGGTCATGAAGTGCATGGCCTTGCTGCCGCTGATGTTCGCCGAACCCATCATCTGGCGCAGGTACCACTGGCCGCGCGTCTCGTCCTCGATCGACCGGCGCTCGAAGACCCGTACGCCCTCCGGGAAGTGTCCGCACATGATCACCGAGTGGGACCAGATGTTGCGGACCAGGTTCGCGGTGAACGTGGCAGCGAGCGTGGGGAGGAACGACGGGCCCGACAGCAGCGGGTGGATCAGGTAGTCCTTGAGCACCTGCTTGCGGATCTTGCGGCCCACGGCCTTGGCCCGCGCGCGGAACTCC
>MUMD01000573.1:0-303 GCA_002155895.1 Streptomyces rochei
CGACCTCGCCGAGGAGCTGAACGGCCTGGACCTGCCCACCGGCCTCCAGCCCGACCAGCTCTTCCTCCACGTCCTGGCGTGGAACGTCCAGCCGGACGGCCTGCCGCCCGCCGTCCTCCTCCTCGACCGTGCGGCCCCGCTCGCCGCCGGCCACCGCCACCGCGCCGCGCTGACCGAATGGGCCGACGCCTGGGCGCAACGGGCGGGCCTCGCCCAGGAGCTGAAACGGCGGCGCGAGGCGCGCGTCGGGGTGACACGGGACCCGGACATCCCCCGCTGCCTGATCGTCGCCGTGGAGCCGGC
>MUMD01000573.1:315-1195 GCA_002155895.1 Streptomyces rochei
GACGCGCTGCGGCAGGGCGCCCGGCTGTGGGGCGGGCCGCAGGAGCCGGGGGCCGGTGGACAGGGCCGGCCGTCGGCGTACGTGGAGTTCGTCCTTCCGTACGACCTCCTCAACCACGACGTGGCGAGTCTGACGTACCGGATCGGCGACGGACGTCCGTTGCCGCTCGGTCTGAAGTACGGCGTGCACCTACGGAGTCTGGAGCGGATGCGCACCGACGACGCGCTGGTGCGGCACCAGTGGCAGGAGCGCTGGCACGCGCTGCGGCAGCACGGGGTCAGCGTGCACGGCTGGGCGGGTCCGGACGCGCGGCGGCTCGACGCGTGGCAGGCCACGCTCGCGGGGGACACCAGGCACACGGCCGTGGTGCTGGACGCCCCGGCCGGGGTCTCCGCCATGGAGGCGCTGAAGGCCGCGATAGCGGAGGGCATCGGGCTCGCGGTGTGGGACCGCCGGGGGGCCTTCCCGGAGGAGCGGCGCGAGGTGGTGACGGCCGTCTTCGCCTCGGTGCCGACACCCGGGCAGATCCCGGTCGCCATCCACCGGTTGCGGCGGAACGCGGAACTGAATCAGCGGGGTCCGGGCAGACTCCTGGGGCGGCACATCGGGTTCTTCTGGGACGATCCCACCCGGATCGTCGACATGCACACCATCGACCCCGGCGATCTCGCCGACGAGGAGGCACCGGCATGAGCACGCAGGAGCAGACGTCCCCGAACGGCTGGCGCGTGTTCCACGGCACCGGCCGTCCGCCGGTCGTCGCGCCCCCGCTGCCCCAGGCGCCGCCCTGGCGGCGGTTCCTCGGCGCGCCCGCCCAGCCCGCCCCGCCGGACGAGCCGGAGGCGGCCGTGCGCAGGCTGGGTCCCGGCGAGGTCACCCC
>MUMD01000574.1 GCA_002155895.1 Streptomyces rochei
GCGGGGTCGGTGAGCGCGGCGACGGCTTCGTCGGGCGACAGCGACGAGAAGTCGGGTGAGGAGGCGCGGGACACGGTCGTCAGCCCTCCAGGACCGTGCGCAGGTCCCACAGGGTGCGCCAGGTGGCCGAACCCTGCTCCGCGCGGCGCCGCACCGGGCCGTCCCAGTAGCCGCGCAGCCGCGCCGCGTCCGCGGGGTCGTCCTTGCGGACCACGCCGAGGAGATGCCCGGGGAGCAGCCCCAGCACATCGCGGTCGCCCGGGAAGTACGCCGCCGCAAGCCCGAGCGCCCCCGCCACGGAGACGGCTTCCGCGGTACTCATCACTGTGGACGGGCGCTCCACCTCCCAGCCTTCGGCTGAACGGCCTTCACGCAGGTCGCGGAAGGCGACCACCAGGGCCTCCAGAACCGCCTCGTCGACCGTGAACGGTGCCCCGGCCCGCTCCACGGAGGCCCGCGCCTGACTGCGGACCAGGGCCGTCTCGGCGTCGAGGTCCGGGATGGGGCCGACCGTCTCGAAGTTGAACCGGCGCTTGAGCGCGGCGGACATCTCCGAGACGCCCTTGTCGCGCAGGTTGGCCGTGGCGATGAGGTTGAACCCCGGCACGGCGTGGGCCAGTGCCTCGTCGGTGCCCGCCAGCTCCGGGACGGCGATGCGCCGCTCGGAGAGAAGGGAGACCAGGGCGTCCTGCACCTCCGGCAGACAGCGGGTCACCTCCTCCACACGGGCGATGCCGCCCTGCCGCATGGCGGTCAGGACCGGGGAGGGCACCAGGGCCTTGCTGCTGGGTCCCTGCGCGAGCAGCAGGGCGTAGTTCCAGCCGTACTTGAGCTGGTCCTCGGTGGTGCCGGCC
>MUMD01000575.1 GCA_002155895.1 Streptomyces rochei
TACGGGGGTGGTGGCGGCCGGTGCGGGTACGACGGGGACGGGTCGTAGGACATCCCGGTTCTCCTTGCGCGGCTCGGGTCCGGTGCGGCGGACCGCAGGGAGGTGGGGGGTGGGGGTCACGCACGCTACTCGCCGGTCACGTGAGGCGCTGCGTTTTGGCCGAACTGATCGGTCGGTATGCGCTTGCCATGCCGCTTCCGGGGTGTTACCCGCGTTAACCAGGGGCTTTGCCGGACCCGACGGCGCCCGACTCGGGTCCGGTTCGGTCCGGCGGGCCGTCCGGGAGGACCGGGAACCGGCGCGGTGCCACCAGCAGCAGCACCAGGAACGCCAGCGCCGCCGCACCCGCCGCGCCCAGGTAGACCGCGTGCACGGCNNGCCCGTCCCGCCGAGCCGTGCGGCCAGCACCCCGTTGGCGATCGCGCCGAAGGCCGCCGCGCCGACGGTCTGCCCGGTCTGCCGGCAGAAGAGCACCGACGCGGTCGCCGTGCCCCGCTCCGACCAGCCGACCGTGGACTGCACGCCGACGATGAGCGGAAGCTGGAAGAGGCCGAGCGCGCCGCCGAGCAGCAGCATCAGCAGCGCCGGCTGCCACGCCTGGCCGGGGTAGGGGAGGAACGGGAAGGCGAACAGGAGCAGCGCCGCGGTGCCGATGCCGAGCATCGCCGTGTCGCGGAAGCCGATCCTGCGGTACACGTGCTGGCTC
>MUMD01000576.1 GCA_002155895.1 Streptomyces rochei
GTCCCCGGCAGCACCGTCCCCGTCGACGTACCACCTGCTCCCCACCAGCGCGGCCGGCACCAGCACCACCACGACCGGCAGGTACGACACCCACAACGCCAGGTCCCAGTGCGCCCCCGCCCAGGCCAGCGAGGCCCCCAGAATCCCGCCCAGGCTGTACGCGGCGTGGAAGCCGAGCATGATGCTGCGCCGGTACGCCCGCTGCAGACTCACCCCGAGCATGTTCATCGACGCGTCCAGCGCCCCCACCGCGAGCCCGAAGACACCGAGCGCCACGGCCAGCACCGCCACCCGGTCCCCCGACCCGACCCCGAGCAGCGCCAGCAGCACCACGGGCTGCGACCAGCGCAGCAGCCGACTCGGCCGCACCCGCCGCACCAGGCGCTCGGTCACGACACTGCCGATCCCCGCCAGGACCGGCACGGCGGCCANNNGCCGGGATGCGCGTCACCAGCAGAGCGAAGGCGACACCCTGGGCGAAGAAGCCGAACGCCAACGAGACCCTGCCGCGCCGCAGCACATCAGTCATGGCGGCGAGCGTAGAGCTCCCGTCTACTCGTGGGTAGATCCAGCCAGAGATGAATTCTGCTCAGCTTTCCCGGGCTCCGCGCCCCGGACCTCGGCGGCGATCATGCGTGCCATCGGGACGGCTCCCAGGGCACCGCTGACGACGAACGCCACCCCCATCGTGAGGGCCATGACGACCGTTCCCAGCCAGACCATCGTGTCCACCGGCACGGTGTAGGCCCCGACGGCCCGCACCGCGCACTCCCCGACGAACGCCACGCCCCACACCCCGGTGAACATCAGCTCCGCCCGCCGGAACGCCGGGGACTCCCGCCGCAGCCTCGTCCAGGCGGCCTCCCGCCCGACGTCGCCCTTGGTGAGCCACGGCTTGAGCGTGGCCGTCATCATCGGCCTCCGCAGCAGCAGGGAGACCAGCAGCACGATCCCGACGACGCTGCTGACCGCACTGTCCTTGACCAGCAGCAGCCGGGCGTCACCCGTCTCGAAGCCGAGGAGCACCCCGACCAGATTCACCAGGAGGATGAGCAAGGGGAGCCCGTTCACCTCTCGCTCCCGCAGCAGCCCCCACCCCGTCCGGAGCACGGGCACGACACCGCTCCAGGCGAGCGCCGCCACGGCACTCG
>MUMD01000577.1 GCA_002155895.1 Streptomyces rochei
CCCTCGCCACCGTACGGGCGATGGAGGAGGAGAACACCGTCGCCCGTACGGTGGCGAGGGCGGCGGCGCAGGCGATCGGGGAGGCTCCGAAGGTGGAGGTGTGCAGGTAGGGGTCGCGGCTGAAGGGCGCGTACGCCTCGGCGGTGGCGGTCATCGCGGCGACGGGCACCACACCGCCGCTCAACCCCTTGCCGGCCAGCAGGACGTCGGGGCTGACGCCCTCGGCGTCCACTCCCCACCAGGTGCCGAGCCGTCCCATACCGGTCTGGATCTCGTCGACGACCATCAGGGCGCCGTAGGCGCGGCACAGCGCGCGCACCTGGCTGAGGTAGCCGGGGCGGGGAATGCGCACGCCGCCCTCGCCCTGGACGGGCTCGATGACGACGCAGGCCCGGTCGCGGCGGGCGGCCAGCGCCCGTTCGAGATCGGCCGGGTCGTCGTAGGCGACCTGGGTGACGTCCGGGAGCAGGGGCTGGAAGGGGGTCTGGTAGGTGGGGTTGGCGGTGACGCTCAGCGCGCCGAGGGTCTTGCCGTGGAAGCCGCCGCGCGTGGTGATCACCGAGGTGCGTCCGTGGGCGCGGGCCAGTTTCAGGGCCGCCTCGGTGGCCTCGGCACCGGAGTTGACGAAGTGGACGTAGTCGAGGCCGGGCGGGGTGTGGGCGGCGAGAGCCTGGGCGGCGAGGGCGGCGACGGGTTCCAGGAAGACGCGGCTGGCCAGGGGGTGGGTGTCGATCTGGCGGTGCACCGCCTCGACGACGGCCGGGTGGCGGTGGCCCAGGAGGAAGACCCCGTAGCCGCCGAAGTCCAGGAAGCGGCGGCCGTCGTCGGCGTGGATCCACGCCCCCTCGGAACGGACCTCGGCCATGCCGCCCATGACCCGGCCCATGACGGCGCGGCCGGAGCCGATGTGCTCCATGTAGAGGCCGACGACGTCGGCCCGGCCGGACGGGGCAGGCGCGGGCCCGGACGCGCTGGTCCCCGTCGGCGGTGGCGACACCGTCATGACGCCGCCTCCCGAGGGGCGCGGCCGGCGGCCCGGTGCCGGGCGAGCAGTCCGGCCCGGTCCGCCGCCCAGCTCTCCGCGTTGCGTTCCAGCGCGGCGCGGAGGTCGGCGCGGGACGGGCGGGTGCCGCAGTGGGGTTCGCCCAGGGAGGTGTCGAAGGGCAGCTCCCGCTGGAAGACCAGCAGCAGTTCCGCGTAGTGCTCCAGCCGTCGGCGGACCGCCGTGGGCAGCGCGGTCCCCTCCAGCATGGGCAGCAGCAGCCGGTGCACCGCCTCGACCGGGATGAGCCGGGGACGCTGCGGCCGGGGCAGGCCGTGGCGCTCGGCGACGTCCGCGCAGACGTCGGCGAACTCGCGCAGCTCGATGGCGTCCTTGCCCGCCGTCAGCCAGTACTCGCCGTCCCCCACACCGTCCCGGACCAGATCGCCGACGGCCCGCGCCACATGGTCCTGGGGGACCATGTCGATCCGGGCGTCCGGAGCGCCGGGCAGCACGGGGACCTGGCCCAGGATCATCGACCCGATGGTCTTGGTCAGGCCCTGCTGACCGGCGATCCGCCCGGTGACGGAGTCGCCCATGACCACCGAGGGCCGCACGATGGCGCCCGGCACGCCCGCGTCCCGGGTCATGCGCTCGGCGCGCGCCTTGGAGTCCAGGTAGGCGGCGGCGCCGGGGAAGCGCCGGTGGTCCTCCTCGGTCGGGGCGTTGGCCACGAAGGCGGTGCTGACCAAGTACAGCGGGGCGTCGGCCCGCGCCGCCAGGTCGAGCACGGCGTCCGTGCCGCGCAGGTTGGTGCGGACGATGTCCTCGGGCGGGGTGCGCCAGTTGGTCTCGGCGGCGGAGTGCAGGACCACGTCCACCTCCAGGGCCAGCTCGTGCCAGGCCAGCGGGCTCAGACCGAGGCGTGGTGCGACGAGGTCGCCCTGGATCTCGCGCACCCGCGGGTCGCGCAGCGGTGTGTTGCGGCGCAGGCACAGCAGGTCGAAGTCGGGCGCCAGTTCGTCGATCAGGGCCCGCCCGAGCACCCCGGAGCCGCCGGTGAGCAGCAGGGTGGGGCGGTCACGCGGCCCCGTACGGCCGGCGGGCAGCACGGCGAGACGCGGGTTGTCCGACTGCATGGGTGTGTTCTCCCAACGGGTCTCGGCCACCGGTCACCGGTGGTGGGGTGAGGTCCGGCGAGGGCGCACGGGCGTCAGGCGACGGCGAGCGGCCGGTCGGCCAGATAGGCGGAGAGCGGGCCGGTCATCCGGGACCGCGAGGGCGGGTGCAGGGAGAGCCCGTTGGCGCAGGCCGCGAGGTGGCCCACCTCGTCGGAGGTCATGAAGTTCAGCCCGCCGAGCAGTTCGACCGCGCGCGGGACGATGCGGGCCAGGGCGTCCTGGACGCCGTAGCGCACGTACAGCGCCTGGGCGAGCGCGGACTCGTCCAGCTCACCGGCGTCGACGCGGCGGGCGACGCCCTCGGCGGCGGCCGCGGCGGCCTCGGTCTCCACGAAGAGGCGCACGCGTTCGTGCTCGGGGATGCGGTCGTTGAGCAGCACCCGTTCCACCAGCGCGCTCGCGGCGCCCAGATAGCTGCCGGTCATCAGCACCTGGAACCAGACCAGTCCGGCCGTCTGGAGTTCGTCCAGCCGCTCGCCGGAGGCGGTCGCGGTGCGCAGCAGCAACTCCGGCGGGACGAGGACGTCGGTGAGCGTGACCTGTTCGCTCTCGGCTCCGGCCAGGAAGGCGCTGGACCAGAAGCCGCTGACGCTCAGGCCCTCGCTCTCGGCGGGCACCAGGGCGACGGCCAGTTCGTCGCCCCGGCCGTCCTCGCGCGGGATCAGGACGCTCGCGGTGAGGACGTCCATGGAGCGGGCGAGGCTGCACGGCCGTTTCACGCCGTTGATCCTGATCCCCTCGGCGGTCACCGTGGCGGTCATCGAGGGGTCGAGGATGCCGGCGCCGCTGCGGCCCTCGGCGAAGCCGGAGGCGATGACGCGGTCGGTCGAGGCGACGCCCTCGATCAGCATCCACTCCGGTCCCTCGCCGAGACCGCCGAGACCCACCAGGGTGGCCATCGAGAAGTGGTGCATCGTGGTGGCCACGGCCAGGGACGGTGACCGGCTGCCGATGGCCCGCTGCACCCGCAGGGCGTCGAGCGCGGTGGCGCCGCGGCCCCGGTGGCACTCGGGCACGAGCAGCCCCGGGCCCTTGGCGGCACGGAAGTGCCGGATGCCCGGGCTGCCGGGCCGCTCCAGCTCCATCAGCGGGATCTCGCGCAGGGCGGGGTCCAGGTCGGGCAGCAGCTTGGCGAGGGTGGCGCGTTCACGCTCGAGGAATCTCATGGGCATGCGGTCCTTCGGTGGTGAGGGACGGGACGGGCTCGGCACCGCGACGGGACGCGGTGGCTCACAGGGCGTTGGTGGCGCGCAGCAGCTGCCAGACGGCGCCCGGGCGGGGCCTGCCGCGGAAGGCGATGTACTCCGGCAGGACGGCGTGCGGGGCCCACTTCTGCTTGTACTCGAGCTGGGAGGCGGCGGGGTACACCGCGTCGCCCTTCTCGGCGAGCAGACGGGCGAACCGGCCGAACAGGCGGCTGGCGCCGGGCAGTTCGTGTCCGGGGTCGAGTCCGGTGAACGGGGTGAAGCCGAAGTGCAGCCAGCCGGCGCCGTCGGCGGTCAGCCGTTCCATGACGGTGGCGTTGAGCGCCTCCATCACGCCGGGCGGGGCGTCGGGGCGGCGCCGGCTCAGGTCGTGCAGCCAGCCGGGGCGGCTGCCGTAGACCGGCGAGTAGTTGATGTACCCGACGGCCTCGCCCTCGACGCGGCCGACGAAGAGCCGGCGATGCTTCTGCAGGCTCCCGTCGCGCTCGCCGACGAGGAACCTCAGCTCCTTGACGTGCCGGCCCTTCTCGCGCAGCCAGCTCCGGTCGATCCGCTCCAGGTCCGCGCCGTCGTCACCGGGCGCCGCCTCGACGACCTCCAGGCCCGCCCGCCGGGCGCGCGAGATCTTGTTCCGCAGTCGGACGAAGCGCGAGCCGCGCAGGGAGAAGCGGCTCAGGTCGACGGCGTACGACGCGCCGATCTGGTTGACCGTGAAGCCGTGGTCCGCGTACAGCTCCGCGTCCGCCCGCTGGAGCTGGACGGCCACCACACGGCGGCCGGCGTGGGCGGTGAAGGCGTCGAGCAGCCGCGCGCGGTGTTCGGGCGCGGTGAACGGGCCGCCGAACTGGAGCACGTAGCGACCGGAGGTGCGATAGGCGCAGGCACCCTCGAAACGGTCGTCGTGGAAGTAGGAGTTCCCGCTGTTGAGGGCCAGGAACGCGCTGGGGTTGTCGCTGTGCGCGGCCAGGGTGTCAAGCACGGACGGCATCGGTGTCCTCCACGGAGGTCCGCGGCGCGGCGCCTTCCTCGGAATCCGCCGCCGAGCGGTACCGCTGTTCGAAGGCCCGGAAGGCCGGCACGGTCTCCGGTTCGAAGGCGACGCCGAAGGGCTTGAGGGAGTTCCCGAAGAGGGCGCGGTCGCCCATGAGGTGGACGGGAAGGGCGAGCAGGGCCCATTCCGGCCGGACGAACAGGGCCCACGCCCCGGCGATGAGACCCGCCGTGACCAGGCTGTGCATCGTGTTGTAGGCCACGTAGCAGCCGCGCGGGACGCGTCCGTCCGGACTGCGGCGGTAGGCGATCGCGCCGGGCAGGTAACCGACGACGTCGATCACCGCGAACAGCAGCACGAAGACGCCCCAGCGGATCTCGTCATGGTGCTGGACCGCGAGCACGAGCGACACGGTGAGAAAGCCCAGCCATTCGAGTCGGGAGAGAGCGAAGGTGGTCTTCGTCTCGAAACGGTTCTTGGCATCCACGTCGGCCTGCCCCCTCGCTGTGGTCTGTCACTCCGGTTTACGCGTCGGCGGCTGCCACCCCTCGCCGCCAACCCCTCGTAAAGTGGGGGTCTTTGGGGGACGGGGAAGCGGG
>MUMD01000578.1 GCA_002155895.1 Streptomyces rochei
GCCGGGTGCCGGGCCGGACGTGCCATGATCGGCGCCGGACGGAAGGTGCGGCCGGCGACGGAAGGGTACGGGCGTGAGGCTGACGATTCTGGGCGGCGGCGGATTCCGGGTGCCGCTCGTGTACGGGGCGCTCCTCGGGGACCGCGCGGAGGGACGCGTGACCGACGTCGTCCTGCACGACGTCGACGCGGCCCGGCTCTCGGCGGTGACCCGGGTGCTGGCCGAGCAGGCGGCCGGCGTGCCGGACGCGCCGGCGGTCACCGCGACCACCGACCTGGACGAGGCGCTGCGCGGCGCCGACTTCGTGTTCTCCGCGATCCGGGTCGGCGGCCTGGAAGGACGGGCCGCCGACGAGCGGGTGGCGCTGGCCGAGGGCGTCCTCGGGCAGGAGACGGTCGGCGCGGGCGGCATCGCCTACGGGCTGCGGACCGTGCCCGTCGCCGTCGACATCGCGCGCCGGACGGCCCGGCTGGCGCCGGACGCCTGGGTCATCAACTTCACCAACCCGGCGGGCCTGGTCACCGAGGCCATGTCCCGGCACCTCGGCGACCGCGTCATCGGCATCTGCGACTCGCCGGTCGGCCTCGGCCGCCGCATCGCCCGCGTGCTCGGCGCCGACCCGGACCGGGCGTTCATCGACTACGTCGGCCTCAACCACCTCGGCTGGGTACGGGGCCTGCGCGTGGCCGGCCGCGACGAACTCCCGCGGCTGCTCGCCGACCCGGCGCTGCTCGGCTCCTTCGAGGAGGGCCGGCTCTTCGGCCCCGACTGGCTGCGCTCGCTCGGCGCGGTCCCCAACGAGTACCTGCACTACTACTACTTCAACCGGGAGACGGTCCGCGCCTACCGGGAGGCCGAGCGCACCCGCGGCGCGTTCCTCCGCGACCAGCAGGCCCGCTTCTACGAGGAGATGCGGCACCCGGACACCCCGGCGCTGGCCGCCTGGGACCGCACCCGCGCCGAACGCGAGGCCACCTACATGGCCGAGAACCGGGAGGCGGCCGGCGCGGGCGAGCGCGAGGCGGACGACCTGTCCGGCGGGTACGAGAAGGTGGCCCTGGCGCTGATGCGGGCCGTCGCCCGCGACGAGCG
>MUMD01000579.1 GCA_002155895.1 Streptomyces rochei
GGCGCCGGCACCGTCCTGATCACCGGCGGCACCGGCGTCCTGGGCGCCCACGTCGCCCGCCACCTGGTCACCCGTCACGGCGTACGGCACCTGCTGCTCACCGGCCGGCGCGGGCCCGACGCCCCCGGAGCGAACGCCCTGCGCGAGGAACTCGCCGCCCTCGGCGCCGATACCGAGATCGTCGCCTGCGACGCCGCCGACCGCGACGACCTGGCCCGCGTCCTCGCCGGCATCCCCGCCGAACACCCCCTGACCGCGGTGGTCCACGCGGCCGGCGTCCTCGACGACGGCCTCCTGGACGACCTCACCCCCGACCGCGTCGACCGGGTCCTGCGCCCCAAGGCCGACGCCGCTTGGCACCTGCACGAACTCACCCGCGACAGCAAACTCACCGCGTTCGTCCTGTTCTCCTCCTACGCCGGAGTCGCCGGCGGACCCGGCCAGGCCAACTACGCCGCCGCCAACGCCTTCCTGGACGCCCTCGCCCAGTACCGGCGCGCCCGCGGCCTCACCGCGCACTCCCTGGCCTGGGGCTTCTGGGCGGACCGCAGCGGACTCACCGGAGCCCTCGACGGCGCTGACCTGGCCCGCCTGGCCCGCTCCGGCATCCGGCCCCTGACCGCGGACCAGGGCCTCGGCCTCCTCTCCGCGGCCACCGGCCTCGACACCGCCCAACTCGTCCCGGTCAGCCTCGACACCCGCGCCCTGCGCGGCGACGAGGTGCCGCCGCTGCTGCGTGCCCTCGCCCGCCCGGCCCCACGGCGCACCGCCCCCACCGGCAC
>MUMD01000058.1:0-4813 GCA_002155895.1 Streptomyces rochei
GTTGGGGAAGGGGCGGGTCTCCAGGCCGACCAGGTCGATGTAGTGCTGGAGGGCGGTCGAGGAGGGCGGGAAGCGCATCGCGCCCATCTCGGCGGTCAGCGACTCGTCGCAGCCGTCGAAGCCGACGGTGCGCAGCCGGCCGCCGATCTTGTCGGCCTCGTAGACGACGGGCTTGAGCCCCATCTTCATCAGCTCGTAGGCGGCGACGATGCCGGACAGGCCGCCGCCGATGACCGCGACCTCGGTGCCGTGCTCGGTCGCGGGTATCTGGCCGAGGCCGGCGGGGTGGGCGAGGAAGTCGTCGTACGCGTACGGGAAGTCCGGCCCGAACATGGTGATCGGCGGCTGCTGCTCGTCTGCGTGCTCGATCGCGTTGGGCACGGTGGACGTCATGGGGTACGGACTCCTTGCGGGTGGTACGGGGCGGGGCGCGGGGCCGGGACTCAGACGAGGGACCCGTAGAGGCCGGGGAGGCGGTCCCTCAGGTACGGGTTGGCCTCGCGGGAGGCGGCGAGGAAGGCCGGGTCGGCGTCGGCGAGGACCAGTTCCTCACCGCGTCCGGCACGGGCACGGGACGTCCCGTCGGGGCCGGCGAGCACGGAGAGCCCGACGAACTCGAACTCGCCCTCCGGTCCGACCCGGTTGACGTACGCGACGTACATCTGGTTCTCGAAGGCCCGCACCGGCACGACGGACTCGGCGACGAACTGGAACGGGTGCATCTGCGCGGTCGGGACCAGCAGCAGGTCGGTGCCGGCCAGGGCGTGGGCGCGGACGTTCTCCGGGAACTCCACGTCGTAGCAGATCATCAGGCCGACGGTGAGACCGTTCAGCTCGGCCTGGACGACGGGCTGCTCGCCGGGGGTGAAGTGGTCGCGCTCGAAGCAGCCGAAGAGGTGGGTCTTGCGGTAGTTCGCCAGGCGGGTGCCGTCGGCGGCGATCAGCTGGACGGCGTTGAAGACGCGCTCGCCGTCCCGCTCGGGGTAGCCGTACCCGACGGCCAGGCCGTGGCGCCCGGCGATCTCGGCGACGGCGTCGGCCGAGTCCCCGTCGGCGGCCTCGGCGAGGACGGCGATGTCGTCGCCGATCGCGTACCCGGTCAGGAACAGCTCCGAGGTGACCAGCAGCCCGGCTCCCCGGGCGGCGGCACGGCCCGCGGCCTCGTCGAGGACCTTGAGGTTCTCGGCGGGCGAGCCGGGCCGGCCGGAGCTCTGGAGCAGGGCTGTGCGCATGCGTGTTCCTCACCGGAGGGCAGGGGGTCGGGGGGCCAGAAGAACGGTACGGGCGGCGGACTCGGCCGGACAAGAAGGAGCCGTTGCGCGCCGGTGAGCGGATCGTTGCGTGCGTGGGGCGACCCGCGGTGATTCGTTGCGCGCCTCGCGTCGTCCTCGGGTACCGGATCGGATCCGTCCACCCCCGCCGCGCGGCGGAGGCCCCTCCCGCCCTCGGCCCGATGTGGCGCGGGCGCGTCGCCGGGACAGTGGTGACCGTTCGGTTCACCGGCTTCGATCCTCGGGAGAGACCGCCATGAAACGCCGTACGACGACCGCCGCGCTCTGCGCCGCACTGCTGCTGACCGCCGTCACCACGGGCGCGGCCGTCGCCACCGGCCCCCACGAGGGACAACCCCCGCGGGAGGCCGCCGCGCTGACCGGCACGGCCGGGCTGTACCGGTCGGCCGGGGACGACATCACCTTCGCCTTCGACGCCCACCTGGCCGCCGAGCACCGCGACGATCCCCTCGAGGCCACCGGAACCTTCGAGTTCAGCCACTACCTGAACGGGGAGGGCGCCCGGGCGAAGGCCGAGGTCGACTGCCTGATCACCGGCGGCGACGTGGCCGTCGTCACCGGCGTCGTCACCGACTCCGACCTGCCCGGCGCCGAGGGCAGGCGGGTCGGCGTCACGGTGCACGACCTCGGGCGCCACGACCGCCTGGGCTACAGCTGGGCGGCTACGGGCAGCCCCGCTCAGGGCGGGGAGCTGCCCCGGTGCGTGTCCTCGGCGCCGTTCGAGAAGGTCGCGCGGGGGACCGGCGACTTCAGGGTCGTGCCCTGGCAGCCGCGGCTGTAGTCCGGGCGGCACCGGCCAGCAGCAGCGCGGTGAGCAGGTACGGCACCGTCGCCCAGGCGAACGCGGTG
This sequence comes from Streptomyces rochei, assembly GCA_002155895.1. Taxonomy (GTDB): domain Bacteria; phylum Actinomycetota; class Actinomycetes; order Streptomycetales; family Streptomycetaceae; genus Streptomyces; species Streptomyces rochei. The sequence continues at coordinate 2,142 of MUMD01000058.1, forward strand.
CCGTGCCCCGTCACCGAGGCGGTGGCCGCGTAGGCGCCGTAGGTGGCGAGGGTGCCCAGCTCGGTGCCCAGGCCCGCGACCGAGGTCAGCGTGGCCCGTCCGGTGTCGTCGATGCGCCGCTGGAGGCGGGCGTCGGCCAGCACGGTCGCCAGCTGGAAGCCGCCGAAGGCCAGGGCGACGAGGAGGAGCGCGGCCGGGGTGCCCGCCGCGGCGCCCACCGCGAGGGCGAGCGCGGAACCGGCGATCAGGACGGCGAACCCGGTCGTGGTGAGGCGTTCGGCCGGGCCGGCCAGCAGGCTGCCGGCCGTGGCGCCGGCCCAGATCACCAGCAGCAGCCAGGGGACGGTCTCCTGGGCCACGCCGGTGTCCTCGGCCAGCAGCGGGGTGTACTCGTCGAGCGCGCCCCACACCGCGGTCACGGCCGGGACCAGCAGGAGCGCGCCGCGCACGGAGCGGTCACCGCGGGCCTCGGCGAGCCCGGCCCGCAGGGTCGCGGTCCAGCGCTCGTCCCCGGCGGACGGTGTGCGGTGCTCGGGGAACCGGGTGGCGACGGCCGCCCCGGCCAGGCAGACCAGCACGCTCGCCGCGCCCACCGCGTCGTAGCCGCCCCAGGCGAAGACCGGGCCGGCCAGTCCCATCGCGGCCATCGTGGCGGCGATGCCGATCGCCCGCGCCCGGCCCATGACCCGGGCGTACCGGTCGGCGGCGCCGGCCCGGTCCAGCTCGTCGTAGACCAGTGCCTCCAGCGCCCCCGAGCCGAGCGCCCCGCCCGCGCCCCACAGCACGAAGCCGAGCGCGAAGGCGCCGTAGGACGGCACGAGGACCCACAGGGCGAAGCCGGCGGCGGTGAGCAGCGGGCCGAGCACCAGCAGCAGCCGCCGGGAGACGGCGTCGGCCCAGGCGCCGGAGGGCACCTCCAGCAGCACGCCGGTCAGCGACCACAGGGCGAACAGGGACGACATCTGCCAGACGGACAGACCGGTGTCGCTGAACAGCAGCGCGTACACCGGGTAGAGCAGGACGAACTCGTCGCAGAACGCGGAAGCGTACAGCGTGCGCGTCAGCCGCCGGACACCGGCGGTCTTGGGGGCACGCTCGGGTGTGAGAGTCATGAGGCCTTCCCGAGGGGGCGGATCGGACACCGGAGGTACGGCGTCCGAGGCGGCCCTCGGGGGCGGGCACGGCTGGTGGATCAATGTCGCCAGGTCATGACACCGATGGTAGTCGGCCGACCCGGCGGGGGTCCCGGAATCAGGCGGGCGAACCCGACGAGTAGCGCCGCAGCAGCGGCGACAGGACCAGTACCGACTTGGTCCGCTCGACGAACGGCTCCCCGGCGATCCGCTCCAGGACCCGCTCGAAGTGCCGCATGTCGGAGGCGAAGACCTGGGCGACCGCGTCCGCGTCCCCGGTGACGGTGGACGCGGCCACGACCTCCTGGTAGCGCTCCAGGCCCCGCTGGATCGTCTCCGGCGAGGTGTTGCGGCGGCAGAAGATCTCGACGAACCCCTCGGTCTCCCAGCCGAGCGCGGCGGGGTCCACCCGTACGGTGAAGCCGGTGATGGCTCCGGTGGCGCGCAGCCGGTCCACGCGCCGTTTCACGGCGGGCGCGGACAGGCCGACCGACTGCCCGATGTCCGCGTAGGAGCGGCGGGCGTCCTCGGCGAGGGCGTGCACGATGCGTTCGTCGAGATCGTTCAGCACTGCGGGTGGTTCACTTCGCTTCTGGTGTCACGGTGTCCGGTGCGGCCAGCCGGGAGCGGCGGTGGCCGTACACGAAGTAGAACACGAGCCCGACCGCCATCCAGACACCGAACACGACCCAGGTCACGGTGGACAGGCTGCCCATCATCCAGACGCAGAAGGCGAAGCCCAGCGCCGGCAGGACCGGCGAGAGCGGTACGCGGAAGGTGCGGCGCATGTCGGGGCGGGTCCGGCGCAGCACCACGACGGCCACGTTGACCAGGGCGAAGGCGAAGAGGGTGCCGATGCTGGTGGCGTCGGCGAGCTGGCCCAGCGGAATGGCTGCGGCCAGGACGCCGCAGAAGAGGGAGACGATCAGCGTGTTGGCGCGGGGCGCGCCGGTCTTGGGGTGGACCCGGGAGAAGACCTTGGGCACCAGCCCGTCGCGGGACATGGCGAACAGCACGCGGGTCTGGCCGTAGAGCACGGTCAGGACGACGCTGGCGATGGCGACGACCGCGCAGAAGGCCAGCAGGGTCCCCCAGAAGTCCTGGCCGGTGACGTCGGTCATGATCTGGGCGAGGGAGGCCTCGGAGTCGGTGAAGGTGCGCCAGGGGCGGGCACCGACGGCGACGGCCGCGACCAGGACGTACAGCACCGTGACGATGACCAGGGACAGCATGATCGCGCGGGGCAGGTCGCGCTGCGCGTTCTTGGCCTCCTCGCCGGCGGTGGAGGCGGCGTCGAAGCCGATGTACGAGAAGAAGAGCGTCGCGCCGGCCGCGCTGACGCCGGCCATGCCGAGCGGCATGAAGTTCTCGTAGTTGCCGGAGCGGAAGCCCTGCACGCCGATCGCGCAGAACAGCACCAGCGCGGCGATCTTGACGACCACCATGATCGTGTTGGCGCGGGCGGACTCGCGGGCGCCGCCCAGCAGGAAGGTCATCGCGAGCAGCACGACGATCAGCGCGGGCAGGTTGAAGACGCCG
>MUMD01000058.1:4846-9506 GCA_002155895.1 Streptomyces rochei
AGACGCCGTACTCCAGGACCAGGCACCAGCCACAGACCCAGGCGACCAGCTCGCCCATCGTGGCGTAGGCGTACGAGTAGGAGGAGCCGGAGACCGGGATGGTGCCGGCCAGTTCGGCGTAGGACAGGGCCGAGAAGAGCGCGGTGAGTCCGGCGATGACGAAGGAGAGCGTGACGGCCGGGCCGGCCTTGGGGACGGCCTCGCCGAGGACGACGAAGATGCCGGTGCCGAGGGTGGCGCCGATGCTGATCATCGTGAGCTGCCACAGGCCGAGGGAGCGGCGCAGGGTGCCGCCCTCGCCGCGGCCGCCCTCGGCGACCAGCGTTTCCACGGGCTTGCGGCGCATGAGGCGCGCGGCCAGGCCCGGGGACGCGGGGCCGGCCGGTGTGTCGTGGTGCGGGGGTGCGCCTTGGTCGAGCACGCGTTGACTCCTTTGTCGCTGCCGTTCGGGCCCGTCGGTGTGAGCGGACGGGCTCGCGGCGGGCTCTGGAGCGGCGGGGACGCGGCGGGCACCCGTGAAGAAGCACGGAGACCCACCGAGCGGGGTCCCCGCCACGCCACGTACAGCGCAGAACACTACGAGGGGGGCGCCGCGCCGGTAATGCAGCAACCTTGCGCATCGGAGCACGATCGTTGCGTTGCCCGGCGCGGGGCGTGCGTTCGTTGCGCGGAGGGTGCACGGCGTTGCGCACGGGCCCGGCCGTCGACGGATCGGGCCTGGTCACAGCCGGTCCGCCGGGCCGGTCCGCCCGGCCGGTCCGCCCGGCCGGTCCAGTCACCGGAAAGGGAGCGGCCCCCGTTCCTTCCCGGTGGCGGGAGGAGCGGGGGCCGTGCGGCGCGGTGTGCCGGTCAGCTCCAGCTGGCGTGCAGCGGCTTGCCCTCGGCGTAACCGGCGGCGCTCTGGATGCCGACGATGGCCTTCTCGGCGAACTCCTCCAGGGAGGCGGCACCGGCGTAGGTGCAGGAGGAGCGGACGCCCGCGATGATCGAGTCGATCAGGTCCTCGACGCCGGGGCGGGCCGGGTCCAGGAACATCCGCGAGGTGGAGATGCCCTCCTCGAACAGGGCCTTGCGGGCCCGGTCGTAGGCCGACTCCTCGGAGGTGCGGTTGCGCACGGCGCGGGCGGAGGCCATGCCGAAGGACTCCTTGTAGGCACGGCCGTTGGCGTCGTGCTGAAGGTCGCCCGGGGACTCGTAGGTCCCGGCGAACCAGGAGCCGACCATCACGTTGGAGGCGCCGGCCGCGAGGGCCATGGCCACGTCGCGCGGGTGGCGGATGCCGCCGTCGGCCCACACGTGCTTGCCGTACTTCTTCGCCTCGGCGGCGCACTCCAGGACGGCGGAGAACTGCGGCCGGCCCACGCCGGTCATCATCCGGGTCGTGCACATCGCGCCCGGTCCGACACCGACCTTGATGATGTCGGCGCCGGCCTCGATCAGGTCGCGCACGCCCTCGGCGGAGACGATGTTGCCCGCGACGATCGGGACCCGCGGGTCGAGGTCGCGCACCAGCTTGACCGCGTTGATCATCGACTCCTGGTGACCGTGCGCGGTGTCGATGACGAGGGTGTCCACACCCGCGTCCAGCAGCTGCTTCGCCTTGCCCGCCACGTCGCCGTTGATGCCGACGGCGGCGGCGATGCGCAGCTTGCCCTCGGCGTCGACGGCCGGGGTGTAGAGGGTGGCGCGCAGGGCGCCCTTGCGGGTGAGGATGCCGGCGAGGCGGCCGTCCGCGTCCACGGCGGGCGCGTAGCGGCGGTTGGCGGCGTCGAGGGTGTTGAAGGCCTCGCGCGGGTCCATGTCCGCGTCGATGAGGAGCAGGTCCTTGGACATGACCTCCTCGAGCTGGGTGAAGCGGTCCACACCGGTCAGGTCGGTGTCGGTGACCACGCCGACCGGCTTGTGGTCGTCGTCGACGACGACACCGGCGTTGTGGGCCCGCTTGGGCAGCAGGGACAGCGCGTCGGCGACGGTCTGGTGCGGGGCCAGCACGATGGGGGTGTCCAGGACGAGGTGGCGGCTCTTCACCCAGGAGACGACGTCGGTGACGACCTCGATCGGGATGTCCTGCGGGATGACGACGAGCCCGCCGCGCCGGGCCACCGTCTCGGCCATGCGGCGCCCGGCGATGGCGGTCATGTTGGCGACGACCAGCGGGATGGTGGTGCCCGTGCCGTCCGGGGAACCGAGGTCCACGCCCTGCCGGGAGCCGACGGCGCTGCGGCTCGGCACCATGAAGACGTCGTCGTACGTCAGGTCGTACGAGGGCTGGATGTCATTGAGGAAACGCACGTGCTGCACATCCCAGTCGATCAGAGGTGGCCCCCGGACAGGTCAGCCAGGGGGAAAGAGCACGTACTTCATTCTCCCATGACGGGTGGCCGATAATCCCCGGGCAGATCATCCAGGCTGGTCAGCGGCCCCCTTGGAGGTTCATCCAGGGCCCAGGGTCACGAAGAGCCCCGGCCCCCGGTCCGTGGCTTCGGCGAAGACCTCCTCGGCGACCGTCCACTCGTCCGGCCGTTCCTCGGCGTACGCCCGCCAGCCCCGTACGACCAGGACCACCCCCCGGTCCCGTGCGCCCTCGGGCCAGAGGGAGGGGTCGGAGAGGGAGTCGGCGAGCGCGTCCCAGTTCCGGCCGAACCAGTCGGGCAGGGCGAGGTCACGGGCGCAGCGGTCCATCAGGCCCGCCTTGTCCGTGACCCCGTCGAGGTCCAGGGTGACCACCAGCCGCCCGGCGGGGTCCTCGGTCATCGTCCTGCCCCTCTCTCGCCTGCCGTCTCCCGGTTTCCCGACCGCCTGTCAGGCACCGTCCGGGTCCGCCCGGTTGAGCGTCGACTTCGGCGTCGATCCCGCCGTCATCAGGTAGTCCGCGGCCGACGTGTCCGTCACCAGGCTGGTGACCAGCCCGGAACGCAGCACCGCGTCGATCGCCGCCGCCTTGCGCTGGCCGCCCGCGATGGCCACGACCTCCGGGATACGGCGGAGCTGGTCGGCCTTGACCGTGATGCACCGCTCCCCCAGGTCCCGCCCGACCCGGCGCCCCTCGGCGTCGAAGAGGTGCGCGGACATCTCGGCGGCGACACCGAGCGAGGCGTAGTGCGCGCGCTCCTCGTCGCTGAGCATGTCGTGCACCGTCGAGATGCCCGGCTCCCAGGAGCCGATGGAGACGCAGGCGACCGTGACCTTGTCGAAGTACTCGAAGGCCCGGGCGATCCCGGTCTGGTGGCGCAGCGCCTCGGCGGTGGCCGCGTCCGGGAGCAGCATCGGCGCGTAGATGGGGTGGGCGTCGCCGCCCGACACCTGGGCGGCGCGGCGCACGGCCTCGACCGAGCCGCGCTCGGCGGTCCCGGCGTCGTACACGCCCGTCAGCTGCACCACGGTGCACGGCGGCAGCCGGTCGAGCGCCGCCGCCATGTGGATCGTGGACCGGCCCCAGGCCAGGCCCAGCACATCGCCCTCGTTGACCAGCTCGCCGAGCAGGTCGGCCGCCACCTCGCCCAGGTTCTCCGGGTCGGGGGTCTCCTCGGCGTCGGCCGGGGACTCCACGACGACGGCGTGCCTGAGGCCGTAGCGGGCCCGCAGGGCGTCCGAGCGCTCGGCGTCCAGCTCGGCCGGCACCCGGATCTCGATTCGTACTAGGTCTCTCTCGAGGGCGGTCTCGAGAACCCTGGCCACCTTGAAGCGGCTGACGCCGAACTCCTCCGCGATCTGGATCTTGGACTTGCCCTCGAGGTAGAAGCGGCGGGCCATGGCCGCCGCCTGGACCAGCTCAGCGGGTCCCATCCGCATGGCTGAACGGCCCGCCGACATACCCGACACGGCGTTCTCCTCACTGCTGTTCACACTCTGGATTCGCCGTTCATCCTTGCAGATTCGGCGCGCTTGATCAGCCCTGATGGGAGCCGTTCACGTTCTGTTCCTCAGTGGTCGCACGCCCAGGACGCCTTGGCGGTCGCCGAGTCGGCCTGCGTGCGCAGTGCACGTACCGCCTCGGCCGGGTCGGACGCCCCGTACACGGCGGAACCCGCGACGAAGACGTCCGCGCCGGCGTCGGCGCACTGCTCGATCGTCGATGCCGACACTCCGCCGTCGACCTGGAGCCACAGCTCCAGACCGTGCTTCTTGATCAGCTCACGGGTACGGCGGATCTTCGGCAGCATGATGTCCAGGAACGCCTGCCCTCCGAAGCCCGGTTCAACCGTCATGATCAGCAGCATGTCCAGCTCGGGGAGCAGGTCCTCGTACGGCTCGATCGGCGTCGCGGGGCGCAGGGCCATGGAGGCGCGGGCGCCCTTGGCCCGGATCTCGCGGGCGAGCCGCACGGGGGCGGTGGCCGCCTCCACGTGGAAGGTGACGGAGCCGGCGCCGGCCTCCACGTACTGGGGGGCCCAGCGGTCGGGGGCCTCGATCATGAGGTGGCAGTCCAGCGGGGTGTCCGTCGCCCGGGCCAGGGACTCCACGATCGGGACACCGAGGGTCAGGTTGGGGACGAAGTGGTTGTCCATGACGTCGACGTGGAGCCAGTCGGCTCCCTCCACCGCCTTGGCCTCGTCCGCGAGGCGGGCGAAGTCGGCGGACAGGATGCTGGGGTTGATCTGCGCGGCCATGTCCCCAAGCCTGCCATGCCCTCCGGGGGTGGGCGGCATCGGTCCCGGGG
>MUMD01000580.1 GCA_002155895.1 Streptomyces rochei
ATTTCCTCACCCCCACTCCGCGCGAGGGCGAGGGCTTCGAGGAGGGCGTCGCCCGGGTCCGGGCCACCCGCCCCGACCAGGCGCGCGCCGACCTGGCCGTCTCCCTCGGGGGCCCGCTCCCCGCCGACCTGGACCGCGACGACCTGCCCGCGCGGGCCGGCCCCAGCAGCGCGCCGAGGGCGGCGGGCACGCGTCGGACGCCGTCGTCCGCGAGCACGCCCGTGCACGGGTAGACCACCGCGTACCGCTCGGGCTCCTCCCAGCTCACCCACCCGCGCCGCTGCGCGGTGACCGGTACGAGGACCAGCTCGGCGCCGGACAGATCGCGGGGCGGGTAGGGGTTCGCGTTGATCTGGAGCCTGCCGTCGCCGAGCCAGCGGGTGCCGGGCCGCAGCGCGTCCAGCACGGCCGCCCAGCCGCCCCGGCTCACCCGCGCGGTCCGCGCGACGACATCGGCCTCCAGCACCCGGCGGCGCCGGTCCCACTCGGGCCGTACCGCCTCGGTCCACACGTCCTCCAGCAGCGCGGCGGCCCGCGCGGGCAGGTCGTCGCGGTCCAGGTCGGCGGGGAGCGGGCCCCCGAGGGAGACGGCCAGGTCGGCGCGCGCCTGGTCGGGGCGGGTGGCCCGGACCCGGGCGACGCCCTCCTCGAAGCCCTCGCCCTCGCGCGGAGTGGGGGTGAGGAAATCGGCGATCCACCCGCGGCCGAGGCCCGCCCGGACGAGCAGCGCGGTCACCGGGTCACCCGCCAGCCGGCGCCGGTGCGCGGGCAGGTGGGCGTCGAGCCAGGCCCGCTCGCCCGGGTGCGCGGCCACACCGGCGTGCAGCAGCTTCAGGCACGCGAAGGTCTCGGCGAGCGGCGAGACGACGAAGCGGCTGCGGGCGAGCGTGTCGGCGTTCACCTGCCACCAGCCCATACGGCCCCCGTCCCGCGGTTCCGTCCACGCGACGTGGCCGCCGCGACGTTTCGCCTCCACGCGAAACAGTAACGGCGGCCCGCTCCCCGCCCGAGAGTCCCCGCATGCCGGACACCTCACGCACCAGCTACACCGCCCTCTTCAGGACCCCCGAATTCCGCCCGCTCTTCCTCTCCTCCGCCGCGGGCGTCGCCGCCCGGACCGTCGGCGGACTGGCGCTCGGCACGCTGGTGTTCCGGGCGACCGACTCGCCGCTGCTGTCCGCGCTGAGCATGTTCGGGCCGGCGCTCGCCCAGGTGGCGGGCGCCACCCTCTTCCTCTCCGGCGCCGACCGGCTGCCACCGCGCGCGGCCCTGACGGGTCTCTCGCTGGCCTTCGCCGTCACCACCGCCGCCCTCGCGCTGCCCGGCCTGTCGGTCCCGGCGATGCTCGCCATCGTCCTCGTCCAGGGCCTGATCGCCTCCGTCGGCGGCGGGGTCCGCTGGGGCCTGCTGCACGAGATCCTGCCCGAGGGCGGCTACCTGACGGGGCGTTCGCTCTTCAACATGATGCACGGGCTGACGCAGATCGCCGGCTACGCGGCCGGCGGATTCCTGGTGGCCGTGCTGTCACCGCGCCTGTGCCTGCTGCTCGCCGCCGGCCTGTACGGCGCGGCGGC
>MUMD01000581.1 GCA_002155895.1 Streptomyces rochei
GGGTGGCGCAGGGCTCGTGGCAGGTGGGGGGCGAACGCCGGACGGGCTCACTCGGGCGATGTCGCCTTCAGGGCGAGCCACAGCTCCATCCGTACGTCCGGGTCGTCCAGGGAGCGGCCGAGGATCTCCTCGACCCTCCGCATGCGGTAGCGCAGGGTGTGGCGGTGGACGCCGAGGTCGGCGGCGGCCGCGTCCCACTGGCCGTGGCGGGAGAGCCAGGCGCGCAGGGAGGCCACGAGGTCGCCGCGGCCGGTCGCGTCGTGGTCGCGCAGGGCGCGCAGCAGGCCGTCGGCGAAGGCGCGTACGGCGTCGTCGGCGAGGAGCGGGAGGACCGAGCCGGCCGCCAGGTGTTCGTGTTCCACGCAGACGCGTCCGCGCCGGCGGGCCACCGACAGGGCCTGTTCGGCCTGTTTGTAGGCGGCGGACGCGGCGATCGGCCCGGACGGCGCGGACAGACCGACGACCAGGCCGTCGACGTCCCCGTTCGGCATCGGCTCGGGTGCCGGGCGGGCGGTCTCCAGCGCCGTCGCGTACTCGGCGCAGGCGGCGACGGCCGCGCCCCCGTCCGTGGCCAGCACCACCAGCCGCTCGCCCTCGGGGACGACCAGCACCGCCTCGCCGGAGCGGGCCGCCGCGGACTCCACGACCTCGGCGAGCGCGCCCAGCGGGTCGCCGTCGGTGTCGGCGGCGGCCAGCGCGGCGGCGGAGGGCTTGGCGGTGGGGGCGGGCACCCGCGCGTGCGGACCGGCGTGGGCCCGCGCGGCGGACGCCGAGGCCGACTCGGCGACGATGATCCGGAAGGGCGCGTCCAGCAGGCCGCCGTAGAGGTCCCCGGCCACCGTGCGGGCGTGGTCCGGTTCGCCGGCCAGCAGCATGCGCAGTACGGCGGCGTCGATGCGCTGCCCGGCCTCGTGCAGGGAGCGGGACCGCTCGGTGGTGAGGGTCAGCAGGGCGATCGCCGAGTGGACGGCGTACCGCTCGGCGGTGCCGGGGGCGGCGGCGGTGCCGACCGCCAGCGCGGAGCGGGGCCGGCGGGAGGTGCCGAGGGAGTGGAGTTCGACGCGGTCGGTGTTCTCGGGGTGGTCCGGGTGTTCGCCGCCGCCGACGACGGAGGAGGCGGGGGCCGGGCGCTCCCTCAGGCGCTGCACGTCCGCCGTGAGGCGTGCGGCCCGGCGGCCGGCCCACTCCGGGGCCGCGGCGACCACGGCGCCCGAGGCGTCGTACAGCGCCGCCCAGCCGTCGACCTGCGCGGCGAGCACGGCGAGCAGCCCCTCCGGGCCGTCGGTGAGCGCCTTCCTGGTCAGCTCCCGCTGGGCCGCGAAGCCCGCCGTGACCGCCCGGTACTGGTCGGCGGCGATCGCGGCGGAGACGGCCTTGCTGATGGCGAGGAAGGGGGTGCGGCGGGGCACCTCCAGCAGCGGCAGCCCCTCCTTGCGGGCCGCCTCGACCAGCGCCTCGGGGATCTCGTCGTAGTTGACGCCGACGGCGAAGCCGAGCCCCACCACCCCGGCGCCGGCCAGCCGCTTCACGTACCGGTGCATCGCCTCGGGGTCCCCGGCGTCCAGCTTGAGCGCGGTGATCAGCAGCAGCTCCCCGCCCTCCATGTAGGGCACGGGGTCGGCCAGCTCGCTGACGTGCGCCCAGCGCACCGGCACGTCGAGGCGGTCCTCGCCCGCGCGCACGGTCAGCTTGAGCGCGGAGTGGTGGACGAGCGAGGCGAGCGTGGGGGGCATGAGTGCCTGGACCTTCGGGTCTGCGTCGGTGCGGTGAGCGGGGCGGGGTGGGCGTGCGGTGAGACGTCTGTGATCTTTTGGCCGTCGCGTATGAACGACCTGTGTCGATTCTGCCTCACTGTACGGTCCCCCGGCGCCCGTCCCGGGCCGGTCACCCGCGCAGATCCACCAGGAGCGGCGGTGCGTGCTCCCCCTTGACGCTGGTCAGCGACAGCACGGCGTGGCCCGCCGGCACCGCGTGCGCCAGCTCGGACGCCGACCAGCGCTCCCGCTCGACCTGCCGCACGGTCACGGCGCGCGCGGTGGGCGCCTTCCCGGTGATCACCCGGCGGAGCATGTGGACGGCCTTGCCCGCCGGGGTCTCGGCGATGATCTGCCGGTCGGTGACGTCCCGGGCCTCGGTCCACTCCTTGCCCCAGACCTCGGCGAAGTCCTGCCCGTCCCAGGGGGTGAGCCCGGACAGCGCCATCCGGCAGCCGATGGCCCCGAGCAGCGGGCCGCGCAGGGGGCGGGGCACGTCGTCCAGGGTGCGCAGCGTCAGGACGACACCGGCGCCCGCGGAACGCAGCCGCTGCACGCCCCGCACCGCCTCCGGCGTCACCACGCCGCTCGCGTCGTCGAGCACCAGGCAGGCGAAGAGCGACCGGTCCTCGCGCACCGGGACACTCGCCGTGAACTGGGCGAGGACGAGCCGGGCCAGCATCCGGGAGGCGTCGGCGTGGCCGCGTTCCGGCAGGTCGATGCGGACCCGGACGGGGTGGTCGAGGGCCTTGAGCGAGAAGGGGCGGGTCCGGCCCGAGGTGTCGAAGAACGGGGCGAAGGCGGGCCGGTCCAGCAGCGCCACCCGGTCCGCCAGTACGCCGCCCACGTCCCCGGGCCGGCCCAGCTGCCGCTCGCGGGCGTCCAGCTCGCGCAGCAGCGAGTCCTGTCCGGCCGACCGCAGCTTCTGGCGCAGTTCGGCCAGTGGTCCGGGGCTGCCGTCGAGCAGCTGCCGCAGTTCCGGGATGCCCGGGAAGCGTCCGTGCACCGCGTGGAAGGGGCCGAGGAGCTGGGAGAGGACGGTGGCGGAGCGGCGGGTGTCGCCGCCGGTGTGCGGGTCGGCGAGGTCGCCGACCAGGGCTTCGGCGAGGACGACGGCGGCCTCGTCCGGGTCGGTGGTGCCGCCGTACAGGTCGAGGTCGTACACGGAGTCCGGGTTGCCGATCCGTACGACGACGTCGTAGGCGTCGGCCGGGCCCAGGTCCGCGCCCGCGGCACCGACCACGACGACCGCGGCGCGCCCGGCGAGCGCGTGCAGGCACAGCGACTCGGTGAGCGGCCGCACCAGGCTGCCGGTCTTGCCCGAGCCGGCCGGTCCGACGGCCAGCAGGGAGGTGCCCAGCAGGTCGGGGCCGAGGGCGAGGCCGGCGCCTCGGTAGGCGTAGGGGTTGCGGGCGTCGTCGGCGGCGGTGCCGATGCGGACCTGCCCGGTGACCAGGTCGTGCCGGGCCTGCCGGACGGGCAGGTCGCGGGCGCCGGAGGGGTGCGGGCAGGCGCCCGAGCCGTGGGTGAGCACCGCGTCGGTGAAGGTGGCGAGGCTGTGGCGTCCGCTGCGCACGCCCTGCCAGGCACGGGTGATGCGGGCGTGGTCGACGTCCCGCATCAGTCCCTGGCGCGCTTCCGCCGTGAGCCGCTCGGCGGCGTCGTGGGCACCGGCGGCGCGCAGGGCGGGCCAGGTGACGGGGTCCTCCTCGGGGG
>MUMD01000582.1 GCA_002155895.1 Streptomyces rochei
GCCCAGCACGCCCGCCCCGACGCCCACCGCGAAGGCGGCACCGGGCCGGGCCGGCCCCCGCAGCGGCGGCCGGAGCCCGGCGGAGGGCTGCTGATGGGCCGGCCCTTCGGCGTACCCGTGTACGTCGCACCCAGCTGGTTCCTGGTCGCCGCCCTGATCACCTGGGTGTTCGGCGGCCAGCTCGACCGCGTCCTGCCCGAGCTGGGCGCCGCCCGCTACCTGGTCTCCCTCTTCTTCGCGGTCGCCTTCTACGCCTCCGTCCTCGTCCACGAGCTGGCCCACACCGTCGCCGCCCTCCGCTTCAAGCTCCCGGTGCGCCGCATCCAGCTCCAGTTCTTCGGCGGCGTCTCCGAGATCGAGAAGGAGGCCGAAACCCCGGGCCGGGAGTTCATGCTGGCCTTCGTGGGCCCACTGCTCTCCCTGGTCCTCGCCGGCGTCTTCTACGCCGCCCTGCTGCCCGTCGCACCCGACTCGGTACCCGGCGTCCTGCTCGCCGGCCTGATGGTCTCCAACCTCCTCGTGGCCGCCTTCAACCTGCTGCCCGGCCTCCCCCTCGACGGAGGCCGGATGCTCCGCGCCGTCGTCTGGAAGCTCACCGGCAAGCCGATGAGCGGCACCGTCGCCGCCGCCTGGGTCGGCCGCGCCCTCGCCATCGCCGTACTGATCGGCCTGCCGCTGCTCACCCAGTCGCTCGGCAGCGAGTCCGCCGACGACGTCGGCATGGACACCGTCCTGGACGCCCTGCTCGCCGCCATCCTGGCCGCGATCATCTGGACCGGCGCCGGCAACAGCCTCCGCATGGCCCGCCTGCGCGAGCACCTGCCCGAGCTGCGCGCCCGCGCCCTCACCCGGCGTGCCGTCCCCGTCTCCGCCGACACCCCGCTCTCCGAGGCACTGCGCCGCGCCAACGCCTCCGGGGCCCGCGCCCTCGTCGTCGTCGACGCCGACGGCGTCCCCGTCTCCCTGGTCCGCGAGGCCGCCATCGTCGGCGTACCCGAGCACCGCCGCCCCTGGGTGCCGGTCAGCGGGCTCGCCCAGGACCTCACCGACGGCATGCGCGTCTCCGCCGAGCTGTCCGGCGAGGAACTGCTCGACGCCCTGCGCGCCAACCCGGCGACCGAGTACCTCGTCGTCGAGGAGACCGGCGAGATCTACGGCGTCCTCTCCGCCGCCGACGTCGAGCGCGCCTTCGTCAAGGCGATGGCCCGCCCCTCCTGACCACCGCCCTTCCCGAGCGGTGGTCGGCGGCCCCGCCGGGGACCGGTAGGCTGGTCACATGTCCGAACCGACCGGTGCCGCCCGCAGGCGCGGGCCCTTCAAGGTCGGGGACCAGGTTCAGCTGACCGACCCCAAGGGCCGCCACTACACGTTCACGCTCGAGGCCGGGAAGAACTTCCACACCCACAAGGGTTCCTTCCCCCACGACGAACTGATCGGCGCTCCCGAGGGCAGCGTTGTCCGCACCACCGGGAACGTCGCCTACCTCGCGCTGCGCCCCCTGCTCCCCGACTACGTCCTGTCCATGCCCCGCGGGGCAGCCGTCGTCTACCCGAAGGACGCGGGGCAGATCCTCGCCTTCGCCGACATCTTCCCCGGCGCCCGCGTCGTGGAGGCGGGCGTCGGCTCCGGCTCCCTCAGCAGCTTCCTGCTGCGCGCCATCGGCGACCAGGGCATGCTGCACTCCTACGAGCGCCGCGAGGACTTCGCCGACATCGCGAGGCAGAACGTGGAGCGCTACTTCGGCGGCCCGCACCCCGCCTGGCAGCTCACCGTCGGCGACCTCCAGGACAACCTGTCCGACACCGACGTCGACCGCGTCATCCTCGACATGCTCGCCCCCTGGGAGTGCCTGGACGTCGTCAAGAAGGCACTCGTGCCCGGCGGCATCCTCTGCTGCTACGTGGCCACCACCACCCAGCTCGCCCGGACCGTCGAGTCCATCCGCGAGATCGGCTGCTTCAACGAGCCGACCTCCTGGGAGACCATGATCCGCAACTGGCACGTGGAGGGCCTCGCCGTCCGCCCGGACCACCGGATGATCGGCCACACCGGCTTCCTGCTCACCGCCCGCCGCCTCGCCGACGGCGTCGAACCGCCCATGCGCCGCCGCCGCCCCGCCAAGGGCGCCTACGGCGAGGACTACGACGGCCCCAACGCCGGCGGAGGCTCCGGCCGCTGAGACGGCCCCCTGGCCCGCACAACGCACCGACGCCGTGGTGGAGTTCCCCGACCGCACCGGGAACTCCACCACGGCGTCGCCGCTTTGCCCCACCCCGCGACGAGAGGGGCCGGGCCGCCCGGGGGG
>MUMD01000583.1 GCA_002155895.1 Streptomyces rochei
GCACCCCGGACGGGCCGGCCGTCGTCGGCCCGTCCCGGGGGACCGCACGCGGGTCCCTGACGCGTCCTGCTCCGGTGTTCCCTGCGTAGGGTGGTGCCAGCGAACCACCCTCTGAAGGGACGAATCAGGACATGGCGATCCAGGTCGGCGACAAGGCCCCCGACTTCGAACTCAAGGACAACCACGGCGCGACCGTCCGGCTGTCCGACTTCCGCGGTCAGAAGAACGTCGTGCTGCTCTTCTACCCGTTCGCCTTCACCGGTGTGTGCACCGGCGAGCTGTGCGAGGTGCGCGACAACCTGCCGCAGTTCTCCGACCGTGACACCCAGGTGCTCGCCGTCTCCAACGACTCCATCCACACCCTGCGCGTCTTCGCCGAGCAGGAGGGCCTGGAGTACCCCCTGCTGTCCGACTTCTGGCCGCACGGCAACGTCTCGCGCGACTACGGCGTCTTCGACGAGGACAAGGGCTGCGCCGTCCGCGGCACCTTCATCATCGACCGGGAGGGGATCGTGCGCTGGACCGTCGTCAACGGTCTGCCGGACGCCCGCGACCTAAACGAGTACGTGAAGGCGCTCGACACCCTGTGACCGACGGTCCGTGACCGGCGGGGTGTGAACCGACACCTTGTGATTGGTCGGCCGCAGG
>MUMD01000584.1 GCA_002155895.1 Streptomyces rochei
CCGGCAAGTCCACCCTCGTGCGCCAGCTCACCGGCCTGATGCGCCCCGACGCCGGCAGCGTGGAGATCCTCGGCCACGACATCGTGCGCCACCCCGAGCGCGCCGCCCGCATCCTCGCCTACCTCGGGCAGGAGTCCAGCGCCCTGGACGAGCTGACCGTGTCGCTCGCCGCCGAGACCACCGGGCGGCTGCGCGGCCTGGAGGTGCGCCGGGCCCGCGCCGAGCGGGACGCCGTACTCGAGGAACTGGGCCTGACCGCGATCGCCTCCCGCCCGATCAGGAAGCTCTCCGGCGGCCAGCGCCGCCTGGCCTGCTTCGCCGCCGCGCTGGTGGGGGAGCGCCCGCTGCTCGTCCTGGACGAACCCACCACCGGCATGGACCCGGTGGCCCGCCGCGCGGTGTGGGCGGCGGTCGACCGGCGGCGCGCCGAACTCGGCTCCACCGTGCTGCTCGTCACCCACAACGTCATCGAGGCCGAGACCGTCCTCGACCGGGTCGCCGTCCTCGACCGGGGGCGCGTCATCGCCTGCGACACGCCCTCCGGACTCAAGGAGAAGGTCGCCGGCGAGGTCCGCGTCGACCTGGTGTGGCGCGAGACCGCCCCGCTGCACGTTCCCGAGGTCGCCGCGCTGCGCGACCGTGCCGCCGAGTCGGGGCGCCGCTGGACGCTGCGGCTGGCCCCCGAGGAGGCCCGGGCGGTCGTCGCCACCGTCACCGGCGGTGCCGCCTTCGCCGCCCTGGACGACTTCACCCTGGCCACGCCCAGCCTGGAGGACGTGTACCTGGCCCTGGGCGGTGCCGCGCGGCAGGGGCTGGTGAGGGCTTGAGCATCCGAACGGTGAGTATCCGGGCCGCCGCGGCCGTATCCGTCGGGGCGACCCGTCCGGGCCCGCCGCGAAAGACACCGACGAAGGGGAGCTGCGCGACGTGAGTGTCGTACCCGCCGATGTTCTGCCGGGCGGTGCCCTGGCCGCCGAGGAGCAGGGCGCCGTCGGCGCGGCCGAGCTCGGGCCGAAGGCGCGGCTGTGGCCCTCCCTGGTGGCCGTGTACCGGGCGCAGCTGTCCCGGGCCCGGGTCGCGCGCATCCCGCTGCTCTTCGTGGCCACCTTCCAATCGATCGGCATCATGATCCTGATGCGGGGCGTCGTGGACGGCGGCGGCGAGGCACGGGCCGTGGTCGCGGGCTCGTCCGTGCTCGTGGTCGCCTTCGTCGCGCTGAACCTCCTCGCCCAGTACTTCGGGCAGCTGCGCGCGAGCGGCGGCCTCGACCACTACGCGACGCTGCCGGTGCCGCCGGCCGCCGTGGTGCTGGGCGCGGCGGGCGCGTACGCGTCCTTCACCGTGCCGGGGACCGTGGTGACGGCGGTGTTCGGCTGTCTGCTGTTCGGGCTGCCGATGACCCATCTGTGGGTGCTGGTGGCCGTGATCCCGCTGGCGGGCGCCGCGCTCGCCGGACTGGGCGCCGCCCTGGGCCTGCTCGCGCCCCGGCCCGAGTTCGCCACCCTTCTGGGCCAGCTGGGCATGTCGGCGGCGCTGCTGCTGGGCGTGCTGCCGGCCGAGCGGATGCCCGAGGTGGTGCGCCTGGCGCGGGACCTGCTGCCCTCGACGTACGGCGTGGAGGCGTTCGCGCGCACCTTCGGGGAGCGGCCCGACTGGGCCCTCGTCCTCGGTGACCTCGCGGTGTGCGCCGTGGTCGGTGTCCTCTCGCTGGCCGTCGCCACCTGGGCGTACCGCCGGGCCGCCGTCCGGTGAAGCGCCGCACAGGCGGGTTTGGCACGATGACGGGGTGACCGCTCCTCTGACTCCGCCACCACCACCGAACGAACGCTCGTCGTACCAGGGCGGACCGGTGCCGCCGCCCGTCGGTGCGCACGCGGTGGGCACCCCTCCCGGCGCCCCGTACGGCACGCACGGCGACCACGGAGAACAGGACGGCCCCGGGATGTTGACCGAAGTGCGGCAGGCCGCCGTGGCCGTGGTGGCGGTGGCCCTCTCCGGCGTGCTGCTGGGCGTGCTCTGGTGGAAGCTCGCGCCGAGCGTGCCGCTGGTCGGCGAGGTGGTCGGCGACAGGTGGCTGGTCTACCTCAAGGAGTCCGAGGGCGAGCAGTCGGTCGGCGTCGACGGAACGTTCACGCTGCTCGCCCTGGCGTTCGGCGCGCTGAGCGCGGTGGCCGTCTTCCTGCTGCGGCGGCGCGGCGGCGTGCCGCTGGTGGTGGCGCTGGGCGCGGGCGGTCTGCTCGGGTCGCTGCTGGCCTGGCGGGTCGGCATCTGGCTCGGCCCGGCCCAGGACGTCGTCGCCCACGCCAAGGAGGTGGGCAAGGGCGTGACCTTCTCGGCGCCGCTGAAGCTGGGCGCGAAGGGCGCGCTGCTGGCCTGGCCGATCGCGGCCCTGGTGGTCCACCTGGGTCTCACCGGCTTGTTCGGGCCCCGGGACCCCGAGCCCGACCCCTGGCCCGCTCCGTACGGGAAGACGTCGGCCTAGCCCACGCGACCCCGGGCCGCGTCATCCGAGCGTCGCCCCGGGGGCTACGCGCGCCCGATCGGGGCCAGGACCGCGTGCGTCAGCTCGGTCAGGTCGCCGGGGGACAGCTCGACCTCCAGGCCCCGGCGGCCCGCCGAGACGCAGATCGTGGCGTGGTCCGACGCGGACGCGTCCAGGACCGTCGGCAGCCGCTTGCGCTGGCCCAGCGGGGAGATGCCGCCCCGCACATAGCCCGTGGTCCGCTCGGCCAGGGCCGGGTCGGCCATCGCCGCCCGCTTGCCGCCCACCGCGGCCGCCAGCGCCTTCAGATCCAGCTGGCCCGCCACCGGCACCACCGCGACCGTCAGCGCGCCGTCCACCTCCGCGACCAGGGTCTTGAACACCCGGTCCGGGGAGACGCCCATCGCCTCGGCGGCCTCCTCCCCGTACGAGGGGTGGGCGGGGTCGTGGTCGTACGCGTGGACCGTGTACGCCACTCCGGCCGCGGTCAGCGCCACCGTCGCCGGGGTGCCGCCGGACTGCTGCTTCCTGGACTTCTTCGCCATCCGGGTCCGTACCTCAGTTGAGACTCGTCGGGCCGCGCGTCAGGTCCGACGACGGCAACGACGGCAGCGTACGGAGGATGGCCGTCTCCGAGCGAAGGAGTTTCAGCTCGTCCCGCAGCCGGGAGGCCGTGTCCGGGGCCTGGAGCAGGCGCTGCTTCGTGGGGATGTCCAGCATCATCGCGGCGGCGACCAGATAGGAGACCACGCCCGGTTCGTCCGGCAGCTCCGCGCCGGTGGACAGCGATCGCTCGCGGGCCCCCGCCAGCCGCTTCTGGTACTGCCGGAAGGACCGCAGCACCCCCTCGGCCAGCGCCCCCGCCTCGTCGCCGGGCTCCTCCTCCAACGGCTCCAGCTCGCCCGTCAGGAACGGACCCGAGGCGTCCACCGAGCGCAGCCGCACCCGGGTCGTGCCGGTGGCCAGCACCTCGAAGGTGCCGTCGGCACGCTCGCGGATCGTCGCCGCGTCCGCGACGCAGCCCACCTTGTGGAACGCCTTGAGCGGGTCGGAACCGAACCCGGCCGCCGGGCCGAGTTCGGGGAGCGCCGTGGGGTCGGGCATGCCGGGCGCGGTACGGGCCACCTCGTGGCCGTCGCGGATCGCCACGACGGCGAACCGGCGCGGTTCGTCCTCGGGGGTCTTGAGCAACTCGCGCATCATGGCGCGATAGCGCTCCTCGAAGATGTTGAGCGGGAGCACCAGCCCCGGGAACAGAACCGAGTTCAGGGGGAAGAGCGGGAGCCGGACGGTGGTCACGTCGCAGAAGCCTAATGGTCGTCCGGGCGGACGCGACCGCCGCGCCCGTTCCGTGGACCCCCCGGGCCCGCCGTGCCCGGTGCGGAGGCCACCGCCGCGCGGACGTCCGCGCGGCGGTGGCCTCCGCACCGGGC
>MUMD01000585.1 GCA_002155895.1 Streptomyces rochei
CGCCCCGGCCGGTGCGTAGCGTCCCAGGAGCCCCGGGGAGAGCCGCCGCCGCGCGGTCCGACGCCCCGGCCAAGCCACCCACTGCAGAGGTGATCGACCATGGCAACCGCTCCCGGCCTCGCCGCCCCCAGCGCCAAGGGCACGCTGACCTTCGGCGAGTGGCAGACCTGGTACCGGGTCACCGGCGACCTGGGCAGCGGCCGCCCCGCCCTGGTCGTCGTCCACGGGGGCCCCGGCTCCACCCACGACTACCTGCTGCGGATCGCCGAACTGGCCGAGGACGGCTGGCCCGTCGTCCACTACGACCAGCTCGGCAACGGCGGCTCCACCCACCTGCCGGACAAGGGCCCGGACTTCTGGACCGTGCAGCTCTTCCGGGACGAACTCGCCAACCTCCTGAACGGCCTGGGCATCGCCGAGAACTACGTGCTCTTCGGCCACTCCTGGGGAGGACTGCTGTCCGCCCGGCACGCCGCGGAGCGCCCCGCCGGGCTGCGGGGCCTGGTCATCGCCAACTCCCCGGCCTCCTACCCGCTGTGGCTGCGGGAGATGAAGGTGCTGCGGGCCCAGCTCCCGCCCGGCACCGACGAGACCCTGCGGCGCCACGAGGAGGCCGGCACCACCGACAGCGAGGAGTACCGGGAAGCCGTCAAGGTCTTCTACTCCCGCCATGTGTGCCGGCTGCGGCCGTGGCCGCGCGAGTTCATGGCCTCGTTCTACGAGATCGCCAACGACCCCACGGTCTACGAGACCATGAACGGGCCCAACGAGTTCCATGTGATCGGCACCCTCAAGGACTGGTCGGTGGTGGAATACTGCTCCGCCATCCAGGCCCCCACCCTGCTCATCTCGGGCCGTCACGACGAGGCCACACCGGAGACGGTGCGCCCTTACGCCGAGCACATTCCCGACGTCCGCTGGGAATTGTTCGAGGAGTCCAGTCACCAGCCTCACCTGGAGGAGCCCGAACGTTTCCGGGACGTACTCGGGAAATTCCTGGAAAGTGTTTCGGCGCCGCCGGCCCGGCACGGGGACCGATGACCGCCACGACCTGAACGAGAACCGGGCCGGGACCCCAGGGGTCCCGGCCCGGTCCTGTGTCCGGCCCTGTCTCAGGCGGCCGACGCGTCGAGCTCGTGGAGGGTCAGCCACAGCCGCTCGGGCGTGGCGAACGTCGCCAGGGTCAGCGCCTCGTCGACGAACCGCAGGCCGTAGGCGCTCTCCAGGTCGCTCAGCAGCTCCACCGTGGCCAGCGAGTCCAGACCCAGGTCCCGCAGCGCGGTGTCCGGCGTCAGCTCCTCGTCATGGCCCAGGAACGGCAGATGACGGCGCACGATCGCTTCGAACTTCTCGTCCCACATGGTGTCTCCGCATCCGAGAAATGGCTTGCTCCCATCGCAGTCCCGAACGCCGGCGGTGACAACCCTTATCACCGCCCTCAGGGGTCGCCTAGGGGTGTTTCGGCCGCCTGTCCTTCCTTACTGTTCCGGAGCAGCGGAAACAATGCGGTGCGAATACGCGCGGATGCGAATCGGAGAGACCATGACGGAACTCGCGGTTTCAGGAACCGCCCCGGATTCCCCGGCGACGAAGCCGTTTCTGGTACACGAGTTGCTGGACGAGGCCGCGCGCGCCGTGCCCGACGGCCCTGCCGTCCGCGACGCGGCCGGCGGCTGGACGTACCGGGAACTGCACCGCACGAGCCGCGCCTTCGGCGCCTGGCTCGACGCCCGGGGACTGCGTCCCGGCGACCGCCTGGTCGTGCAGGCGCCCAGCCGGCGCGACCTGGTCGCCATGTTCTACGGCGCGGTCTCCCGCGGCGTGGTCTTCGTGCCGCTCAACCCCGGCATGAAGCCCTTCCACCTCCAGTCCGTCCTCGCCAACGCCGATCCGGCGCTGGTGATCGGCTCGGGGCCGACCACGCCGCGGCTGCGGGAGGTGACCCCCGCCCCGGTCCACGACCTCGCCGACCTCTGGCCCGCCGTCACCGACCTCGCCGAACGGGACGAGGCCGCCCCGCCGGTCACCGTCCGCCCCGACGACCTCGCCGTACTGATCTACACCTCGGGGTCCACCGCCGCGCCCAAGGCCGTGATCTGCCCGCACGCCCAGGTCACCTTCGCCTCCCGGGCCATCGTGGACGCGCTCGGCTACCGCGCCGACGACGTCGTCTTCTGCCGCTTCCCCCTGTCCTGGGACTACGGCCTCTACAAGGTGCTGCTGACCTGTCTGGGCCGGGGCGAACTGGTCCTCGCCGACGAGGAGTCGGACCTGACCCTGCTCAACCGGATGCGGCAGACCGGCGCCACGGTGGTGCCCATCGTCCCCTCCCTGGCCCAGATGATCGTGTCCCTGGCCCGCCGCGACCCCGACGCGCTGCCGCCGGTGCGGATGTTCACCAACACCGGGGCCGCCCTGCCGGCCCCCACCATCCGGGCCCTGCGGGACCTGTTCCCCGGCGTGCGGGTGGTCCGCCAGTTCGGGCAGACCGAATGCAAGCGGATCTCCGTCATGCCGCCCTCCCAGGACGACAGCAGGCCCGACTCGGTGGGGCTTCCCCTGCCCGGCACCCGGGTCCTGATCCTCGACGAGGACGGCCGCGAGCTGCCCCCGGGCGGCATCGGGGAGATCGTGGTCAGCGGACCGCACGTGATGCCGGGCTACTGGCGCGACCCCGAGCAGACCGCGCGCTCCTTCCGCCGGGACCCGGACACCGGCGAACTGCGCCTGCACACCGGCGACTACGGCAGCCGGGACGAGGACGGCTACCTCTACTTCGAGGGCCGCCGCGACGACATGTTCAAACGCAAGGGCATCCGGATGAGCACCGTCGAGATCGAGGCCGCCGCGATGGACGTCCCCGGGGTGCGGGCCGCGGCCGTGGTCCCGCCCGCCGACGGCACCGACCTGGCCCTCGTGGTGGAGGCCGACGACCTCGAGGGCCACGCCGTGCTGCGCGCCCTGGCCGGCCGGCTGGAGCCCGCCAAGGTGCCCGCCCTGTGCCGGGTGGTCGCCAGCATGCCGCTCACCGGGCACGGCAAGAACGCCCGGCACGAACTGGCCGCGCTCGTCCGGGAGGGAGCCCGATGACCGGCACGGCACCGACCCCGCACGACGCGCTCGTCGAGCGCTACGGCACGCCGCTCTACGTGTACGACCTCGACGAGGTCGCCGCCGCCCGCGCCGAACTGCTGGACGCCCTGCCCGACGGGGCCGTCCTGTACTACGCGCTCAAGGCCAACCCGCACACCGACGTGGCCCGCACCCTGCGCGGCGACGACGGCAGGTGCCGCGCCGAGATCAGCTCCACCGGTGAGCTGCACGCCGCCCTGGACGCCGGCTTCGACCCCGCCCACTGCCTGTACACCGGACCCGGCAAGACGACCACCGAGATCGGCCACGCGCTCGACCTCGGGGTGCGCACCTTCTCCACCGACTCCGTCGGCGACGTACGCCGGGTCGGCCGGGCCGCCGCCGCGCGCCGGGTGACCGCCGCGTGCGTCCTGCGGGTCAACGCCGTCAACACCGACACCGGCGGTGCCACCACCGGCATCCGCATGACCGGGCGGCCCAGCCAGTTCGGCTTCGACGCCGAAAGCCTGCCCGACGCCCTGCCCGAACTGCGCCGTGTCGAGGGCGTCCGGCTCACCGGCCTGCACTTCTTCCCGCTCAGCAACGCCAAGGACGAGGAGAACCTGGTCGCCGAGTTCCGTCACACCGTGGCCGCCGCCGTCCGCCTCGCCGACGACCTGGACCTTCCGCTGGAACTGCTCGACCTCGGCGGCGGCTTCGCCGCCCCGTACGGGACTCCCGGCACCCGCGACAGCTACCCCGCCCTGCGCGGAGAGCTGGAGGCCATGCTCGACGCCGCCCTGCCCCGCTGGCGCACCGGCAGCCCGGTGATCGCCTTCGAATCGGGCCGCTACCTCACCGCCTGCGCCGGCACCCTGCTGCTGGGCGTCACCAACGTCAAGACGGGACGCGGACGCACCCACGTGATCCTCGACGGCGGCATCAACGTCTTCGGCGGCATGTCCGGCCTGGGCCGGCTCCTGCCCACCCACGTCGAGCCCGCCGCCACCACC
>MUMD01000586.1 GCA_002155895.1 Streptomyces rochei
GGCGGCCGAAGAGGGTCGCCGTGTAGCCCGTCGCCCGGGCCTCGTCGACCACCCGGCGCAGGTAGTCGCGCACGCCGCCGAACCGCTCGAAGTAGGCGTCCATCAGGCCGCGTGCCTCGGCCGCCTCGATGTTCAGCTGCTGGGAGAGGCCGAAGGCGGACAGGCCGTACGCCAGGCCGTAGGACATCGCCTTGATCTTGCGGCGCATCTCCGCGTCGACCGCGGACTGCTCGACGGAGAACACCTGCGCGGCCGCGGTGGTGTGCAGGTCCTCGCCGGAGGTGAACGCCTCGATCAGGCCCGCGTCCTCGGACAGGTGCGCCATCACGCGCAGCTCGATCTGGCTGTAGTCGGCCGTCATCAGGGACTCGAAGCCCTCGCCGACCACGAATCCCCGGCGGATCGCCCGGCCCTCGTCCGTGCGGACCGGGATGTTCTGCAGGTTCGGGTCGGTGGAGGACAGGCGGCCGGTCGCGGCGACCGTCTGGTTGAAGGTCGTGTGGATGCGGCCGTCGGCGGCGATGGTCTTGATCAGGCCCTCGACCGTGACCCGCAGCTTCGCCTGCTCGCGGTGGCGGAGCATGATGACCGGCAGCTCGTTCTCCGTCTGCGCCGCGAGCCAGGCCAGGGCGTCGGCGTCGGTGGTGTAGCCGGTCTTGGTCTTCTTGGTCTTGGGCAGATTCAGCTCGCCGAAGAGGACCTCCTGGAGCTGCTTGGGCGAGCCGAGGTTGAACTCGTGCCCGGCCGCCGCGTGCGCCTCCTTCACCGCCTGCTGGACGGCGCCGGCGAACATCTGCTCCATCGCCTGGAGGTGCTCCCGGTCGGCCGCGATGCCGTGCCGCTCCATGCGGGCCAGCAGCGCGGAGGTGGGCAGCTCCACATCGCGCAGCA
>MUMD01000587.1 GCA_002155895.1 Streptomyces rochei
GTGCCGGGCATGGATGCTTCCTCGGTGGGGGTGAAGGCGGGGTGCGGGGCGGTCAGGCCAGGGTGGCGAGGCCCTTGGCGATGCCGTTGCGCTGGATCTCCGACGTGCCGGTCAGGACCCGGAACATGCGCATCTTGCGGAACAGGTACTCGATCTCGTGGCCCTGGGTCAGTCCGTCCTTGCCGTGGATCTGCACCGCCTCGTCGAGCAGGCGGAAGGCCGACTCGGCGACGAAGAGCTTGCACATGAACGCCTCGGTGCGCACGTCCTCGCCCCGGTCGAGGGCGGCCAGCGCGGCGTAGGTCATCGAGCGGGCCGCGTAGAGGTCGGCGGCCATGTCGGCGAGCTTGTGCTGGATGGCCTGGAGGGCGAGCAGGGGCTTGCCGTTGACCGTGCGGGTGAGGGCGCGGTCGCGGGTGAGGTGCAGTGCGCGGCGGGCGGCGCCGATCGCCGACGGGCAGTGCAGGAGGCGGTTGACGGTGACGCGGCCCAGGGCGATGCGCAGGCCCTTGCCCTCCTCGCCGAGGAGGTTGGCGGCGGGGACGCGGCAGTCGTCGAGGACGATGTCGCTCTCGATGTGTTCCCCGGACATGGGGGTGGCGCCGTCGGTGACCCGGCAGCCGGGGCTGTCGAGGTCGACGAGGAAGGCGGAGTAGGACTCCTCCTCCGTGCCGGCCATGCGCGCCACCACGATGGCGAAGTCGGCGAAGGGGCCGGCGGAGCTGAACACCTTGTGACCGGTGAGGCGGTAGCCGTCGCCGTCCCGGACGGCGGTGGTGCGCATGGNNGTCGCCGGCGCGCAGCGGGCCGCCCATGTCGCCGAGGACGCTGTGGCCGAGGACGCGGCCGGAGGCGGCGATCTCCTCCTTGAGCACGGCGAGTTCGGAGTAGCTCAGGGCCTGCCCGCCGTACTCCTCGGGGAGGTGGATGCCGTAGAAGCCGAGTGCGCGGCAGCGTTTCCAGACCGGCTCCAGATCGGCCCGGGAGAGGCGGGAGGTGTGGGTGATGCCGTTGTCGTGTTCGTACTGGGCGAGTTCACCGTCGAGGTATCCGCGCAGGCGCTCGACCAGGTCGGCCAGGCGCGGGTCGTCGGGGACTGGGCGGAAGGAGAAGGTCATGGGGCGGGTCTCCGGGGG
>MUMD01000588.1 GCA_002155895.1 Streptomyces rochei
GACAGGGGGAGGGGCCTGCCGGGCCTACTCCTTGACGCTTCCGGCGGCGAGTCCGGACTGCCAGTACCGCTGCAGCAGCAGGAACGCGGCGATCAGCGGCAGGATGGTGATGAGCGACCCGGTGACCACCAGGTTGAAGACGGCCTCGCCGCCGGCGGTCGCGGCCTGGGAGTTCCAGCTGTTCAGACCGAGGGTCAGGGGGTACCACTCGGGGTCCTTCAGCATGACCAGCGGCAGGAAGTAGTTGTTCCAGGTCGCGACCATGGTGAAGAGCAGGACCGTGACGATGCCGGGCGCCAGCAGCGGCAGCGCGACCCGGAAGAAGGTGCGCACCTCTCCGGCGCCGTCGATGCGGGCGGCCTCCATCAGCTCGGTGGGGATGGCCTCGCTCGCGAACACCCACATCAGATACAGGCCGAACGGCGAGATCAGGGACGGGACGATCACCGCCCAAGGTGTGTCGGTCAGGTTCATCTTGCTGAACATCAGGAAGGTCGGGACCGCCAGCGCCGTACCGGGCACGGCCACCGCGCCGATGACCACCGCGAAGACCGCCCGCCGGCCGGGGAAGTCGAACTTGGCCAGCGCGTAGCCGCCGAGCACCGCGAGGAAGGTGGCGCCGCCCGCGCCCAGACCCACGTAGAGCAGGGTGTTGAGGAGCCAGCGGGTGAAGACTCCGTCGTCGTAGGTGAAGGTCTGGCCGATGTTGTCCCACAGCGCGAAGTCGTCGTCGAACCACAGCCCGAAGGAACGGGACATCCCCTCCTGCGTCTTGGTGGCGCTGACGGCCAGCCAGACCAGCGGCACCAGGCTGTACAGCAGGACCAGCGAGGTGAGCAGCGTCAGCAGGACACTGCGGCGGGGCCGGTCGGCGGAGTACCGGCGCCGCGGGGCGCGCAGCCGGGGCGGGGAGCCCGGGCCGCGCGAGGACGTGGCCGCGCCGGGGTCGGAGACGGTGACGACGGGACTGGTCATCGTGGCTCACACTCCCTTGCGCATGCCGCGCAGCTGGACGACGTAGGCGATGACCATGGTGATCAGCCCCATGACGATGGCGACCGTCGCCGAGTAGTTGTGCTGCTGGCCGTTGAAGGACAGCGAGTAGGTGTAGAAGTTCGGCGTGTAGTCGGTCGTGATGGCGTTGGGCGCGAGCGGTTGCAGGATGCTGGGCTCGTTGAAGAGCTGGAAGCTGCCGATGATCGAGAAGATCGTCGCGATCACCAGGGCGCCGCGGATGGCCGGGAGCTTGATCGCGGTGATCACGCGGATCTGCCCGGCGCCGTCGATCTGCGCCGCCTCGTACAGGGAGTGCGGGATCACGCGCAGCGCCGAGTAGAAGATGAGCATGTTGTAGCCGACGAACTCCCAGGTCACGATGTTGCCGATGGAGGCCAGCACCAGGTCGGTGGAGAGCGGGTCGGGCAGCGAGACGCCGAAGGCGCTGTTGATGTCCCCGACCAGGCCGAAGCGGGTGCCGTACATGAAGCCCCACATCAGGGTGGCGACCACGGCGGGCACGGCGTACGGCAGGAAGATCGAGATGCGGAAGAAGTCCCGGCCGTACAGGCGTCCGCTGTCCAGCGCGAGGGCCACCAGCAGGGCGATGCCGAGCATGATCGGCACCTGGACGGCCAGGAAGAGCGAGACCCGCCCGAGCGAGTCCCAGAACCGCTCGTCCCGCAGCGCCTGCGTGTAATTGTCCAGGCCGACGAAGGTCGTGCCGCCGATGAGCCGGTCGCGGAAGAGGCTGAGGTAGACGGAGTAGGCGATCGGCGCGAGGAACACCAGGGCGAACACGGCCACGAACGGGCCGAGGAAGCCCCACCCCGTCCAGGAGCGGCGGTCACGCCTCGCCCGGGGTGGGGCCGGCCGCGGCGCGGCGGCCGGCGGTTGCAGCGTCGTCATGTCGTTCCTCGCTCGTGCGGGTACGGGAGCCACGGCATGTTTGCGTAAACATCGCGCAGCGCGAAGGGTGCTTCGGAGGCGTGGGCGGGCTGTTATGTTTACGTAAACATCTGGTGGCGGCATGTCTACACTGCCCCGAGGACGACGGTCAAGGGTCCTTCGGGAGCCGGGGCCCGGGCAGTTGCGGAGAGGTGGCGGAGGACAAGTGGACACGGCTGAGGGGGTCGCGGACCCGCGGGGAGCGGGCGTGCGGCGCCGGCGCGGCGGCCGGGTGCCCACCGCTTCCATGGCGGACGTGGCGCGGCTGGCGGGGGTCTCCTCGCAGACCGTCTCCCGCGTCTCCAACGGCTACGCCGGGGTGACCGAGGAGACCAGGCAGCAGGTGCTGGCGGCCATGAAGGAGCTGGGCTACCGGCCCAACAGCGCGGCCCGGGCCCTCAAACGCGGCGAGTTCCGGACCATCGGCGTCATCACCTTCTCGCTGGCGACCACCGGCAACGTACGGACCCTGGAGGCCATCGCCACCTCCGCGGCGGGCGAGGGGTACGCGGTGACCCTCCTGCCGGTCGCCGTCCCCACCCAGGACGAGGTGCGCGGCGCCTTCTCCCGGCTGGAGGAACTGGCCGTCGACGCGGTGATCGTCATCATGGAGGTCCATCTGCTGGACGCCGCCACCCTCACCCTGCCGCCCCACGTCCAGGTCGTCGTGGTCGACTCCGACGCCGGCGACCACTACACGGTCGTCGACACCGACCAGGCCGGCGGCACCCGCGCCGCCGTGCGCCACCTGCTGGACCTCGGGCACCGGACCGTGTGGCACCTGGGCGGGCCCGAGGACTCCTTCGCCGCCCAGCGCCGCACGGACGCCTGGCGGCGCACCCTCGCCGAGGCCGGCCGCACCGTGCCGCCCCTGGTCCGGGGCGACTGGTCGGCGCGGTCCGGCTACCTGGCCGGCCTCGAACTCGCCGCGCGCGAGGAGTGCACGGCCGTCTTCGCGGCCAACGACCAGATGGCCCTCGGACTGATGCGCGCCCTGCACGAGCACGGGCGACGGGTCCCCGAGGACGTCAGCGTCATCGGCTTCGACGACATCCCCGAGGCCGGCTCCTTCCTGCCGCCGCTGACCACCGTCCACCAGGACTTCGCCGAGGTGGGACGGCTGTGCGTCGAGGCGGTGCTGCGCAAGATGCGTCAGGACGGCCCGGAGCGGGGCACGACGCTGGTGCCGACCCGGCTGGTGACCCGGGCGAGCACGGCGCCCCCGCCGCGCTGACGCCCCGGGGGACGGCGGGCGGCGCCCGGTCGGGACGAGGGGAGCGCCGTCCGGTTTACGGGCGGTCGGGCAGGCAACCCCACAACCCGACCCGTTGTCCCCTCGTGCCCCGGGAGGGCCCCATGACCCAAGTCGCCGACTTCGTGCTGCAGCGCCTGTCCGAGTGGGGCGTCCAGCGGGTGTACGGGTATCCGGGCGACGGCATCAACGGCCTGCTCGGCGCGTTCGACCGGGCCGACGGCGACCCGGAGTTCATCCAGGCGCGGCACGAGGAGACGGCCGCGTTCATGGCCTGCGCCCACGCCAAGTTCACCGGCGAGGTGGGCTGCTGCGTCGCCACCTCGGGACCGGGCGCGATCCACCTGCTCAACGGCCTCTACGACGCCAAGCTCGACCACCAGCCCGTGGTGGCCGTGGTCGGGCAGCAGAAGCGGCTCTCGCTGGGCACCCACTACCAGCAGGAGATCGCCCTCGACCAGCTGTTCGCGGACGTCTCCGAGTACTGCCAGATGATCGTGCACCCGGGACAGGCCCGGCACGTGATCGACCGTGCCTTCAAGACCGCGCTGACCACCCGGGGCGTCGCCACGATCATCATCCCCAACGACGTGCAGGAGGAGGACGCCATGCCCTCCCCGCCCCGGGAGCACGGCTCCGTCTTCTCCAGCGTGGGGTGGAGCCGGCCCAGGGTCCTGCCCGACCACGACGAGCTGCGCAGGGCCGCTGACGTCCTCAACGCGGGCGACAAGGTCGCCATGCTGGTCGGCCAGGGCGCCGCCGACGCCGAGGCCGAGGTCATGGAGGTGGCCGAGCTGCTCGGCGCCGGCGTCGCCAAGGCGCTGCTCGGCCGCGAGGTGCTGCCCGACGACCTGCCGTACGTCACCGGACCCATCGGCCTGCTGGGCAGCAAGGCCAGCGACAAGATGATCAAGGGCTGCGACACCCTGCTGATGGTCGGCAGCAGCTTCCCGTACGCGGAGTGGCTGCCCGAGGAGGGGCAGGCCAGGGGCGTCGAGATCGACATCGACGGCCGGATGATCGGCATCCGCTATCCCATGGACGCCCACCTGGTGGGCGACTCCCGGGAGACCCTGCGCGCCCTGATCCCGCTGCTCCGGCGCAAGAAGGACCGCGGCTGGCGGGAGAAGATCGAGAAGGACGTGCGGGAGTGGCACGACCTGGCCGACCGCTGGGCCGGTGAGCACTTCGGCAGGACCATCAACCCGCAGGCCGTCGCCGCCGAACTCTCCTCCCGCCTGCCCGACGACGTCATCCTCACGGCCGACTCCGGCTCGGGCACCAACTGGTGGGCACGGCACCTCAAGCTCCGCCAGGGCATGCGCGCCTCGCTGTCCGGCACCCTGGCGACGATGGGCCCGGGCACGCCGTACGCCATCGCGGCGCGGTTCGCCTACCCGGACCGGCCGGTGATCGCCTTCGTCGGGGACGGCGCGTTCCAGATGAACGGCATGAACGAGATGATCACCGTCAAGCGGTATCTGGACCGCCTGACCGGACCGGCCCCGCTGGTCTTCTGCGTCTTCAACAACCAGGACCTCAACCAGGTCACCTGGGAGCAGCGCGCCATGGCGGGCGACCCCAAGTACCCGGGCTCGCAGGACATCCCCGACGTCCCCTACGCCGCCTACGCCGAACTCCTCGGCCTCAAGGGCATCGTCTGCGCCGACCCCAAGAAGGTGGGCGACGCCTGGGACGAGGCACTGTCCGCCGGCCGGCCCGTGGTCCTGGAGTTCAAGGTCGACGCGGAGATCGCGCCGATCCCGCCGCACATCATGAAGGAGCAGGGCAAGAAGGCCGTCAAGGCGGCCCTGCACGACCCGCAGGCCACCGGGATCGCCACCAGGGGCGTACGCCAGAAGCTCACCGAGTACGCCGGGCACCTTCCCGGCCGGGGCAAGAAGTGAGGGGCGTCCGGCGCCGGGGCGGGAACGGGACCGAGGTCGTCGTCGTCACCGGTGCGACCGGCGGCGTCGGGCGGGCCACCGTCCGGGCCTTCGGCGCCCGCGGCGCCGCGGTGGCCCTCCTCGCCCGCGGCGAGTACGCCCTCGAACGGGCGGCCGAGGAGGTCCGGGAGGCCGGCGGACGCGCCCTGCCCCTGGTGGTGGACGTCTCCGACGCCGAGGCCGTGGACGCGGCGGCCGACCGGGTCGAGGAGGAACTCGGCCCCATCGACGTGTGGGTGAACGCCGCGTTCTCGACGGTCTTCGCGCCGGTCGCGGACCTCTCGCCGGACGAGCTGAGGCGCGCCACCGAGGTCACCTACTTCGGTTTCGTGCACGGCACCCAGGCCGCCCTGCGGCGCATGACGCCGCGCGACCGCGGCACGATCGTCCAGGTCGGATCGGCCCTGGCCCGGCGCAGCGTCCCGCTCCAGGCGGTCTACTGCGGGGCCAAGCACGCCATCCAGGGGTTCACCGAGTCCCTGCGCTGCGAGCTGCTGCACGACCGGAGCGGCGTGCGGGTGACCATGGTCCAGATGCCCGGACTGAACACGCCCCAGTTCAGCTGGGTGCTGACCCGGCTGCCCCGGCACCCGCGCCCGGTGGCCCCCGTCTACCAGCCCGAGGTCGCCGCCCGTGCGGTCCTGCACGCCGCGGACCGTCCCGAGCGGCGCGAGTACTGGGTGGGCGGCTCCACCGTCGCCACCCTGCTGGGCCAGATGCTGGCTCCGGGCCTCTTGGACCGCTACCTGGCCCGGACCGGCTACGACGGGCAGCAGACCGACGAGCCCGTCGGCCCCGGCCGGCCGGTCAACCTGTGGAAGCCGCCGGACGACACGGCCCCCGCCGACTACGGCGCACACGGGATCTTCGACGACGAGGCCCATCCGCGCAGCCTCCAGTTCTGGCTCTCGCGCCACCGCCGGCCGCTCGCCCTGGCCGCCGCCGTGTCCGGGACGGCCGCCGCGGCACTCGCCGGCGGCATCCGCCGGCGCTCCTGGCCGTAGGGCGCGCTGCCCGCCGACCCCGCCCTCCCGGCCGTAGGGCCCTCCCCGTCGAGGCCCGCCCTCCCGGTGCGGGGCGGGCCGGCCGGGGAGGCGGCGGCTCATTCGCGGTCGATCGTGCGCGTCCACCAGGGGTGCCCGCAGAACCAGTGGCCGACCATGGCGCCACCGAAGACGACGAACCCGACGCTGATCAGCCAGGACTCCACCACCAGCAC
>MUMD01000589.1 GCA_002155895.1 Streptomyces rochei
GTCTGCGGGAGCGTGCCGGTGGGCACCACCCGGCCGGGCAGCCCGGTCAGGTCGGAGGGGGACGTCAGCCCGGAGGGGACCGGCAGGCCGGACGGTGCCGTCAGGCCGGGCGAACGGGGCAGGGCGGGCGGGTCGGTCAGCGCTTCGAGCGGCGGAACCTCCGCCCGCGCGACCGCCCCGAGCCCGTCCGTCACCTTCTCCACCACGTCGACGACCGGACGCACGACCCGGGTCTCCACGGGCCGTACGACACCCTCGGCCAGGCCCTCGGCCACGGAACGCAGCCCAAGTCCGGACCCGCCCGCCTCGGCCTCTCGAACGGCCGGGGAGCCCTGACGGCCACGGTCGCCTTCCGGCCCCTGAGGGGAGGCCGACGGTTCCCGGACGGCTGCGGCTGAGGCCGCCGGTTCCTCACGAGGGTGCTCCGGGGCGACGGCGACGACCTGCCCGGTGACCTCCCTCGGAGACGGAACGCCCTCGGCGGCCTGTGCCCGCTCCCCGCAGAGCACCCCCAGCACGAACACTCCGCTCATCAGCAGCATCACGTGCAGCGCACGCCGCCCCGCCGCCGTGCGCACGACGCGCCAGGCGGTCTCGGGCACAACTGCTGACCAGGTCAAGGGGGAGCGATTCCTCCGTGCGGCGGGACGGTTCGAGCGCGACGTCCGGCACACCGGGCCACGCCGGCATCGAACAGCGCATCGAACGGCACATCGATACGACGCGCGATCCTCGCACGGACCTCCGTGGGTCACGCAAGCCTGTCTCCGCCGACGACCAGTCATGTCGGTTTTGACGGAAGGAATCGGACCGCCCGGGTCGACATGTCGTCATCCGGCCTCGGGTATCGGCAGCGCCCGCTTCTCGATCGCCGCCGCCATCACCTCCGGGAACAGCTCGGGCGTGCAGGCGAAGGCCGGCGCACCCAGCTCGGCGAGTGCCGTCGCGTGCTCACGGTCGTACGCCGGCGCCCCCTCGTCCGACAGGGCCAGCAGCGTCACGAACCGCACCCCGGCCGCCTGCATCGCGGCGACCCGCTTGAGCATCTCGTTCCGTAGGCCGCCCTCGTACAGGTCGCTGATCAGCACCACCACCGTCTCCGTGGGCCGGGTGATCTGCGACTGGCAGTACGCCAGCGCGCGGTTGATGTCCGTGCCGCCGCCGAGGCGCGTGCCGAACAGCACGTCGACGGGGTCGTCGAGCCGGTCGGTGAGGTCGGCCACCGCCGTGTCGAAGACGACGAGCCGGGTGCTGATCGACCGCAGGGACGCGAGCACCGCCGCGAACACGGAGGCGTAGACGACGGACGCCGCCATCGAACCCGACTGGTCGACGCAGAGGACGACGTCCTTCTTCACCCCACGCGACGCGCGGCCGTGACCGATCAGCCGCTCCGGCACGACCGTCCGGTACTCGGGGAGGTAGTGCTTGAGGTTGGCCGCGATGGTGCGGTCCCAGTCGATGTCGTGGTGGCGGGGCCGGCTGACCCGGGCACCGCGGTCGAGGGCTCCGGTGAGGGTGGCCCGGGTGCGGTCGGCGAGCCGCCGCTCCAGGTCCTCGACCACCTTGCGCACGACGGCGCGCGCGGTCTCCCTGGTCCGGTCCGGCATCGCGTGGTGGAGGGAGAGGAGCGTGCCGACGAGGTGCACGTCCGCTTCCACGGCCTCGAGCATCTCCGGCTCCAGCAGGAGTGTGGCCAGGCCCAGCCGGTCGATCGCGTCCCGCTGCATGACCTGGACGACGGACGAGGGGAAGTAGGTCCGGATGTCACCGAGCCAGCGGGCCACGGCCGGCGCGGAGGCTCCCAGTCCCCCGGCCCGCTCCCGTCCCGTCCGCGGTGCCGCCCCCTTGCCGTAGAGCGCGGTCAGTGCCCCGTCCATCGCGGCGTCGGGTCCGGAGAGGGCGCAGCCGGTGCCGTCGGCCTGGTCGCCGCCGAGCACCAGTCGCCACCGCCGCAGCCGCTCCTGCGCCGCCTCGGCGTCCACGGGCTTCGTCGTCATGCGTCCACTCCCACCGGGTCGTCGGCTTCCGCACGCGCGGGCAGGCCGAGGAGCAGCCCGATCACCGGCAGCACCGCGTCGGCCCGCCCGGCGTCGAGATCGGTCGCGAATCCGGGTGCGCCGGGTCCGGCGGCCGCACGCTCCCGCCCCTCGGGCCCGCGCTTGACCAACTCGCCGATGCCGCGGCGGGCTCCCGGCTCGTACGCCGAGAACGTGCGCCGCAACAGCGGCAGTACGTCCGTGAACGCCTCCGCCGGTACCCCGGTCAGCCAGGCGTCGACCAGGGCGAGCAGCCGTTCGTCGTGCAGGAGCAGCAGGCCGCCGCCCGGACCGCCGCCGAGGAAGCCTTCGATCCAGGCGGCGGCGTCCGCCGGCCGTGTCCCCGGGGACAGCACCAGCCCCATCAGCCGCGCCGCCTCGTCCGGCGCGAGCGCGCCGTCGTCCAGCAGCAGCCGAACGGCACGCCCCCGGATCACCCCGGGCACCGTGTCCCGCCCGCACAGCACCCGCAGCACGCCCCGCCAACGCCCGCGCAGGTCGCTCCGGCCGGCACCGAGACGGTGACCGGGGGCGTCGCCGAGCAGCCCCACCGCGCCGTGTACGGCGTCCACGTGCCGCCGCATCTCCTCGGCCGCGTCGGCGTCCAGGGCGGCGCAGGCCGGGGGTAGGCCGACGAAGACGCGTTCGGCGAGGCCCGCGGCGACCCCGGCCAGCGCGTCGGCGCCGGTGCCGCGCACATCGCCGTAGCGCAGCGCGCGGACGAGGGCGGGCAGGGCCTGGGCGAGGTGGCCGACGTCCGTGTCGAGCGCCGCGCGGTCGGCGAGTATCCGCGTCACCGGGTGGAGCGCGTCCGGCAACTCGGCCAGCAGGCAGCGCTCGGCGAGCGCGGTGACCTCGGCGAGGGTCCGGGCGGCGACGGCGTCCGCCTCCGCCTTGGCGGTCGCGGCGGCGAGCACCGTCGTGCCCCACACCCCGGCTTCGGCGACCCGCACCGACAGCTCCGGCTCCCACCGCAGCCGCCACGTCTCGCGGAACGTCCCCGTACTGCCCCGTGAGACGGCGGGCTCCCCCCAGCCGATCCCGAGCAACCGCAAGCGGTGCAGCAGTCTGCTCCGGCCCGCGTCGGTCTCCTTGCGCAGGTCCAGCTCCAGCTCCCGCTCCGCCGCTTCCGGCTTCAGCCGCAACCGCCGCTGCGCCCTGGTGAGATCCCGCTGCAACGGCACCGCGGGCGCCCCGGCGGGCACCCGGCCCAGTACGTCGCCCACGACCAGCCGGTCGCGCACCAGGGCCAGGGGGACATCGGAGCCCTCGCACATCACCGCCCGCACGGCCTCCGTCGTCTCGCTCAGCCCCGGCAGCGGACGGCCGCGCAGCGCCGCGAGGGTCTCCGCCAGCCGCACCGCCTCGATGACGTGCGCCGAGGAGACGAGCCGGCCCTCCGCCCGCAGCAGCTCGGCCACCCTGGTCAGCCACCGCTCCACGGGCCGGTCCGGCGCGCTGAACAAGTGTCCGTACCACCCCGGTGACTCGATACCCGCTCCGTACCCGCCGGCCCGGGACAGCCTGCGGTGGGTCCAGGGCACCCAGGTCATGTCCACCTTGATCCGGGGCAGCCCCTTCACGAGCGCCCGGTCGGCGCTGACGGCGGCCCTGCGGCGGAGCGCCGGCACGTGCCNNAGGTCCCGGTCGCGCCCGCCGGGCTCCTCGGTCTCCCGCAGCGCCGCCATGGCCTCTTCGAGTGCCGCGAACGGTGCGAGCACGTCCCCCTCCCCCTCGGTGGTGACTCCCCGGTGCTCGATGACGTCCTCCCACCACAGCTCCGGATCGTCGTGGCCGGCCGCC
>MUMD01000059.1 GCA_002155895.1 Streptomyces rochei
TGCCGGTGGCGGACGCCGTGCGCGAGCGGCGTCTGGTCTGGGTGGGCGACCGGGAGGAGATGGCGCGCCGCTACCCCCGGCCGGCGCTGGTCCTGCCGTACGACTTCAGGCTGGCCGCGGCACCGGTTCTCGCGGACGGTGCCGTCCGCGGCGGGCTGGTGCTGCTGTGGTCCGGCGACCGGGCGGACCGGCTGAGCGCGGACGAACGCGACGCCGTCGAGGCGGGTTGCGTCCGCCTGGGCGAGCTGATGCGGACGGCCGCGGACAGCGGCGCCCCGCTGCTGCCCACGGACCGGCCCCGGGCGCTGCGGCCGCCTGCCGGGCGTGCCCCCTCGCCCGCCGAGGCGACCGCGCTCGCTGCCTTCGTCGACCGTCTGCCGGGCGGGTCGTGCGGACTGGACGCGAACGGACGCATCACCTTCATCACCCCGGCCGCGGCCGGTCTGGTCGGCGCGGACCGGGCGGAGCTGGTGGGCGCGCTGCCGTGGGAGGCGCTGCCGTGGATGGACGTGCCCCAGGTCGAGGACCGCTACCGGGCCGCACTGGTCAGCCGTCTGCCGCAGGCCTTCACGGTCCTGCGCCCGCCCCGGACCTGGCTGGCCTTCGAGCTGTACCCGGACTCCACCGGCATCAGCGTCCGCATCACCCGCGGCGAGCCGGACGACGGCGCCGGGGAACAGGCGCTGCCGACCGCCGGGCCCGGCCGGGCCACCGTGCTGTACCACCTGATGCACCTGGCCTCGACCCTGACGGAGGCCGTGGGCGTCCAGGAAGTGGTGGACCAGACCGCCGACCAGCTGCTTCCGGCGCTGGGCGCGCAGGCCATGGTGCTGATGACCGCCGAGGACGGCCGGCTGCGGATCGTGGGACACCGCGGCTACCGCGCCGAGCTCATGGACCGCTTCGACGGCATCCCGCTGAGTTCCGAGGTACCGGGCGCCGACGTCATGGCCACCGGCGTCCCGGGCTTCTTCGCCACCTTCGCCGAGATGGCGGACGCCTATCCGGCCACCGTCCACGAGGACGGGATGGCCGCCTGGGCGGTGCTCCCGCTGATCGCCTCCGGCCGCCCCATCGGCTCCCTGCTGCTCTCCTACGAGCGGCCCCACGCCTTCCCGCCGGGCGAGCGGGCGGCACTCACCTCGCTGGCCGGTCTGGTCGGCCAGGCCCTGGACCGCGCCCGTCTCTACGACGCCAAGCACCACCTCGCCCACCGGCTGCAGTCCGCCCTCCTGCCCCACACCCTCCCCCGCGTGCCCGGTCTGCGGGTCGCCGCGCGCTATCTGCCGGCCGCCCGCGGGCTGGGCGTCGGCGGCGACTTCTACGACCTCATCCGCCTCGACGAGCACACCGCCGGCGCCGCCATCGGCGACGTCCAGGGCCACAACGTGGACGCCGCCGCGCTGATGGGCCAGGTGCGCACCGCCGTCCACGCCCACGCCACCGTGGGCGCCGCCCCCGGGGACGTCCTGGCCCGCACCAACCGGCTGCTCACCGACCTGGACCCCGGCCTGTTCACGAGCTGTGCCTACGTGCACCTGGACCTCGCCACGCGCCGCGCCTGTCTGGCCACCGCCGGGCATCCCCCACCCCTGCTGCGCCACCCCGACGGACGTACCGAACTCCTGCGGGTGCCGCCCGGTCTCCTGCTCGGGATCGAGCCGGACATCCGTTATCCGGCACGGGAGTTCGCTCTGCCGCCCGGCAGCGTCCTCGCCCTCTACACCGACGGGCTCGTCGAGGCACCGGGGGTCGACCTCGACGACGCCACCGCGGCGCTCGCGGGTCTTCTGGAACACGCGGACGCCGCGGACCTCGACGCGACGGCGGACGCCCTGATCCGGCACGCCCCCACGCCCGGTGACGACATCGCCCTGCTGCTCATCAGCCCGGACGCGTGAGGACGGGGCACTCACGGGGGCGACCGACCGTTCCACATGTCGAGAAGGACGAAAGCCGGCCGCTTCGGCCGGCAGCGGAGGAGACAGCTCGATGAAGCACCAGAGGGTGAGCGATCTGATGAGCGACGCCGTGGTCCGGGTGCAGCCCGGGACACCGTTCAAGGAGATCGCCCACCTGCTGCAGGAGTACGACATCACCGCCGTGCCGGTCGTCGACGGGGAGGATCGGCCGGTGGGGGTGGTCTCGGAGGCCGACCTTCTGCAGAAGATGTGGGGCGGTGAACCGGACGGCCCTGCCGGTGACGGGGAGGGGCCCCGCCCGGCCGACGCCAAGGCGTCCGCCACCGACGCGGCCGGGCTGATGACCTCGCCCGCCGTCTGCGCGCGCGAGGACTGGAGCGTCGTCGACGCCGCCCGTGTGATGGCCCGGCACGGCATCAAGCGGCTGCTCGTCGTCGACGAGGCGGGCCGGCTGATCGGGGTCGTCAGCCGGGGCGACCTGCTCCGGGTCTTCCTGCGCACGGACCGGGCGATCCGGACCGAGATCATCGAGGAGGCGCTGGTCAACTCGCTGGGGCTGGCTCCGTCGTCGGTGCAGGTGGATGTGACCCACGGTCACGTCGTCCTCAGCGGCCGACTGCCGCAGGAGGTGTCCGTCTCCGTCCTGGAGGAGCTGTGCCGGCGCGTCGACGGCGTGGTCGCCGTGGAGTTCAGGGCCGCGGGCGAGGCCGGCGCCGAGGGACCGGCGGCCGTCGGCCGCTGACCCGGTCGGCGCCCGCCGGGTCAGGCCGAGATCGGCGCGGCACGTCAGCACGGCCGCGGCGTGGCCCACCGGCACGGTCATCGGCACGTCGGTGCGGACCGTGGCCGAGGACGCCCACGGGTGCCGCCCGCCTCCGCCGGTCACGGCGCGGGCGGGTGCTCCGCCCGTCCCGGGTGCCGGTCGGGGGCGGCCAGGGCCGGGAGCTCCGGGTGGTCGCGCAACGCGGCGATGACCGCGTTCACCGCCGCGCGCCGGGTGCTGCCGCGCCGTACGACGACGGCGACGCGGCGGCGCACCGGCGGACTCAGCTCACGGGTGAGGACGGCGTGGTCCGGGGTGACGGCAAGGGCCGGCAGCAGGGCGATCGAACCGGTCGTCTCCACGTGCCGCAGCAGCATCAGATAGTTGCTGAACCGGCAGGCCACGCGGGGTTCGAAGCCCGCCTCGCGGCACAGCCGCAGGGTCAGGTCCGCCATGTACGACTGCGGCCGGTCGCACGCCCAGGTCTCCTCCTTGCACGCCGCCAGACTCACCGCGGTCCGGGAGGCGAGCGGGTGGGCGCGCGGCAGCACCAGCACGACGGAATCGGTGCCGAGGGACACGACTTCCAGGTCCTCGCCCCAGGACAGGCCGCTGTAGTCGGTGGTGGTGACGATGACGTCCGCCTCCCCCGAGCGCAGGGCGGGGCCGCTCTCGTGCGGCTCCATCTCGGCCAGTTCCACGTGCAGGTGGGGGTGGCTGGTCGCCAGGCGGGTGGCCGCCGGTACCGCGAGGGTGTAGATCGCGCTCTGGAACACCCCCAGGCGCACGGTGCCGATGGGTTCGTCGTTGAGGGCCCGCAGCTCGGCCTCGGTCTCGGCCATCCGGTCCAGGATCTCCCGGCCCCGCCGGGCCAGCAGCAGCCCGGCCGGGGTCAGTCGGACGCGCCTGCCCGTCCGCTCCAGCAGGCGGCAGCGGGTCTCGGTCTCGAGCACCGCCAGCTGCTGCGAGACCGTCGACGCGCTCAGATGCAGCGTGTCGGCGACCGCACGGACCGTCCCGAGGGTGTCCAGCAGGCTGAGCAACTGCAGCCGTCCCGAGTTGAGCACGGCCCCGATTGTACGGTTGCGTCGAACAGGCCCATCGAAACCGTGCGATGGACACGCGCAGCGGTGCGTCCCTACCGTCGTTCGCATGCCTTCCGAGACCGCATTCCCCGACCCCGGCCGCCACCTCGTCCGCTACTCCGGTCACGGCACGTTCTCACCGGAGCTGATCGTGCGCGCCGCGGGCACCTCGGTGTTCACGGAGAGCGGGCGCGAACTGCTCGACTTCACCTCCGGTCAGATGAGCGCGATCCTCGGGCACTCCCACCCGGCGATCGTCTCCACGGTGCGCGAGCAGGTGGCGCGCCTCGACCACCTCCACAGCGGCATGCTGAGCCCGCCGGTCGTGGAGCTGGCCCGGCGGCTCGCCGGCACCCTGCCCGACCCGCTGGACAAGGCGCTGCTGCTGACCACCGGCGCCGAGGCGAACGAGGCCGCGGTGCGGATGGCGAAGCTCGTCACCGGCCGCCACGAGATCGTCTCCTTCGCCCGGTCCTGGCACGGCATGACGCAGGCCGCCGCGAACGCCACGTACAGCGCGGGCCGCAAGGGCTACGGGCCCGCCGCCCCGGGCAACTTCGCGCTGCCGGTCCCGGACCGTCACCGGCCCGCGATCGTCGACGCCGACGGCGCCCTCGACTGGCGCCGCCAGCTCGACCTGGGCTTCGAGATGATCGACGCCCAGTCGGTCGGCTCCCTGGCCGCCTGCCTGGTCGAGCCGATCCTCAGCTCCGGCGGCGTCGTCGAGCTGCCGCCCGGCTACCTCACCGCGCTGGCCGAGAAGTGCCGGGAGCGCGGGATGCTGCTGATCCTCGACGAGGCCCAGACCGGGCTGTGCCGCACCGGTGACTGGTACGCCTTCCAGCACGAGGGGGTCGTCCCGGACATCCTCACGGTCTCCAAGACGCTCGGCGCGGGACTCCCGCTGGCCGCCGTACTGACCAGCCCGGAGATCGAGGAGCGCGCCCACGAGCGGGGGTTCCTGTTCTTCACGACCCATGTCAGCGACCCGCTGCCGGCCGCCGTCGGCAACACCGTGCTGGACGTCCTGGTCCGCGACCGCCTGGACGAACGCGCGCGGGTGCTCGGCGCCGCGCTGCGCGACGGGCTCGACAAGCTCGCCGCACGCCATGAGGTGGTCGGTGACGTCCGCGGCCGTGGCCTGCTCCTGGGCATGGAGCTGGTCGGCGACGACGTCCTCGGCGCGGGCGGCGCGGACCGGCTCGGCGCGGCGGTCACCCGGCGCTGTTTCGAACGCGGACTGCACATGAACATCGTCCAGCTGCCGGGGATGGGCGGCATCTTCCGCATCGCACCCCCGCTGACGGCGAGCGACGAGGAGATCGCCCGGGGCGTGGGCGTCCTGGACGAGGCGCTGGCCGACGCCGCCCGGGACCTCTGAGCGGCGCCGCCTCTCCCCTCCGTACCCGAGAAGGCCCCGCCCGGCCTCGGAAGATCCGAGACCGGGCGGGGCCGCGGGACGTGAGGTCAGACCCCGGCCGTCTCGGGCTCGCGGGTGGGTTGTGCGGGCCCGTCGGTGTCGCCGAGTTCCTTGTGGAGCTTCTCGCCCTCGACGTCGACGTTGGGCAGGACGCGGTCCAGCCACTTGGGCAGCCACCACGCCTTGGTGCCGAGCAGGGCGAGCACGGCGGGCACGATGGCCATCCGGACGACGAAGGCGTCGAAGAGGACGGCGATGGCGAGGCCGAAGCCCATCATCTTGATCATGTCGTCGTTCTCCATGATGAAGCCGGAGAAGACGCTGATCATGATGATCGCGGCGGCCGCGACGACCCGTCCGCCGTGGGTGAAGCCCGTGGTGACGGACTCGGCGGCGGACGATCCGTGGACGTACGCCTCGCGCATGCGGGTCACGAGGAAGACCTCGTAGTCCATCGCCAGTCCGAAGACCACGCCGATCATGAAGATGGGCATCATCGACATGATCGGGCCCGGCTGGTCCACGCCGAAGACGTCCGCGAGCCAGCCCCACTGGAAGACCGCGACCACCGCGCCGAGCGCCGCCGCCACCGAGAGCAGGAAGCCCAGGGCCGCCTTGAGCGGGACGAGGACCGAGCGGAACACCAGCATCAGCAGCAGGAACGCCAGGCCCACGACCAGTGCCAGGTACGGGATCAGCGCGTCGTCCAGGGTCTGCGAGAAGTCGATGGTCATCGCGGTCATGCCGGTGACCAGCATGGTCGCGCCCGTGTCGGACTCGATGCCGCCGGACAGCGCGCGGATGTCCTGGACCAGTTCCTCGGTGGCCGCGTCGCTCGGCCCGGTCTTGGGCACCACGGTGAGGACGGCGGTGTCGCCCTGCTCGTTGAAGTTGGCCGGGGTGACGGCGGCCGCCTCGCCCAGGGCGGTGATCTCCTTGCCGACGGACTCGGCAGCGGCCTTGGCGTCGTCCGCGCCCCGCGTGTCGACGGTGACCATCAGCGGCCCGTTGAAGCCCGCGCCGAAGGACTCGGACAGCATGTCGTAGGCCTTGCGCTGGGTGGTGTCGGGCGCCGAGCTGCCCTCGTCCGGCAGGCCGAGTTCCAGGCTGGTGGCCGGCACGGCGACCACGCCGAGGCCGAGGACCGCGGTGAGCAGCACGGTCACCGGGCGGCGCAGCACGAAGCGGGCCCAACGGGTGCCGAGCTTCGGCTTGGCGGAGGCCGCCCGCTGCCCGGCGGCCGCCTTGCGGTCCTTGCGGCTGAGCGCCTTCTTGCCGGCGAAACCGAGCAGCGCCGGGGTCATGGTGAGCGCGATCAGGACGGCGATGCCGACCGTGGCGGCGGCGGCCAGACCCATCTTGGTGAGGATCGGGATGTTGACCACCGCGAGGCCCGCCAGGGCCACGATCACGGTGAGTCCGGCGAAGACGACGGCGGACCCGGCGGTTCCGACCGCGCGCCCGGCGGCCTCCTCCGGGGTGCGGCCCTCGGCTATCTCCGCGCGGTAGCGCGAGACGATGAACAGGGCGTAGTCGATGGCGACCGCGAGGCCGATCATCATGGCCAGCGTGGAGGTGGTGGCGGAGAGTTCGAGGGTGCTGCCGAGTGCCCCGATGCCGGAGATGCCGATACCGACACCGATGATCGCCGAGAGCAGCGGCATGCCGGCCGCGACCAGGGAGCCGAAGGTCAGCAGGAGCACGACGGCCGCGACGCCGATGCCGATCAGCTCGGCGGTGCCGCCCATCTCCTGCTCGGCCATGACCGCGTCGCCGCCGGTCTCGACGGTGTAGCCGTCGCCCCGCGCCTCGTCGGTGGCCGCGGTGAGCGCCTCGCGGGCCGGGTCGGTCAGCTCCATGGCGTTGACCTTGTAGGTCACCGAGGCGTACGCGGTCGTGCCGTCCTGGCTGACGGCGTTCGCCTTGAAGGGGTCGTCCACGGAGGCGACCTGGGGGCCGTTCCCGAGGGCGGTGACCAGTTCCTCGACCTTGGCCTTGCCGGCCGGGTCGGAGATCTTCTCACCCTCGGGGGCACGGATCACGACCCGCGCCGTGGCACCTTCGGCACTGGCGGCCGGGAAGCGCTCGTCGAGCAGGTCGAACGCCTTCTGGGACTCGGTGCCGGGCATGGAGAAGGAGTCTTCGGGCGGGGCGGGCGCGGTGGACGCGGCGACGCCGGCGCCCACGAGTATGGCCACCCACAGCAGGGCGACGAGACCGCGGCGCCGGAACGCGCGTCGGCCGAGTCGATAAAGGAACGTTGCCACCTGGGACCAATCCGTCGGATTACGGGCAGGACGAGACCCGGCAGATGGGAAGGCAGGCGTTCTGACCGGGATACCTCTTCATGCTCACCCGGGTTCGGCCGCGTTTGATCCGTCCCTGGGGCTGGACCGGCGTACTGCGTCGGGTGTAGTGGGTACCCCCGCTCCTCCCCCCGGGGAGTAGATCCCGAGGATGGGTGTACGCCGCATTTGTTCCGTCGCGGAACCAGTACGCGGCAGCCGGTCCCCGGCCCGCGGCACGGGCCTCCGTCAGGCATCGGGGGAGGCGCCCACCCGTACCCGGTCGCTCCGTCCGTCCGAGAGGAAGGACGCCAGAGCCCGCCCCTCCTCCTCGACGGCCGCGCGGTCGGCCTCGGCCAGGGGGCGCAGCGGGGCGACGGTCACCGTGTCCGCGTCCTCGTTCCACGTCGCGGCCACCCGGCCGTCGACCAGGACCACGCGGGCGCCGGCGACCGACAGCCCGCGGTGCGCGTCGTCGATGACGCGGCCGCGGTCGTGGTAGCCGAGGATCGCGTTGTCGAACGCCGGCAGGAACCGTACGGGCGCGGGGGTGCCGGGGTCGGGCCGGGGGGCGTCGGGCAGGTCGAGCAGTTCCCGGCCCCGCTCGTCGCGGAAGACGACGAGTTCCTCGCGGACCGCGGCCACGGCGGCGGGCAGTCCGGCCAGTCCGCACCAGGCTCGCAGGTCCGCCGAGGCGGCGGGGCCGAACGCCGTGAGGTAGCGCCGCACCAGCGCCCGGCCGACCGGATCGGCGCCGGGCGGCGACGGCGGATCGACGTCGCGGCCCAGCCAGTCGGAGAGGGGCAGGTAGCGCGCCCCCGCCCTGGTGCGCCACAGCCCGCGCGGCGGCAGTTGCGCCATCGGGATCAGGGCGGCGGCCAGCATCTCCCCCAGCGCTCGCGGCCCCGGGGCCGGCCAGCGCCCGGCGACCGCTCGCGCCAGCTCCCCCATCGAGCGCGGCTCGCCGTCGGACATCACCTCCCGCCCCGCCGCGGCGAGTTCGGCGAGGTCCACTCCGGTCAGTTCCCGGCGGTAGGTGCCGAGGACCTTCTGGCGCAGCATGGCGTCGTGCCGGGACCGCCAGGCCAGGACGTCGTCGGCGGTGACGAGGTGGACGGTCCGGCGCATCAGGTGGGTGCGCACCAGGCGCCGGTCCGTCAGCCGGTCCGAGAGGGACGGCGGCCGGAACGCCCGCAGGCGCGACCACAGGCCGACGAACGGCTCCTGAGGCTCCTGTGCCTGCATGCCGCCGAGGTGGGCGACGGCGTCCGGGACCGGGAGGTCGGCCCGGTCGAGCAGCAACTGCCGGGCCAGGGTGGCGCGGTTGAGCGCCCGGATGCCGAGAACAAGGGTGTGGCCGCTCACTGGTGCGTCCCGTCTTCCTTCGTTCAGGGGGTCGGTCTGCGGAGGGGCGTGGTCCGGTGGCGGGCGCCCGCCACCGGGCCACGCCGCCGGGTCAGCCGTGGTACTCGCTCGCGACGTCCAGGACCCAGGTGACGCCGAAACGGTCGCTCAGCATGCCGTAGAGCGGGGCCCACGGCGAGGGGGCGAGCGGCCGGTGGACGGTCGCGCCTGCGGACAGCTTCTCCCAGTACCCGGTGATCTCCTCGGCGCCGTCGCCGCGGACCGAGACGAAGAAGGCGTTCTCGCCCCGCTCCCACGGCAGGTTCGACGGCACGTCGTAGGCCATGAGGCACAGCCCGCTCTCGGCGCGGACCTGACCCCATGACACCTGGTCCGCCTGGGACGGGTCCTCGACGTTTCCGGTGTCCCGGTACGTCACCACGCTCATGTCCCCGCCGAACACGGA
The DNA here is from genome assembly GCA_002155895.1 of Streptomyces rochei. Lineage (GTDB taxonomy): Bacteria > Actinomycetota > Actinomycetes > Streptomycetales > Streptomycetaceae > Streptomyces > Streptomyces rochei. Next base: position 9,286 of record MUMD01000059.1, read on the forward strand.
CCGGTAGAAGGTGAGCGCCGCGCGGGCGTCGCCGCGGAAGTTCAGGTGGGTCACGGCTTTCACGGACACAAGGGCTCCTTGCCTGGGGACATGGCCGGACGGCGCACGGGCCGTCCGGCCGCGGGGCCGTCTCGGCTCCGCGGTCCCCACGGTGGCAGGAGTAGCGGTCAGCCTGTGACCGCTGTGCGCGGCAGCATGGAGGTCATGCCGAAGACCTCAGCACGACTGCTGTCGCTGCTCTCGCTCCTCCAGGCGCGCCGGGACTGGCCGGGGCCGCTGCTGGCCGAACGGCTGGGCATCAGCCCGCGCACCCTGCGCCGGGACGTCGACCGGCTCCGTGAACTCGGCTACCCCGTCGTGGCCGTCAAGGGTCCCGACGGCGGCTACCGTCTCGACGCCGGCACCCGGATGCCTCCCCTGCTCTTCGACGACGAGCAGGCGGTCGCCCTGGCCGTCGCGCTCCGCGCCGCCGGGGCGACCGGCGCCGGGATCGAGGACGCGGCGGCGCGCGCGCTGGCCACCGTCCGGCAGGTGATGCCCGCCCGGCTGCGCCACCGCATCGACGCACTCGACGTCACCGTGGCCGGACCGTCGGCCGCCGGGACGCGGGACGAGGCGGACGGCGACGTCCTCATGGCGCTCGGGGCGGCCGTGCGGGCCCACGAGGAACTGCGCTTCGACCACGTCCCGTCGGGTCCGCCGGGCACCGGCGGGGGCCCCGTCCCGGCCACGCGGCGGGTGCAGCCCCACCATCTCCTCACCCGGGGCGGGCGCTGGTACCTGGTCGCCTGGGACCTCGACCGCGACGACTGGCGGGTCTTCCGCGCCGACCGCGTCACGCCCCGCCTGCCCACCGGTCCCCGGTTCACCCCTCGGGACGTGCCCGGCAAGGATGTCGCCGCCTTCGTGACCGGCAGGTTCCGAGGCTCGGGGCACTCCGCCGAGTGGCCGTGCCGAGGTGAGGTCGTGCTCCGCCGGCCCGCCGCCTCCGTGGCGCCCCACGTCCCCGATGCGACCGTCGAGGAACTGGGCCCGGACCGGTGCCGGCTCACCCTCGGCTCCTGGTCCTGGCCGGCCCTGGCCGCGGCCGTGGGCGCCTTCGACTGCGATGTGGAGGTCGTCGGCCCGCCCGCGCTCCGGGAGGCGTTCGCCCACCTCGCCCGGCGGTTCGCGGACGCGGCGCGCAGCACCGGGAACGCGTGACGGCGATGGGGAGAACGAGAAAGGGGCGGGGCGGCCGGATTCGAACCGGCGTCCTCCGAGATGCTGTCGCGGCGCACTACCTCTGTGCTACGACCCCGCCTTGCGGATGATCATACGTGTCGGCCGCGAGTCGCGGCAGGGGTCACACCCGCCGGACGGACTCCACGTCCGCGGACTCCACGTCCGCGGGCTCGGCGGCCATGGCTCCCATGACGATCCGCGACCGGCTGTGCAGGCGCAGCGAGACGGCGACGAAGGCGATCGCGGCCAGGGTCATCGCCGCTCCCGCCCAGGCGGTGGCGGCATAGCCGAAGCCCGCGTCGATCACCGTGCCGCCGAGCCAGGGGCCGCCGGTGTTGCCCAGGTTGAACGCGGCGGTGGTCGTGGCGCCGGCGAGGGTGGGCGCGGCACCGGCGACGTTGAACATCCGGGCGTTGAGCGCCGGCGCCGTGTAGAAGGCGGAGATGCCGAGCAGCAGGGACAGGGCGATCACGACGGCGGGGCTCGACGCGAACAGTGCCAGCGCGGCCAGGAAGACGGTGGACGCCGCGATGCCGGAGAGCAGCACGCCGAAGAGGTGGGCGTCGGCGACCCGGCCGCCGACCGTCGTGCCGATCAGCGCGCCGAGGCCGAACAGGGCCAGCACGGTCGGCACCCAGCCGTCGGCCAGGCCGGCCACGTCGGTGAGCAGCGGCGCGAGGTAGGAGAAGGCGCAGAACACACCGCCGGCCGCGAGCGCGGTCAGGGCGACGGACAGCCAGACCTGACGGTCGCGGTAGATGGCCAGTTCGCCCTTCAGCCGGGGGCGCTGCTCGGGCAGCGGGATGCGCGGGATCAGGGTCACCACACCGACGAGCGCGACGGCGGACGCCGCGCCCACCGCCCAGAAGGCGGACCGCCAGCCGAGGTGCTCACCGAGGAACGCGCCCGCGGGGACACCGAGGACGTTGGCGATCGACAGGCCGCCGATCATCACGGCCATCGCGCGGGCCCGCGCGGTCTGCGGCACCATCGCGATGGCGACGGCGGCGCCCACCGCCCAGAAACCCGCGCACGCCAGGGCGCTCACCACCCGGGAGACGAACAGGACTTCGTACGTCGTCGCCAGCGCGCCCGCGACCTGGCCGAGGCCGAACACCGAGATCAGCGCGACCAGCGTGGTCTTGCGCGGCAGACGCAGCGTCGCGACGGCGAGCAGGGGCGCGCCGACGACCATGCCGATGGCGAACGCCGATATCAGCAACCCGGCCCGGGGGATGGAGACGTCCATGTCGTCGGCGATGGGCGGCAGCAGACCGGAGAGCATGAACTCGCTGGTGCCGAGCGCGAAAACGGACAGGCCGAGGATGTAGACGGCGTGCGGCATGCGGGGGGCCGTGGGCCGTGGGGAAGAAGCGGGCATGACAGGTGTCAACCGGGTTCAGCATCCCGCCATTCCCGCCCCCGGCCGCCGTCTCGGGATGCGGCTCCCCGCTCCCGGCCGACCGTGAACGCGCCCCGCGCGCGAGAGCACCGACATCCGGCCCGGCACCGCACCGCACCGGCACCGGCACCAGCACCAGCACCAGCACCAGCACCAGCACCAGCGGCGAGAGAGTGTACGTTCGTACGCTCGGCGGGGTAGGCTCCGCCGCATGACTGTCGACGTACTGCGCCGGCCGGCCCTGGCCGAACGGCGGGCCCGGGTGGCCGTTGCCGTGCTCTTCTTCACCAACGGCGCACTGTTCGCCAACCTGCTGCCGAGGTATCCGCAGATCAAGGCGGACCTCGGAATCGGCAACGCCGCCTACGGGCTGGCCGTTGCGGCGTTCCCGGCGGGCGCCATCGCGGCGGGGCTCGCGGCCGGGGCGCTGGTGCGGCGGTACGGCTCGGCGCGGGTGGCGGTCGGCGGCACCCTGGTGACCGGCGCGGGCATCCTGGCCGCCGGCCTCGGCGGTTCGGTGGCGCTGTTCGCGGGCGCGCTGCTCCTGGCCGGGGCGGCGGACGCGGTCACCGACGTGGCGCAGAACGCACACGGCCTGCGGGTGCAGCGCCGTTACGGACGCTCCATCATCAACTCCTTCCACGCCATCTGGTCCATCGGCGCCGTGACCGGCGGCTCGATGGCGGCCGCCGCGATCGCGCTCGACGTGCCCCGGGGACCGCATCTGCTGTTCTCCTCCCTGCTGTTCGTGGCCGCGGCGTGCGTCGCCCTGCGGTTCTGCCTGCCCGGCCCCGACGACGAACCGGCCGAGGAGGACGCGACACCGGACCACGACCGTGAGCCCGCGCGGGGCACGCCGCCGGGTGCGCGCACGGGTTACGTGCTCGCCGCCCTGGTGCTCATCGCCACCGCCGGCACGCTCGTCGAGGACGCGGGCAACTCCTGGGCCACGCTCTACCTCTCCGACTCGCTGCACGCCTCCGCGGCGCTGGCGGCGTCCGGCTATGTCGCCCTGGTCGGGGCCCAGTTCGTGGGCCGCATCCTCGGCGACCGGCTCGTGGACCGGTTCGGCCAGCGCGCGGTGGCCCGCTCCGGCGCCCTGATCGCCGCCGTGGGCATGGGCCTGGCGCTCGCGGTCCCGACGGTGCCGGGGACGGTGCTCGGCTTCGCCGCGGCCGGGTTCGGGGTGGCGACGCTGGTTCCGGCGGCGATGCACGAGGCGGACGAGCTGCCCGGCCTGAAGCCGGGGTCGGGTCTCACCATCGTCTCCTGGCTCATGCGACTGGGCTTCCTGCTCTCCCCTCCGGTGGTGGGTCTGGTCGCCGACGCGACGAGCCTGCGGGCGGGGCTGCTGGTGGTACCGCTCGCCGGGATGATCGTGCTGCTGCTCGCCGGCGTGCTGCGACCGCGCCGGCCCTGAGGCGGCCGCGGCTCCCCCGCTCCGGCCGCGCCACGGCCCACGGAGTCACAGTGTACGTTCGTACGCTCCAGGGGTAGGATCGCACGCATGCCGACGGACCACTTCGCGGGCGACCCGCGCACCCAGCTCGAACGCATGCGGGCGGGCGACCTCTACATCGCCGACGACCCGGAGATCGCCCGCATGCAGCAGCGGGCCGTGCGCCTGGCCGCCCGCTACCAGGCCGCGTACGCGCAGGACCCCGATGCCGCGCGGCCCGTCCTCGAAGAACTGCTCGGCTCCCTGGGCGCCGAGGCGCACGTACGGCCACCGCTGTACGTCGACTACGGCAGCAACATCACGATCGGCGCCCGCACCTTCGTCAACTACAACCTGACGGCGCTGGACGTCGCGGCCGTCACCATCGGCGAGGACTGCCAGATCGGACCCAACGTGCAACTCCTCACCCCCACCCACCCCGTGGAGCCCGGCCCGCGGCGCGACAAGCTGGAGGCCGCCCGGCCCATCACCGTCGGGGACAACGTCTGGCTGGGCGGCGGGGCCATCGTGCTGCCCGGCGTGAGCATCGGCGACAACTCCGTGATCGGTGCCGGCGCGGTGGTCACCAAGGACGTCCCGGCGAACGTCGTCGCCGTGGGCAACCCCGCCCGTCCGGTGCGGAAGGTGTAGGTCTGGTCCCATGGCAACCGGACACACGGACCCGCACCGGCGCGAACGCATCCTCGACGCCACGCTCGACCTGATCGCCGAGGAGGGCATCGCCCGCGTCTCCCACCGGAGGATCGCCGCGCGCGCCGGCGTCCCCCTCGGTTCGATGACCTACCACTTCAGCGGCATGGAGGAGCTGCTGCGAGAGGCCTTCGGCCGTTTCACCGACCACATCGTCGCGGTGTTCGACGCCCGCCTGGGCGCCGCGGCCGACCGCGACCAGGCCCGGACGGCCGTCGCCGACCTGGTGCACTCCCTGTCCGAGGAGAGCCAGCGGGATCTGGTGCTCACCCAGGAGCTGTACACGCTCGCGGCGCGCCGGCCGGCCTACCGGGAGCTCACCCACGAGTGGATGCGCCGCAGCCGCGTCCACCTGGAGAAGCACTTCGACCCGGCAACGGCCCGGCAGCTCGACGCCCTCATCGAGGGCCTGACGCTGCACCGCGCGCTCGCGCGCGAGCCCCACGACCGGGCTCTCACCGTGGAGGCCATCGCCCGCGTCACCACCACGGACCACGACGCCGCCACGGACCGGGGCGCCACCACGGACCGGAACACCCCGGGCCCGGACGCGGGCACCTCCTAGCCGCCCGTGCGGCACGGGCCTGACCCCCGTGCCGCACGGGCATCCCCACTCAGCAGACGCCGTCGCCCGGCTTCGGGTTGCCCAGGCCGAACAGCGGGCGCAGCTTGAGGCCGACCCAGGTGCCGGCCAGCGCGAAGGCCCCCCACAGCCAGCCGCTGAGGCTGCCGGAGGCGATACCGGCGAGATAGGCGCCGATGTTGCAGCCGCCTGCCAGCCGGGCGCCGATCCCCATCAGGACACCGCCGAGCACCGCCGCGAGGGCCGTGCGCCGGGCGATGCCCCGGTGCAGGGCCCAGGTGCCGCCGAGCGCCGCGGCGACCGCCGCGCCGATCATGATGCCCAGGTCGGTGAGGCTGGTCTTGTCGGCGAGGACCGGTCCGGCCAGCATCTCGGCGTTCCCGGGCCGCTGCCACCACGTCCAGTTCTCGGGGTGGCCGCCGAGGGCGCCCACCAGCTCGGAGCCCCAGAGGCTGAAGGCGCTGGTGACGCCCCAGGCACCGCCGGACACCAGCAGGACGCCCGCACCGAGCAGGGCGAGCACCAGGGCCCCGGCGGCCAGCGGCCATGAACCCCGCAGCGCCCGGAGTGCCGCACCGCGGGCCGAGGGCACCGCCCCGAGCGGCGGCGGGTTGCGGCGGGCCTGCACGCGCCGCGAGACCAGGACCACCAGCACCAGGGCGAGGATGGTCACCGCCCACGAGCCGAACCAGCCGATGTGGTCGGACAGGACGACCGGCTCCCAGGCCGGCAGGTCCTTCCACAGGTCGAACTGCCAGGCCGCGAGCGTGGCGCCGGCGATGAAGCCGCCGAGGGTCAGCACGATCGACGTCTGTCCGGAGCCGACGGCGAAGAGGGTGCCCGAGGCGCAGGCGCCGCCGAGCTGCATGCCGATCGCGAAAAGCGCCGAGCCGGCGAACAGACCGACGCCGATGGTCCCGGCGGAGGGGGCGGGCTGCGCGCCGAACACCCCGGTCTCCGTGCCGATGAGCAGCGCGAACAGGGTGGCGGTGGTCCCGAGCAGCAGCGCGTGGGCCCGCAGGCCGGTGCCGTTGCCGACGGCGACCAGCTGCCGCCACGCGGAGGTGAAGCCGAACCGGGAGTGGAAGAGGGCCACTCCCAGGCCGAGCCCGAGGAGCAGGAGCACGCCCGGCCTGGCGCCGTGCGCGGACCACACGTACGCGGTCAGGGCGACGGCGAGCAGGGCCGACACCGCGAGCGGTGTCCGTCGCACCGGGGGCAGAGGCGGGGCCTCGGGGCGCGGCGAGGAGGTGGGCGAGGGGACGAACAGGGCCGCGGGCGCGCGCGACGGCGCGGCCGGGGCGGACCCGGCCGGGGGTGCGGTGGTCACGGAAGCTCTCCGGTGTGGTGCGCGGACGGCGGTCGGCTGGGCGGACCGGCGGCGCGGTGTGACGCGGCCGGTGCGGGACTCAGCGGCGACAGAGGCCGTCGTCGACGCACCATGCCGAGTTCGCGAAGAGCGCGAGGCACAGCAGCGGGGCCGTTGCAGACATGCGTGCGAATATACGGAGTGACGTGATCCGCATGCCAGGTCGTCTCGCGATGCGGATGGTGGAACGGACGGCGCGCGCCGTGCGGCTTCCCGCGGCGGCGCGCGCCTGACCCTCGACCCATGGCCCATGGCCCATGGCCGGGTCCGGCCTGGCCTGGCCTGGTCCGGCCCTCCTTCCGGACGGGCCCCCGCGTCCGTAACGGCTAGAGGGTGCGCTCCAGCCGGTCCGCCACCAGCTTCACGAAGCGGGCGGGCTCCTTGGGCCGGCCGCCCTCGGCGAGCACCGCCAGAGCGTGGAGCAGGTCGGCGGTCTCGGTCAGCTCCGTCCGGTCCTGCTGCTCGGTGTAGGCCCGGTTCAGCGACTTGACCAGCTGGTGCTCGGGGTTGAGCTCCAGGATGCGCTTGGCGTGCGGGACCTCCTGGCCCATCGCCCGGTACATGTTCTCCAGCGCGGGCGTCAGCTCGTTGGCGTCGGAGACGACACAGGCCGGGGAGACCGTGAGGCGGGAGGAGAGGCGCACCTCCTTGACGTCCTCGGACAGGTGCTCCGACATCCAGCCGAGCAGGCCCGCGTACTCCTCGCCCTGCTGCTCCTTCTCCGTGTCGTTCTTCTCCTCCCGGTCGCCCTCGAGGTCGATCTCGCCCTTGGCCACCGAGCGCAGCGCCTTGCCCTCGTACTCGCCCACCGCGTCGACCCAGACCTCGTCGACGGCGTCGGTGAGCAGCAGGACCTCGACGCCCTTGGCCCGGAAGGCCTCCATGTGCGGGGAGTCCTCGATGGCGCGACGGGACTCGCCCGTCATGTACCAGATGTCCTTCTGGCCGTCCTTCATCCGCTCCACGTACGCCTGGAGCGTGGTCGGCTCCTCGGCGTCGTGGGTGCTCGCGAAGGAGGAGGCGGCGAGGATCGCGTCCCGGTTCTCGGAGTCGGTGACCAGCCCTTCCTTGAGGACCGGCCCGAACTCCCGCCAGAACGTGGCGTACCGCTCCGGCGCGGACGTCCTCAGGTCCTTGACCGTGGCCAGGACCTTCTTCGTCAGCCGGCGCTGGATCATCCGGATGTGGCGGTCCTGCTGGAGGATCTCGCGGGAGACGTTGAGCGACAGGTCCTGGGCGTCGACCACGCCCTTGACGAAGCGCAGGTAGGGCGGGAGCAGTTCCTCGCAGTCGTCCATGATGAAGACGCGCTTGACGTAGAGCTGGACACCGCGCTGGTACCCCTGGGTGAACAGGTCGTGCGGCGCGTGCGCGGGCACGAAGAGCAGGGCCTGGTACTCGAAGGTGCCCTCCGCCTGGAGCCGGATGGTCTCCAGGGGCTCGCGCCAGTCGTGCGCGATGTGCTTGTACAGCTCGTGGTACTCGTCGTCGGACACCTCGTCGCGCGGACGCGCCCACAGGGCCTTCATCGAGTTGAGCGTCTCGGCCTCGCCCGACTCGGCGCCGTCCTCGCCCCGTTCGGGCAGCAGCCGGACCGGCCAGGTGATGAAGTCCGAGTACCGCTTGACGATCTCCCGGATCTTCCAGGTGGAGGTGTAGTCGTGGAGCTGGTTCTCGGAGTCGGCGGGCTTGAGGTGGAGCGTGACGGAGGTGCCCTGCGGCGCCTCGTCGACCGTCTCCAGGGTGTACGTGCCCTCGCCCCGGGACGTCCAGCGGGTGCCCTGCGTCTCGCCCGCGCGCCGGGTGACCAGGGTGACCTCGTCGGCCACCATGAAGCCGGAGTAGAAGCCGACGCCGAACTGGCCGATGAGGCCGTCGGCACCGGCCGCGTCCTCGGCCTCGCGCAGTTCCTGGAGGAACTTGGCCGTGCCCGAGTTGGCGATGGTGCCGATGAGCCGGGTGACCTCGTCGTAGGACATCCCGATGCCGTTGTCCCGCACGGTGAGCGTACGGGCCTCCTTGTCGACCTCCAGCTCGATGTGCAGGTCGGACACGTCGACATCCGGCAGGTCGTCCCGCAGGGCGGCGAGGCGCAGCTTGTCCAGCGCGTCGGAGGCGTTGGAGACTAGCTCGCGCAGGAACACGTCCTTGTTCGAGTAGACGGAGTGAATCATCAGCTGCAGCAGCTGGCGCGCCTCTACCTGGAACTCAAACGTTTCGGTCGGCATGGCTGGTGAGTACCTCACAGGTCCACAGTCGTCTGCACTGGCGGAACAACTCTAGAACAGCGCGGACGGGCGTCGGCCCCGGTCAGGCGGCGTCCGCCGCCTCCGCGAGCCATTCCGTCAGCGCCTCGGGCGGGTTCAGCCGCAGCGCCCGCTCCTCGTCGCCGCCCTCGGAGGGCACCTCGACGTTGACGACGACGGCGTGCCGCGCGGCACCCGTGCCGAAGACCCCCTCCGCGTCGAGCCGGGCCATGGCCGTCTCCATGGCCCGCAGTCGCAGGTCGAACTCCGCGTCCGCCTCGTCGTCGGGCATCTCGAACAGCTCGCCCCGGGCCGCGAAGAGCGGGCGCACCGGTTCGAGGTGCCGTTCCCCGTAGCAGCAGAACGGGGAGTCGGCGTAGGACCACTTGATGTCCGTCGGCGCGCAGCCCTGCCGGGCGGCCTCCTGGGCGAGCGCCTGTTCGGACCAGGCGGAGAGCGCGGGCCCGTACGCCTCGCCGGAGGTGACCAGCACGCAGTAGTAGAAGCGGTGCTCGGGGTGCTCCCGGAACAGGTCCAGGAAGGCGGCGCGGGCCGCGCGGTGGACGGCGTCGGTCAGCTGGGACTCGGTCGGGATCACGGTGTCGGCTCCGGGCGTCGGGCGGTGGGCGAGGTCCGGCGAGCATAACCGGGGGTACCGACAGGGGGCCGCGGTCCGGGACTCGCCCCACCCGGCGCTCGGCCGCTCCGTCAGCGGCCGGGTTCCCGGCGCATGCACCAGGTGGTCGGGCCGCCGTCCGGCAGGGCCACCTCGGCCGTCACCTCGAAGCCCAGGCGGGCGTAGAACCGTACGTTCCCGGCGTGCGAGGTCTCCAGGAAGACGGGGAAGCCCGCCTGCTCGGCCGCCTCCAGGCCGGGCCGGAGCACGGCCGTGCCGAGACCCGTCCCCTGCGCCGCGGGGTCCACCCCGACCGTGGCGAGGAACCACACCGGATCGGCCGGGCGGTACGGCGCCAGCGCGTGCTCGGCGGCCTCGAGGGCCGCCGCCCGGTCACCCGCGAGCCCGGCGACCAGCGGCCCCACCTCGGCGAAGGCGGGCCCCGGGTCCCGCTCCGGGGTCGTCCAGGCGGCGACGGCGCGGCGGTCGTCGGTGACCCAGGCACGTCCGTACTCCATGGCGACCCGGGTGAGGAACAACTCCTGGAAGCGGCGCACCCGCTCCGGGTGGTCGTCGGCAGCGACCACGTGGCGGGTGAAGGGGTAGTCGGCGAAGGCACGGGCCAGCGTCCGTACGGCGGCGGGCACGTCGTCGGGTGTCGCGAGGCGCACCTGGGGGGCGGAGTCGGGCATGGACTCATCTTGATCACAGAGCACGCCCCCGGGGCAAAGTCTTTTGCCGATCCGCAAGAAGTTCTGTCAACAACGTTGACTGTCCGTCAGGGCGCCCGCACATTACTTAAAAGTAAAACCGCCCGGTAACCCCACCACCCCCATCCCTCCCCACGGGAAGCGAGAGCACATGCCGAAGCATGTCCTTCGACGTGTCATGACCGCGACAGTTGCCGCGGTGGGCACCCTGGCCCTCGGTCTGACCGACGCCACCGCGCACGCCACCCCGTCCCTGGACTATGTGGCCCTCGGCGACAGCTACAGCGCCGGCTCCGGGGTGCTGCCGGTCGATCCCAGCAACCTGCTGTGCCTGCGCTCCACGGCCAACTACCCGCACGTCATCGCCGCCCGGACGGGCGCCGACCTCGACGACGTCACCTGCGGTGCCGCCCAGACGTCGCACTTCACCCAGGCCCAGTACCCGGGCGTCCCACCCCAGGTGGAGGCACTGAGCGCCGACACCGACCTGGTCACCCTGACCATCGGCGGCAACGACAACGGCACGTTCATCAACGCCATCACGGCCTGCGGAACCGCCGGAGTCCTCAGCGGCGGCAAGGGGAGCCCCTGCAAGGACAAGCACGGCACGTCCTTCGACGACGAGATCGAGGCCGACACCTACCCCGCCCTCAAGGCCGCGCTGCGCAGCGTCCGCGCCGCGGCGCCGGGCGCCCGGGTGGCCGCCCTGGGCTACCCGTGGATCATGCCGGCCGCCGCCGACCCGTCCTGCTTCCTGAAGCTGCCGGTCGCCGCCGGTGACGTGCCCTACCTGCGGGGCATCCAGGCGCACCTCAACCAGGTCGTCGAACGGGCGGCGAAGGAGACGGGCGTGACCTTCGTGGACTTCTCCGGGGTGTCCGAGGGGCACGACGCGTGCAAGCCCGCGGGCACCCGGTGGATCGAGCCGCTGCTCTTCGGCAACAGCCTCGTTCCCGTCCACCCCAACGCCCTCGGGGAGCGGCGCATGGCCGAGCACACCATGGAGGTCCTCGGCCTGAGCTGACACCGGGTCACCGCATACGCTTGAGCCGTGCCGCCCTCCCGCCTGCGCCGTGTCGCCGTCCTCGTGCTCGAAGGTGCCAAACCGCTCGACGTCGGCATCCCCGCACAGGTGTTCACGACGCGCGCGAGCATGCCCTACGAGGTGCGGGTGTGCGGCGCGGCGCCCGGCCTGGTGACCGGCGGCGACGGGCTCTCGTACCACGTCGCCCACGGCCTCTCCGCGCTGACCTGGGCCGACATCGTCTTCCTGCCCGGCTACCGGGCGCCGGACGTCGAGGACCCGCCGCGGAGCGTGGTGGCGGCGCTGACGGCGGCACACGAGCGCGGTGCCCGGCTGGCCGCCATCTCCACGGGCGCCTTCGCGCTCGCCGCCACCGGTCTGCTCGACGGCCGGCGGGCCACCACGCACTGGCACTACACGCGGGCGCTCGCCCGCAAGCACCCCCGTGTGCGGGTCGACGAGAACGTGCTGTTCGTGGACGAGGGCAGCGTGCTGACCTCGGCGGGCGCCGCCTCCGGCATCGACCTGTGCCTGCACGTCCTGCGCGGCGACCTCGGGGTCGCCGCCTCCAACCACGCGGCCCGGCGGCTGGTCGCGGCCCCCTACCGCAGCGGCGGCCAGGCGCAGTACGTGCCGCGCAGCGTGCCCGAGCCGCTGGGCGAGCGGTTCGCCGCGACCCGCGAGTGGGCCCTGCGCCGGCTGGACGAGCCGCTGACCCTGGAGGCGCTCGCCCGGCACGCGGCGGTCTCGGCACGCACCTTCTCCCGGCGCTTCGTCGAGGACACCGGGTACACGCCGATGCAGTGGGTCATGCGCGCCCGGATCGACCTGGCCCGGGAACTGCTCGAACGCTCCGAGCGCGGCGTGGAGCAGATCGCCGCCGACGTCGGACTGGGCACCGGCGCGAACCTGCGGCTGCACTTCCAGCGCATCCTGGGCACCACGCCGAGCGAGTACCGGCGCACCTTCACCCGCGGGGAGTAACCGGGAGAGGCGTCCGCGTCGGGCGACTCCCGGGGCTGGCGCGATCCTTGCGAACCATGGCACTCACGCCGCTGCCCCCGGCGCGCGCCGCGCGCCACCCTGGGAACCGCACCGCACGGCGAACCGGAAGGGCACCCCTCATGACTCGCATCGGCATCAACGGCTTCGGACGCATCGGACGCAACGTGCTGCGCGCGCTGCTCGAACGCGACACCAAGCTCGAGGTCGTCGCCGTCAACGACCTCACCGAACCCGCCACCCTCGCCCGGCTCCTCGCGTTCGACACCACGGCGGGGCGGCTGGGCCGCCCGGTGACCGTCGACGGGGACACCCTCGTCGTCGACGGGCGCCGCATCCGGGTGCTCGCCGAGCGCGAGCCGGCCCGGCTGCCCTGGGCCGAGCTGGACGTCGACCTCGTGCTGGAGGCGACCGGCCGCTTCACCTCGGCCGACGCGGCCCGCGCCCACCTCACCGCCGGCGCGAAGAAGGTCCTGGTCAGCGCGCCGTCGGCGGGTGCCGACGTCACCCTCGCCTACGGCGTGAACACCGACGCCTACGACCCCGCCGCGCACACGATCGTCTCCAACGCCTCGTGCACCACCAACGCGCTCGCGCCCCTGGCGTCGGTGCTCGACGAGCTGGCCGGCATCGAGCACGGCTTCATGACGACCGTGCACGCCTACACCCAGGAGCAGAACCTCCAGGACGGCCCGCACCGCGACCCGCGCCGCGCCCGCGCCGCCGGGGTCAACATCGTGCCGACCACGACGGGCGCCGCCAAGGCCATCGGCCTGGTGCTGCCGAACCTCGACGGCAAGCTGTCGGGCGACTCGATCCGGGTGCCGGTGCCGGTGGGCTCCATCGTCGAGCTGAACACCACCGTGGCCCGCGACGTGACCCGCGAGGACGTGCTGGCCGCCTACCGGACCGCCGCCGAGGGGCCGCTCGCCGGAGTCCTGGAGTACTCCGAGGACCCGCTGGTCTCCTCGGACATCACCGGCAACCCGGCCTCGTCGATCTTCGACTCGGCCCTCACCCGCGTCGACGGCCGGCACGTCAAGGTGGTCGCCTGGTACGACAACGAGTGGGGCTTCTCGAACCGCGTGATCGACACCCTGGAACTGCTCGCCACACGCTGAACGGGCAGCCGGTTCGGCATCGCCGGGGTCCGCAGGTCACAATGGTGCGATGAGCAATTCCAAGGTTTACTTCGACATCGACATCGACGGCCAGGATGCGGGCCGCATCGTCTTCGAGCTCTTCGAGGACGTCACCCCCAAGACCGCGAAGAACTTCATCGAGCTGGCCACCGGCGAGCACGGCTTCGGCTACGCGGGTTCCCCGTTCCACCGCGTGATCCCGCAGTTCATGCTCCAGGGCGGTGACTTCACCAACGGCAACGGCACCGGCGGCAAGAGCATCTACGGCGAGAAGTTCGCGGACGAGAACTTCCAGCTGAAGCACACCGAGCCCTACCTGCTCTCCATGGCGAACGCGGGTCGGAACACCAACGGCTCGCAGTTCTTCATCACCACGGTCGCCACCCCCTGGCTGGACGGCAAGCACGTCGTCTTCGGCAAGGTCGTCGAGGGCACGGACGTGGTCGACAAGATCGAGAGCTACGGCTCGCAGTCGGGCCGCACCTCCAAGGAGATCAAGGTCCGGGAGTCCGGCAAGCTCTGAGGCCGGCCGGCCCCACGCGCTCCCGATCCCGACGGGGCCCACCGCACACGCCGCGGTGGGCCCCGTCCCCGTTCCGTCTGGTGGGGTGCGCCGGGTGGTGCGACTCTGGGGTGGAGAGGCGTCCGAGCGAGGCAACCCGGGAGGGCCGATGGGACGGGACGTCCCGGCGCTGGTCTTCACCCGCGAGGACCGCCGCCGGTACCGGATCAAGATGCAGGAGTGCCTCGACGCCCTCGCGCAGATGCTGCGCGAGTCCCGGTTCGAGACCGAGCGCCCCCAGGTGGGGCTGGAGATCGAGCTGAATCTGGTCGACGACGGGGCCGAGCCGGCGATGCGCAACAGCGACGCGCTCGAAGCCATCGCCGACCCCGCCTGGTCCACCGAGCTGGGCCGGTTCAACCTGGAGATCAACATCCCGCCCCGCACCCTGACGGCGGGCGGTCCCGACGCCTGGGAGAGCGAGATCCGCGCCGCGCTGAACCACGCGGAGGACCGCGCGCGGTCGGTCGGCGCCCATCTGATCATGATCGGCATCCTGCCCACCCTGCGGAAGGCGGACGTGGGCGAGGCCGCCCTCTCCGAGAACCCGCGCTACCGCCTGCTCAACGACCAGGTGTTCGCGGCCCGGGGCGAGGACCTGCACATCGAGGTGGACGGCGTCGACCGCCTGCGGACCTACGCGGACACCATCACCCCGGAGGCGGCCTGCACGAGCACCCAGTTCCACCTCCAGGTGGCCCCGGAGGAGTTCGCCGACTACTGGAACGCGGCCCAGGCCATCGCCGGGGTCCAGGTCGCCCTGGCGGCCAACTCGCCCTTTCTGCTGGGCAAGGAACTGTGGCACGAGAGCCGCATCCCGCTGTTCGAGCAGGCCACCGACACCCGGCCGCAGGAGATCAAGGCGCAGGGGGTGCGCCCCCGGGTCTGGTTCGGGGAGCGGTGGATCACCAGCGTCTTCGACCTGTTCGAGGAGAACCTGCGGTACTTCCCCGCACTGCTGCCGCTCTGCGACGAGCAGGACCCCAAGGAGACCCTGGACCGGGGGGACGTACCCGAACTGGGCGAACTCACCCTGCACAACGGCACCATCTACCGCTGGAACCGTCCCGTCTACGCGGTCGCCAACGACATCCCCCACGTACGCGTGGAGAACCGGGTGCTGCCCGCCGGGCCGACCGTCGCGGACACCCTCGCCAACGGCGCCTTCTACTACGGACTCACCCGCGCGCTGGTGGAGGAGGAGCGGCCGGTGTGGTCGCGGATGTCCTTCTCGGTCGCCGAGGACAACCTGCACACGGCGGCCCGGCACGGCATCGAGGCCCGGCTGTACTGGCCCGGCGTGGGCGAGGTGACCGTGCCCGAACTGGTGCTCCGGCGGCTGCTGCCGCTGGCGCACCGGGGCCTGGAGCTGTCCGGGATGGACTCCGCCTGGCGGGAGCCGCTGCTCGGCATCATCGAGCAGCGGTGCGTCACCGGGCGCAACGGCGCGGTCTGGCAGAAGGAGATGTTCCACCACATCGACGCGACCGCCCGCCCGGGCCGCCACGAGGCCCTGCGCCGGATGACCCAGCAGTACATGGACTACATGCACCTGAACGCCCCGGTCCACACCTGGCCGGTCGACTGACGGCCCCGCGCGCCGAGACGCCGGGGAGCAGGGAGGCGGCAGACGATGTGCCGATGGCTCGCCTACTCGGGAACGCCCGTGCTGCTGGAGACGCTGCTCTACCAGCCCGAGCACTCGCTCATCGACCAGAGCCTGCACGCCCGCATGGGCGTCGAGACGACCAACGGCGACGGGTTCGGCGTCGGCTGGTTCGGGCCGGAGATGACCACGCCCGCGGTCGTCCGGGAGATCGGGCCGGCCTGGAGCAACCGCAATCTGCGGGAGATCGCGAGCCACGTCCGCTCCCCCCTGTTCTTCGCGCACATCCGGGCCTCGACGGGCAGCCCCGTGCAGCAGACCAACTGTCACCCGTTCCGCCACGGCCGCTGGATGTGGATGCACAACGGCGCGATCGCCGAGTTCCACCGGCTGCGACGGGACCTCGCCCTGGCCGTCGATCCGAAACTCTTCCTCGACATCGAGGGCTCGACGGACTCGGAGATGATGTTCTACCTGGCGCTGACGCTCGGCCTGGAGGACGACCCTCCGACGGCCGTGGCCCGGATGGCGGGCCTGGTGGAGGAGATCGGCCACGAGCACGACGTGGAGTTCCCGCTGCAGATGACGGTGGCCGTGACCGACGGACTGCGGTTGTGGGCCTTCCGCTACTCCAGCCAGGCCGAGACGCGGTCGCTCTACTACAGCAGCCGGGTGGAGAGCCTGCGCGCCCTGCATCCCGCGATGCCGTTCCTCAAGGAGGTGTCCGACCGCACCCGGCTGATCGTGTCCGAGCCACTGGGCGACCTGCCCGGGGTCTGGAACAAGGTGCCGGAGGGCAGCTACGGCGTCGTGCAGCCCGAGGGCGACGTACTGCGGCCCTTCACTCCTCAGCCGGCCTGACCCGGCGGAGCCGGTCCGTGTGGTGGGTGAGGTCGTCGATGCGGGCGGCCAGTTCACCGTGGTCGGCGGCGAGGTGGTCGCGGGCGCCCGCCAAGGGGGCGATGAGACCGGCCGCGTCGTCCTGACCGAGCGCCTGGACGAGGGGGGCGCGGGCTTCGGCCGGCAGCCCGTCGACGGCGGTGATCTGGCCGGCGAGCTGCCGGAGACCGGCCGCGTTGCCGCGGGCCCAGGTGGTGACCGCCCGGTCGCCGGCGCGACGGTCACGGGTGGCCTGGACGCGCTGCTCACCGGTCGTGCCGGGGGCCCCGGGACGCAGGCGCAGATAGCGCCGCTCGGCGGCCTGCCTGCTGGCGACGCCGAGGGGGTGGGCCAGCTCGGCCCAGCTGGCGCCCGCCTCGCGGGCCGTCTCGATCAGGCCCGTCTCCCAGCCCGCGAGCTGGTCGCGCACCTCGCGCAGGAGCAGCAGCGCGGCCAGTGCCTGGTCCGGGCTGACGTCGGAGCCGTCGCGCGGTGCGGACTGCTGGGCCTGGGCGGTGTGCACGGCCCGCTCGATCGCCGCCAGCGCCGCTTCGGCGGCGAGGAAGGACACGGGCCCGGACGCGGGCTCCCGCGGGTCTGCGGTCATGGGGGTCACCTCCACCCGATCACGTCACCCGGAGGGCGACACACTCACTTGTCATCCTTTCGATGACATGCTACAAGAAAGACAGGAAGCAGCGCATGAGCGATTCCGCTCGACTGGAGGTGTTTCAGATGCTGATGCGCACCGATCCGTTCCGCGAGTTCGACCGCCTCACCCAGCAGCTGCTGGGCAACGCGTCGGGCACCTGGTCGCGCCCCACGGCGATGCCGATGGACGCCTACCGCGAGGACGACGCCTACGTCATCGCCCTCGACCTCCCCGGCGTCGCACCGGACGCGATCGACATCGACGTCGAACGGAACATGCTGACCGTCCGGGCCGAACGCCGCCCCGTCGCCCAGGGCGAGGGCGTCCAGATGGAACTCTCCGAGCGCCCCCTGGGCGTCTTCTCCCGCCAGGTGATGCTCGCGGACACCCTCGACACCGAGCACATCAGCGCCGACTACGAGGCGGGCGTGCTCACCCTGCGCATCCCGATCGCCGAGCGGGCCAAGCCGCGCAAGATCACCGTCACGGGCGGCGCGGACCGCAAGGAGATCCAGGGCTGACGGCACGGCCCCGCCCACCCCGGTGGCGGAGGGCGCACC
>MUMD01000590.1:0-160 GCA_002155895.1 Streptomyces rochei
GAGGGCGGGAGGGCTGCCCGGAAGAACGCCCGGGGCTACTCGCAGCCGCAGGACCGGCGGACCACCAGCCGGGACGGGAACACCTTCAGCCGCTCCCGTCGCGAGCCCGCCACCCGCAGGCCGTCGTCCAGGACCAGGTCCACGGCCGCCCGTGCCATCG
>MUMD01000590.1:185-3725 GCA_002155895.1 Streptomyces rochei
GCGCAGCTCGCGGGCGGCGCGCAGCAGGCCGATCGCCTGGTCGTCGGTGGAGCAGAAGATCGCGGGCGGGCGCCGCGGGCCGGAGAGGAGTTCGAGGGCGACGCGGTAGGCGTCGTAGCGGTTGTACGGGGCTTCGAAGAGCCGGCCCTCGGTGGAGAGGCCGGCCTCCTTCATCGCGCGCTTCCAGCCCTCGACGTGGTCGGAGACCGGGTCGCCGACGGACGGGGTCTCGGCGGTGCCGCCCATACAGGCGACGTACTCGTACCCGTGCTCCAGCAGGTGGCGCACGGCGAGCTGGGCGCCGCCCAGGTCGTCGGTGACGACGGCGACGTCGTCGATGGCCTCGGGGCGCTCGTGCAGCAGGACGACCCGGGCGTCCCACGCATCGATCTCGGCGGCGGCCAGGTCGTTCAGCGCGTGGCTGACCAGGATCAGACCGGAGACCCGCATCCCGAGGAAGGCGCGCAGATAGTGGACCTCGCGCTCGCCGACGTAGTCGGAGTTGCCGACGAGGACCATCTTCCCGCGCTCGGACGCGGCCCACTCGACGGCGTGCGCCATCTCCGCGAAGAAGGGCTGGCGCGCGTCCGGCACGATCAGACCTATGAGGTCCGTGCGCCGGGACGCCATCGCCTGGGCGACCCGGTCCGGGCGGTACCCCAGTTCCTTGATCGCGGCGAGGACACGCTCGCGCGTGGCCGGGGCGACCGGCCGGGGTCCGTTGTTGATGACATAGCTGACGACGGCGGTGGAAGTCCCCGCCAGTCGCGCCACGTCATCCCGAGTCACCTTGGCCACGCGCGGAGTCTACGCGGATGGATCCGCCCCGGGCAGGGCGTATCACACCTTGGTCGACGTCGCTTCCGCGCCGGACGCGCCGCTCTCCGCCTCGGACCGGGCCGTGGCCTTCGCCTTGGCCTCCTCCGGGCGCTCGCCCTTCTCGGGCTTCTCCGGCGTCACGAAGCGGTACCCCACGTTCCGCACCGTGCCGATCAGTGACTCGTGCTCGGGGCCGAGCTTGGCCCGCAGCCGGCGCACGTGCACGTCGACCGTGCGGGTGCCGCCGAAGTAGTCGTACCCCCACACCTCCTGGAGCAGCTGGGCGCGGGTGAAGACCCGGCCCGGGTGCTGGGCGAGGTACTTCAGCAGCTCGAACTCCTTGAAGGTCAGGTCCAGGACCCGGCCCTTGAGCTTCGCGGAGTACGTCGCCTCGTCCACCGACAGGTCGCCGTTGCGGATCTCCATCGGGGAGTCGTCGCCGGCGATCTGCTGACGGCCCATGGCGAGACGCAGCCGGGCCTCGACCTCCGCGGGCCCCGCCGTGTCCAGCAGTACGTCGTCGATGCCCCAGTCGGCGGTGACGGCGGCGAGGCCGCCCTCGGTGACGACCAGGACCAACGGGCAGCTGAGGCCCGTGGACCGCAGCAGCTGGCACAGGCTGCGGACCTGGGGGAGATCGCGGCGCCCGTCGACAAGGATCACGTCGGCGCCGGGGGTGTCCACGAGGGCGGGTCCCTCGGCGGGCGCCACGCGGACGTTGTGCAGCAGCAGGCCGAGGGCGGGAAGCACCTCCGTCGACGGCTGGAGGGCGTTGGTCAGGAGCAGCAGAGAACTCATCGCGCCCCACCTGCCTGGGTCGCCCTGTGGTCGTGCCCGGTTCGCTCGCCCATAACGTCTGGTTCCTCCTGGGTCCCTGCGAGGACGTTTGCGGCACTGCTTCGTACATTCGTGCAGGTGGCGGGTCCCGTGCCCGTGGGGCCCACCGCGCGTCCGGGAGGTGAACGCCCAGCAGCCGCTCGGCGACCGCCGGGCGTCGCTCCCGAAAGCACAAAAGGACCCGGGGGCTACGTTGCCCGAGTCCTCTGCCCAGCAGAATAGCCGACATGAGCAACCCACCGGCAGGTCATGTGGCGCGTTCCACCATTCGTCCGAATGCCGAGACACCCGGCGGGACGCCTGGGCGCGTGTCGCGCCGCACCCCCGCGCGCACCTTCCTCCGTACGTCCGACGGGGTACGGATCGACGCCGCGTACCGTCCCGGCGCGACCGACGCCGACGCCGCTGACCTGGTGTTCGTCGTCGCCCACGGGTTCACCGGCGACGCCGACCGCCCGCACGTGCGGCGCATCGCCGAGGCGTTCGCGCACCACGGCGCCGTCGTCACGTTCTCCTTCCGCGGGCACGGCGCCTCCGGCGGCCGGTCCACCGTCGGCGACCGTGAGGTGCTGGACCTGGCGGCGGCGGTCACCTGGGCGCGCGGCTTCGGGTACGCCCGCGTGGTGACCGTGGGCTTCTCCATGGGCGGCTCGGTGGTGCTGCGGCACGCCGCGCTGTACGCCGACGACCGCGAGGCCGGCACGGACGCCGTGGTGTCGGTGAGCGCGCCGGCGCGCTGGTACTACCGGGGCACGGCCCCCATGCGCCGGCTGCACTGGCTGGTGATGCGCCCCGCCGGGCGCCTGGTGGGCCGCTACGGCATGCGCACCCGCATCCACCACCGGGACTGGGACCCGGTGCCGCTGTCGCCGGTGGAGGCCGTGCCCCGGATCGCGCCGAGGCCGCTGCTGGTCGTGCACGGCGACCGGGACGGCTACTTTCCCCTGGACCACCCCCGGATGCTGGCCGAGGCGGCCGGTGACCACGGGGAACTCTGGGTGGAGCCCGGCATGGGACACGCCGAGCACGCGTCCGGCGAGGAGCTGCTGCACCGCATCGGCGACTGGGCGGTGGCGCGGGCGGGCTAGCCTGACGGTGTTCACCGCCGAACGGCACCGATGCCGATCGGCACCGGCGACGAAGGATCCAGATGGCAAAGGTCACGGTGCGCTACTGGGCCGCCGCGAAGGCCGCGGCGGGGGTGGCCGAGGAGGCGTACGACGCGGCCACGCTCGCCGACGCGCTCGGCGCGGTGCGCGAGCGGCACCCCGGCGAACTGACACGCGTGCTGCTGCGCTGCTCGTTCCTCGTCGACGGCGACCCCGTGGGCACGCGCGAGCACGGGACGGTACGGCTGGCCGACGGCGGCACGGTCGAGGTGCTCCCGCCGTTCGCGGGAGGGTGAGCATGTCCGACCAGCCGCATCAGCCGCATCAGCAGCACCAGCCCGGTCAGCCGCACGAGCCGCATCAGCCGTACGGGCGGCCCGGCCAGACCTACGGGCAGGACGGGGCCTACGGACAGGACGGGTCCTACGGGCCCGAGCAGGCGTACGGCCAGGGCCAGGGCCAGGCCTCCGGGCACGATCCGTCCTACGGCCACCACCAGCCGTACGCGCAGAACCAGCCGTACGGGGGACACGGCGCCCAGGCGTGGCCGTCGGGACAGCAGGCGTACCAGGGCTACGAGAGCCCGCAGGGGTTCGAGGACCCGGACGCCGCGCAGTACACCCAGCAGTGGCAGGGGCAGACCTGGGAGACCCAGGTGCAGCCGCCGGTCTCCGCCGAGGAGACGGCGTACCTCCCGCCGCTGCAGCCCGGTGGGCCGCACCAGCCGGACCCGCAGTCCTACGGGTATCCCTCCCAGCCGCAGCCGCAGCCGCAG
>MUMD01000591.1 GCA_002155895.1 Streptomyces rochei
CGGGACCCAGCCCCGGGCCTCCACCCCGGTCCTCCGCCGCGAGCGTCTCCGGGCTCGGGCGATGGCGATGGCAATGGCGACTCAGGCGAGCGCGGGCTCAGGCGTCAGCGCTCAGGCGTCAACGGGCACAGGCGATCCCGGCCCGGGCAGACGGGTCCGCTCGCCGGTACGTCCCGCCGCTCCGGCGCAGGTGACCGAGGTCCACCAGGTAGCGCCGGAGCGTCACATGGTCGACGTCGCCGTCGTCGCACCAGGCGCGCAGCTTCTCGTCGACTGCGCGTTCCGGGTACTCCACGCCCGGCGTGAAGGTCTGCTCGGCGATGTGCCGCAGCACCACCTTCTTGCGCGTCCAGCGCGCGGGCAGCCGCACCAGGCGCCCGTCCTTGACGAAGGTCCGCACGATCAGGCCGGCCCGGTCGTCCTCCGTCCCGGTGTGTCCGGCGGTCTCGGCGGCCGGCCTGCTCACGCGGGCGAGTTCCGCGAAGCGTGCGTGGGCGACGACGAGGCCGCCGTCGTCCCCGGACGTCACCACGCCGTACTCCCGCAGCCGGCGCAGCGCGGCGGCGGCGTCCCTCGCGGACAGGCCGCCCGAGCGGGCCACCTCCTCCGCGCTGCCCGCGCCCAGGGCCACGGCCGCGAAGGCGCGCACCCGGCCCTCGTCGGCGAACAGGCCGGGCAGCGCGCTCACCTCGGACCGTGCGCCCACCTCGGACCGCGCGGTCACGTCGGCGTGCTCCGGTCGGCCCGGGGTGCCGATGGACGGGACGGGTCGGTCGGAACGAACGGGTCGATCGGCTGGCACGGATCGAGCAGATCGGTCGGATCGGTCGGATCGGTCGTTGTCCATGCGGGGAGGCTAGTGGACGCACCGGCCCGGAACGGAGCGGTTTTCGGCCCGGGCACCGGCTCCAGAGGCCACCCCCGCCCTTCTGTTCAAAAAGGGTGATCCTCACATTCCCCCCGTGTCCCCTCTCCGACCTGCCGCGTTGAACCGGCCGTGCGGTGGCGCGACCTGCCGCCGTGCTCCCCGAGTCAGAAGGAGAACGTGATGTCTCGCATCGCGAAGGCCGCCGGTGTCGCCCTGGGCGCCGGTGCCGTGGTGCTCAGCGGCACCGGCCTGGCCATGGCGGACGCGGGCGCCGAGGGCGCGGCCATCGGCTCGCCCGGCGTCCTGTCCGGCAACGTCGTCCAGGTCCCGGTCAACGTGCCGGTCAACGTCTGCGGCAACACGATCAACGTGATCGGTCTGCTGAACCCGGCCTTCGGCAACAGCTGCGAAAACGGCGACGACGACAAGAAGGACGACAGCGACAAGCACGGCGAGGACGGCAAGAACAGCGGCTACGGCGGCTGAGTCCCGCAGTGACCGGGTGAGCCCCGGCCGTCCCGGCCGGGGCTCACCCCTGTGCGGGGCGCGGCGGCGCCGCCGGTCAGGCGTACCGGTAGATCCGGCTGTGGTCCTCCAGTTCGTCCGGCGTCACGTCCCACGGCGGCAGCCTCTCGTGCCGGGCGACGATCCGTCCGCGCTGCGCGCTGCCCCGGCCGGGCGGCTCGGCGGGCAGATAGCGGGCGCCGCCGTGCCGGGCCTGCCAGCGGGACCAGAGCAGATCGACGAAGGCGTGGTGCAGCCAGAAGACCGGGTCGTTGACGGACGCGCCGCCGACCATGGCCCCGCCCACCCAGCGGTGCACCCGGTTGTGGTTGCGCCAGGAGACGCTGCCGCGCCCGGTGCCCCAGCCCTCCAGCTTGTTGCGGAAGCCCTTGCGGACCGTGGAGTCCCAGGGCGCGGTGTCGTACACCGGGTCGTCGAGCGCCCACTCCAGGTCGCTCCTGCCGGGCAGTTCCAGGGGATCGCCCGCCCGTCCGAGGTCCCGGGTGAGGTACTCGGTGTCGGTGACGTTCTCCTTGAGGGTCCAGTTGCCCTCGGCGTAGGCGAACGGCCCGGTGGTCACCCGGTGGTCGGAGCGCCGCCCGGTGCCGCCGAGGAGGTCGGCCGTCCACGGCGTCGAGGTGGCGGAACGGTCCTTGGTCCAGTCCCAGTACGGCACGGTGACCGAGGAGTCGACCCGGCGCAGCGCCTCCTCCAGGTCCAGCAGGAACCGCCGGTGCCAGGGCAGGAAGGACGGCGCCATGTGCGCCGTGCGCAGTCCGTCCTCGCCGTCGGAGACGTAGTACTCGATGTGGGTGCGGACGAACTCGTCGTACTCGCCGCGCCGCTTGACCTCGAGCAGCGCCTTGACGAACCGTCGCTTCTCGGAGCGGGTCAGCGTGGTGACGTCCTTACGCGTGTACGCCACGGTGCCTCCCGGAGTGGTCCTGACCTGCGGCGGCCGGGGTGTCGCGCAGCTGCTCGCCGGGCCCGAGTTCGTCGACGGCGCCGCGGGCGGCGGCGAGCGGGGTGGGGTAGGACCGGTAGTGGTCGACCATGCTGAGCCAGCTGCCGTCGGCCCGGCGCATGAGGTGCAGCGGCCGGCCGTCCACGGTCACGTGCCACGTCCCGGCGCCGACCGCGCGCCCCGCGGCCGACCGGATGCCGCGGATGCGGCGGCCTCGGTAGGTCTCGTCGAACGAGGCGCCGTCGGCCGGGTCGCCGGGCCGCGGCTCGGCACCGGCCTCGTCGTGCGGTTCGGGGTGCGGGTGGCGCGTGGGCGTCCCCGGGGCGGCCTGTGAGGGCCGGGAGGCCGCGACCAGCGGCGCCAGGGAGACGGCGACGGCCGGGGCGAGCAGGCCCCGGATCAACTGCCGTCGGGTGCCGCTCACCGGGCGGCCCAAGGGCCCTCTCGGACTCCCGTCCGCCGTGCCGTCCGCGGTCCTGTCCGCCGCTCCGTGCGTCTCGTCCGCGATCCCGTCAGCGGCTGCCTCGCTGGTTCTGTCCGCGTTGACGACCATGGCTCGCTCCTCGTCCCTCGTCCGGTTCGGTGATCCGCACCGGTAACCGAGCGAAGGGCCCCGTGGTCACCGCACACAGGGCCACACGGGTGCGGACGAGGCGGTACGGCTACAGCCCCGGGCCGACCCCCAGGTCGGCCGTCGGCACGGACTGCACCACCGGGCTGAGTACGCCCGCCTGGGGCAGCTTCGCGGCCGGCAGACCGAAGCCGTGGCCGTCGGGCGCGCTGAGCGGGGCGTCCA
Source organism: Streptomyces rochei (assembly GCA_002155895.1). Lineage (GTDB taxonomy): Bacteria > Actinomycetota > Actinomycetes > Streptomycetales > Streptomycetaceae > Streptomyces > Streptomyces rochei. Next base: position 3,133 of record MUMD01000591.1, read on the forward strand.
GGGACAGTCCCGGCGCCAGCGCCCGCAGGTCGGCCGCGGGGGCGTCGACGGCGGCGTGGTCGAACTCGTCCCCGAGGACCCGCGGCAGGGGCTGGCGCAGGTCGACGCCCGGCAGCCCGCTGCTCACCGGCAGCTGCGGGAGCGTCCGCTCCGGCAGCAGCCGGCCCTCGACGTACCGCGGTCCCTCGGGCGCTCCCGGCTTCGGCACCGGCAGTTCGCCCTCCACCTCGGGCAGTTCCATGCCGAGGGCCGTCTCCGCGCCGTCCAGCGGCACCGGCACGGGAACGGCGGCGGCCGCGGCGGCCGGTGTCGCGGCCGCGCCCACGGCGGCCGCGACACCGGTGAGGACGGCGGCCAGGGTTCGTCTGGTGGTCGACTTCATGTCAGGCACGGTCCCTTTCAGAAATGCGGGAGGGCTGGCTGGCGGGGAGAACGGAATACGGTGGATCCGGCGTCGGCCGTCCGTTTCAGCGGCCCAGCGGAAGACCACCGAGCAGACCGCCCCCGGAGTTCAGCTCGGTGGTCGCGCCCTTCACGGTGTGCAGCACGGAGTCCTTGTTCTCGGTGTCCAGCGCTTGCGACTGGTGCTTGAGCGGCATCACGTCGATGGGCTCGGAGGTGAGCGCGTTCACGGCGCCGTTCAGGCTGGTGGGCGTGATGTCGGCGGGGTCGTAGGCGAACGCGGGGGCGGCGGAGCCGGCGGCGACCAGGGAACCGGCGACCACGGCGGCGGCCTTGAGGGACTTCATCGTGCTCCTTTCTTCGGCGACCCGTCGGGGCACCGGGGAAAATGCTGACGCCGTGCCTAACGACCTGCTTCGGGCACGGAAACCCCGCGTGCGGAAGACATATGAGATCCCTTGATGACGTAATGCCTGATGCCGTGACGGCGAATGACGTGAGGCAATGCCGCGCGGTGGCCGACCGCGCGCACGGCCCCTCACGCGCATTGCCGACCGCGCGCACGGCCGACGAGGAAAAGCGAAAGGGCCGCCGCGTCGTCCCGGAAGAGGGGGACGGCGCGGCGGCCCGGAACGCCGTGGGCGTCAGGAGGGGTTCGCCGGCAGCGGGGCGGCCGGCGCCGCCGCCTCCGGAGCCGCGGCCTCCGGGGCGGCCGGCAGCGCGGGCAGGCCGGCCAGGTCCGCGGCGGGCAGCTCGCCGCCGACCAGCGTGGCGGCGACGACGTTGACGACACCGGTGACCACGTCCTTGACGGCCGGGCTCACCTGTTCGGCGGTGCCGGAGGTGCTGGCCTTGATCAGGGCGTCGATCTGCTTCTGCAGTTCCGCGTAGGCGGAGGCGGCCAGGTCGGACGCCGCCGCGGTCTCGTCAGCGCCCTGCGCCGCGACGGGCGCCGGCAGCGTCACCGGGGTCTCGGCGTCCGGCGCGGTCACGGCCGGCGGCTGGGCCGGGGTGCTCGTGCCGGGCGTGGTGCCGGGCGTGGTGGTGCCGGGCGTGGTGGTCTCCGGCGTCGTCGCCGTGTCGTCGGCGTCCGCGTCGGCCGCCTCGGCCTTGGCGAGGGCGTCCTTGACGGCGGCGGCGAGCTGGTCCGCGTCGGTGGCGGCGAGCTTGCCGTCGTCGGCCTTGAGTACGGCGCTGAGCAGGTCGGTCACCGGCGTCAGCACGCCGCCCAGACCGGCCAGGCTGCCGACCTGGTCCTGGAGTTCGGCGGCGTCGGGCAGGGGTGCGCGGGACGCCGCGTGGGTGCGTTCCCGGACCGATTCGCCATCGGCCGCCATCACCGCCGGACCGGAGAGACCGATCAGGAGGCCGGCGGTGAGAACGGTGGTGGCGATTCGCCGTGCGGGCAGACGCATGAGGGGGTTCCTTTCGGTGGTGCGTCGGATCTTGAGCCCACCGTGGAAGCGCCCGTGCCGCTCTGCAACCGAGCCGTCACCGCGGGTACGCGCCCGGATCTGCCGCCCCCGGCGTCCTGCCTGGTGGGACGGCCTGTCAAGGCCCGCCCGCCGTGTCGGCGCCCGCACCCCCCATTCGGGGCAGCACACCGCCGTCCGTGCGGCAACGCGAACCGGCCGCCCGCTCGCGGAGGAACCGCGGTACGGACGGCCGGTGCGGGGGTTCGAGCCGACGGTCAGTCGTTCTCGCACTCGTTGCCGAACGCCGGGTTCAGCAGGCCGATGATGTCGACGGTGTTGCCGCAGACGTTGACCGGGATGTGAACCGGGACCTGCACGACGTTGCCGGACAGCACGCCCGGGGAGTGGGCGGCGGCGGCCTGGGCGCCGCTGTCGGCAGCGGCGACACCGGCGGTGCCCGCCACCGCGGCGGCGGCGACGGAGGTCAGGGCCAGGCCCTTCGCGATACGCGACATGGAGAGGTGCTCCTTGGGGTTGACACAAACATCCGGGCGGGTGCCCGGCGCAGTGTCAACGCGTGGCACGCGCGCGAGTTGTGCCGCCGAAAGAGTGATCTCGCGGGAGACCGGCGTTCACAGATCCAACACACATACCCGGTTTCACCGTATTAGTACGGATAGCGACTAGAGTTCCCCACCATCCGACGCATCCCTGTTGCACCACTGCGGGGCTTCGACCGAGGGCACCCATCGAACGCTCCGATCGTGGCGGTGACCAGCCGGTTCCCGGTTCGTTTCGCGGCAGGACGCGGCGTGCGCCGGCGTACGCCGCGTCGCGGCCGACGCCCTGCGGTGAGACGCGCGCCCGCCCGTCCCGAGCCTTGTCCGTGAGCGAGGAAACGCGTATGCACCTGGCACCGACGGCCGCCCGGTCACGGGTTCTGCACGTCACCCAGCCGGTGGACGGCGGGGTCGCCCGCGTCGTCACGGACCTGACCCGGGCTCAGCTCGCCGCGGGACTCCGGGTCACGGTCGCCTGTCCGGACGGAGGCCCGCTGGCCGTCGGACTCCGTGCGCTCGGCGCCGACGTGCGGCACTGGCCGGCGACGCGGTCCCCGGGGCCGGCCCTGGCGGCGGAGGTGCGGCGGCTGGCCCGCGTGATCGAGGACGTGCGGCCCGCCCTGGTGCACGCGCACAGCGCCAAGGCGGGTCTCGCGGCGCGGCTCGCCGTACGGGGGCGGGTGCCGACCGTGTTCCAGCCGCACGCCTGGTCGTTCGAGGCGGTCGGCGGGGCCGCGGCGCGTCTCGCGCTCGGCTGGGAGCGGCTGGGGGCGCGGTGGGCGGCGCGCACGGTGTGCGTGAGCGAGGCGGAGCGGCTGCGCGGGGAG
>MUMD01000592.1:0-250 GCA_002155895.1 Streptomyces rochei
GCGCCGCCAGACCTCGGCCCACCGGCCGAGCCGGGCGACGCCGAGCATGATGGCGAGGGCGATCACCGTGTAGTAGCTGTACCAGAGGATCGCGTTCCCGACCCGGTCGTTGTTCTCGCGCCAGGAGTCGGGGGTGAAGAGTTCGAGCGGTACGACCCACCAGCCGCCCAGGTAGCCGTTCCACAGCAGCGACCAGATCAGCCAGCCCACCAGGAAGGCGATCAGCGCGCCGCTGAGCAGCTGCCGGCCC
>MUMD01000592.1:259-664 GCA_002155895.1 Streptomyces rochei
CCGGGCGCGGCACAGGATTCGCATGCGTACCCCGCGCGTCCCGCATCCCGTCGCTGTCCATCGCCCGTGCCCCCTGACCAGCCGCTCCGTCCACCATCAGCGAGCCAATCTAACGCCCCCGCAGGGGGAGTTCACCGCTTACGCGGCCGGGCCCGCGCCGACGTGTCCACAGGCCGCCGTATCCACCACCTGTCCACCACGGACAACGGACACCGCGGACAACGCCCACATGGAGCATGCCCGCTCCCCCGTCCCGGTCCTAGCCTGCGAGAAAAGAAGCCAAGCGTCCGTCAGATCCCACAGATCGCGCAAGACCCAGGAGCCCTCATGACCGCACTTGAGCAGGAGCGCCGCGTCGTCACCGCCATCCCCGGCCCGAAGTCGCAGGAGCTGCAGGCCCGCCGC
>MUMD01000593.1 GCA_002155895.1 Streptomyces rochei
GTCATCCTCGCATTCCGGGGGCGGGCAGGGGTGCCGCGTCCGGTGGGCGGGACGCCGGTGGGGTCCGGGGTCGCTAGGCCGTGCGGCGCTTGAGGGTGGCGGCACCCAGGGCCAGGACCAGGAGCGCGCAGCCGGCGACGATCAGGGCGTCGCGGACGAAGGCCGCGGTCATGTCGGTGTGGCGGAGGACCTCGTTCATGCCGTCGACCGCGTAGGACATGGGCAGGACGTCGGAGATCGCCTCCAGGGCCGGGTGCATGTCGTCGCGCGGGGTGAAGAGGCCACAGAGGAGGAGCTGGGGGAAGATCACGGCCGGCATGAACTGCACCGCCTGGAACTCGGAGGCCGCGAAGGCCGAGACGAAGAGGCCGAGTGCCGTGCCGAGGAGGGCGTCGAGCAGCGCGACCAGGAGCAGGAGCCAGGGGCTGCCGGTCACGTCGAGGCCCAGGAACCAGACCGCCAGGCCGGTGGCGAGGGCCGACTGGACGATGGCGAGGGAGCCGAACGCCAGGGCGTAGCCGGCGATCAGGTCGCCCTTGCCCAGCGGCATGGCGAGGAGGCGTTCCAGGGTGCCGGAGGTGCGCTCGCGCAGGGTCGCGATGGACGTCACCAGGAACATCGTGATCAGCGGGAAGATCCCGAGGAGGGAGGCGCCGATGGTGTCGAAGGTGCGCGGGCTGCCGTCGAAGACGTAGCGCAGGAGGAACAGCATCAGGCACGGGATGACGAGCAGCAGGGCGATGGTGCGGGGGTCGTGGGCGAGCTGGCGCAGGACCCGGGCGGCGGTGGCCGTGGTGCGGGAGGCGGTCAGGGGG
>MUMD01000594.1:0-289 GCA_002155895.1 Streptomyces rochei
GGGCGTCGACGCCGTCCGCCCCATCCGCGACGAGATCAGGACGCGCATCGAGGCCCTCATCGCCGAGATCGCCCCTGCGTGAACCTCGGCCGCATCCTCAGGCCGAACATCAGCGCGCCCGGGGGCAGGTGGCGCGACGGGAACCGGCGCGGTGGTGAGCGGTGGTCAGAGTGAGCGCATCTGCTGGGTGGCGTGGAGTACCGAGGCCAGGAAGCGGCGCACCGTCTCCAGTTCGTCCGCCTCGAAGCCCTCTGCCGTGGCGACGACCTTGTCGATGACCGGTCCGAAG
>MUMD01000594.1:303-781 GCA_002155895.1 Streptomyces rochei
CAGCGCGGTGGTCCCGGCCGAGTTCAGACGCAGTTGCCGGCCCAGCCATCCAGGCGTCGCTGGGGTGCCGTCCCGTGCCGCGTCCAGCAGGTGGATCAGTGCGCGCACATCGGTGGGGTGCAGGCCGTTGCGGGCGGCGAACTCGGCTCCGAGCAGGTCGAAGTTCACCGTCACCGCACGCAGCAGGTGGACCAGGCCCATCGCCGGATTCTGATCGTGCACGCATCCTCCCGAAGACTCCGGCCTATTATCTCGCTGAACGAGAGTATCGCCGAACGAGAGGAATGTCAGTGTCCCCGTCCGCGTTCGACCTCGCCTATGACGAACTCCGCGCCCGCTGGCCCGAGTCCACCGAAGAACACGACATCGCCACGCCCTACGGGCCCACCCGTGTCCATGTGTACGGGCCGGCCGACGGCCGCCCGCTGGTGCTGCTGCCCGGCGGCATGGCCACCGGACTGGTCTGGTTCGCCAACGC
>MUMD01000595.1 GCA_002155895.1 Streptomyces rochei
TGCACAGCAGCTCGCCGACCGCCGCCGAGCTGCTGTGCACGCTGCCCGACGACGACGGCGTCGACAGCCGCACCGCGGCCCTCGTCCCCGAGTTCCTGCTGAAGAGCGGGGTGGGCTGCGACAGCGCCCGCCGCACCCCGCGCATGGCGCAGTACCCCGGTGACGTGCCGGGCCTGGAGCCCCTCTTCGTCCGCGTCCGCTGGCAGGGCGCCGACCGCGACGCGGCGGACCGGGACCGCGCGGCGGACGGGTTCCGGCGCTGGCTCACCGGCGAGGGGGGACGGCAGGCGTTCGCCCGGGACGGCTTCCGCTCCGCCACCGGCGACCGGGCCCTGCTGGACGGCGACAAGGCCGACGGCGCGCTGCACGCGCCGTCGCCGCTGACCGAGTCCGCCGGCCGGGACGCCATGGAGGCGGCCCTGGAGGGCTACAAGGGAGCCAACGGCCCCGGCCGGGTGCTGTTCCTGCTGGACGCCTCCGGCTCGATGGCCGGCCAGTGGGAAGGGCCCAGCGGCGGCCCCGGCCTGCTGAAGCAGTCCCTGAGCGGTCTCGGCGACCGGGACGAGTACGAGGTGTGGGAGGTCTCGGGCACCGGCGGGGACACCCACGACACGGTGCTCCGCTTCGGCCCGCACACCCGCCGGGAGGCCGAGCGCGTCATCGACCGCGAGGTCCGGGTCCGGGACGCCGAGGCCGACCCGCTCGACGCGCTGCTGGACGCGCTCGAGGCCATGGAGCAGCGGGGGGCCGGCGACGAGCGTCCGGGGCTGATCGTCTTCGTCACGGACGACGAGGACGCGGGCGCGCTGAGCGGCGAACGCTTCGACGACCTGCTGGCCCTCGCCCGCGCGGTGGACGTGCCGGTCACGATGGTCTCCCTCAAGGGCGGCGCCTGCGACGACGGCAAACCGGACGCGCGGGTCTCGGGGGCGAGCGGCGGCCGCTGCGTGGACGCCGACGACGATCTCGGCACGGCCCTGCACGACGAGGTCGCGCGTATCGGCACGGGGGAGGGCTGATGGTCGTACGGCAGCGGAGGC
>MUMD01000596.1 GCA_002155895.1 Streptomyces rochei
TCGAGCGCATCCGAGTCGGCTACAACGCCGCCCTGGGCCGTGACCAGGTGCCGCCCGCCGCGTCCGCGACGGTCGCCGACCTGCACGAACTGGCCGTCTCACTGCGCTCCCACCGCGGCGAGGTCGCCCGCGAGGCCCAGCTGTACCGCGAGATCCACGGCGCCCTCATGCACAAGATCGAGAAGGTCGCCGGTCCCTGCGCGGNNCGCGGTGACGGCACGGCTGACGTCCCGGCTGCCGCTGAGCGGCGACAACCTCGCGGAGCTGGGGGAGGCCCTCGCCGCGGCCCCGGGATGGCTCGCCGCCCCGCACGGCGACTTCGCCACCGGACTCGAGGCCCTGGTGTACGAGTCGGCCGCCGCCGCCACCGAGGCGTTCGAGGCCGACTTCGCGATGAGCCGCGGCATGCGCTCGCTGCCCGACCTGATCACGGCGCTGCGCGAGGAACGCTGGGCGGAGATCTGCGACTGGGAGATCACCCGCTTCTTCTGCTGCGTGGTGCCCGACCCCTCTGCCGTCCGGCACTTCGGCGACTCCGCCGCCGC
>MUMD01000597.1 GCA_002155895.1 Streptomyces rochei
CCCCACGCACTCCCCGCCCCCGCGCACTTCAGGGAAATCCCCGGAACCGAGGCGGACGGGGCCCGGTCCCGCTTGACCCGCCCGGTTCCGTGTCCCACCGTGATGTGCCGTGAGACCGGGGCCGGGTGACCTGATCCCCCGCCCCGGGCGTGCGACCCCTTCTCCGTCCCGTGGGCCGGCCCGGTGCGTACACACACGCGAGGGCGGCACGGCGCGACGGGCGCACGCGTCCGAACAGGCCGGGCCTTCGTCGTCCGGGACATTACGGCTTGCCACGTGAGGTTGTGCTATGTCACTCCAGGCGGACGAACGCCTTCCGCTGTCCGGAGCCCAGGAGGGCCTCTGGTACGCCGGACGGCTCGCACCGGACAGCGCCGCGTACCACACCGCGGAGGCCGTGGAGATCCACGGTCCCCTCGACACCGGCCTGTTCGAGACCGCGCTGCGCCGTACCGTCGCTGAGGCCGACACCTTCGCCCTGCGCTTCACCGACACCGACGACGGCCCCCGCTGCCACCGGGCCGCGGACGCGGACGACTGGCCCCTGCACCGCGTCGACGTCAGTGGCGCCGACGATCCCGAGGCCGCCGCGTGGGCGCACGTCCGCGCCGACCTCGCGGTCCCCGTGGACATCGAGAAGGGACCGCTGTTCGCGCACTCCCTGCTGACGCTCGCCCCCGACCGTTTCCTCTGGCTGCTGAGGGCCCACCACCTCCTGCTCGACGGCTACAGCTACAAACTCCTCGGGCGGCGCCTGGCCGACACGTACAACGCGCTGGCCGAGGGCCGCGAGCCGGCCCCCTGCGACTTCGCGCCGGTGAGCCGGCTCCGGACGGAGGAGGCGGCCTACCGCGCCTCCGAGGGGTACGCCCGCGACCGCGACCACTGGGCGCGCCGCCTGGCGGACCTGCCGGAGCCCGCCCGGCTCACCTCCCGTACGGCCGCCCCCGCCGCGCCCTTCCTGCGCCGCACCGCCGAGCTGGCGCCCGCCGACACCGACGCCCTCGACGCCGCCGCGGCCCGCCTCGGTGTCCGGCGTACCGACCTGCTCGCCACCGCCACCGCCGCCTACCTGCACCGGATGACCGCCGCCGGGGACCTGGTGCTCGGCCTGGCCACCATGAGCCGCCTCGGCAGCGCCGCCCTGCGCACGCCCGGCACCGCCTCCGACGTCCTCCCGCTGCGCGTGACCGCCACCCCGGACACGTCCGTCGCGGAGCTGGCGCGGGCCGTCGCCGACGAACTGAAGGCACTGCGCCGCCACCAGCGCTACCGGGGCGAGTTCCTCCGCCGCGACCTGGGCCTGCTGGGCACCGGACGCCGCCTGTACGGGCCGGTGCTGAACATCGTCCCGTTCGACGAGTCACCCGTCTTCGGCGGACACCCCACCACCTGGCACCACCTCTCCGGCGGAGCGGTCGACGACCTCCAGATCTCGGTACGCCCGGGCGGCCTCTCCGGCGGACTGTGGCTGGCCTTCGACGCCAACCCGGCCCTCTACGACGAGGACGAACTCGCCCTGCACCGCGACCGGTTCCTCACGGTGCTGCGTCGGCTGGCCGAGGCGGCACCGGCCACCCCGCTGGGCGACCTGGACGTCCTGCTGCCGGGCGAGCACCCCCGCGACGCCCCCGTACGTACCTTCCCGGTCGAGCGGACCCTCACCGAGCTGTTCGAGGAGCGGGCGGCGGACGGGCCCGAGCGCACCGCCGTCACCTGCGGCGACGAACGACTGACGTACGCCGCGCTCGACGCCGAGGCCAACCGGCTCGCTCGGCTGCTCGTCGATCGGGGCGCGGGGCCGGGCCGGGTGGTGGCCCTGGCCCTGGACCGGGGGACCCGGCTGCTGCCCGCCCTGCTGGCCGTCCTCAAGACGGGCGCGGCCTACCTGCCGCTGGACCCCGGACATCCGGCGGAGCGGCTGCGGCTGGTGGTCGAGGACGCGTCCCCCGTCGTGCTGGTCACCGAGCGCGCCCACGCCCACCTCGCCGGGGACGCGCTTCCCGTCGTCCGCCTGGACGACGAGGGGGTCGCGGCGGATCTGGCCGGCCGCTCCGCCGCCGACCTCACCGACGCCGACCGGCTCGGGCCGGTGAGCCCGTCCGACACCGCGTACCTCATCCACACCTCCGGCTCCAGCGGCCGCCCCAAGGGCGTGCCGGTCCCGCACTCCCACGTGGTGCGGCTGTTCACCGCCGCGGCCGAGCACTTCGACTTCCGGGCCGACGACGTGTGGACGCTGTTCCACTCGTACGCCTTCGACTTCTCCGTCTGGGAGATCTGGGGCGCCCTGCTGCACGGCGGCCGGGTCGTCGTCGTCCCGTACGCCGTCAGCCGCTCGCCCCGGGAGTTCCTGGAGCTGGTGCACCGCGAGGGGGTGACCGTCCTCAGCCAGACCCCGTCCGCGTTCGAGCAGCTCGTCGACGCCGACCTGGAGCGGGGCGGGGACGCCGGGGCGCTGCGCCACGTCGTCTTCGGCGGCGAGGCCCTGCGCCCGGCACGGCTGCGCCCCTGGGCCGACCGCCACGGCCTGGACCGCCCGGCGCTGGTGAACATGTACGGCATCACCGAGACCACCGTGCACGTCACCCACCACCGCCTCACCCGCGCCGACCTGGACGACCCGCGCCGAGGCAGCGTCATCGGCACCCCCCTCGCGGACCTCCGCGTCCACCTCCTGGACGCCGCGGGACGCCCCGTGCCGCCGGGCGCCACCGGCGAGATGTACGTGTCCGGCGCCGGCGTCGCCCCCGGCTACCTCAACCGGCCCGAGCTGACCGCCGAACGCTTCCTCGACGACCCCTTCGGCCCGCCCGGCACCCGCATGTACCGCTCGGGCGACCTGGCCCGGCGCCGCCCCGACGGCACGCTCGACTACCTGGGCCGCGCCGACGCCCAGATCCAGTTGCGCGGGTTCCGCGTCGAACCCGGCGAGATCGAGGCCGTCCTCGCCGCCCACCCGGGCGTCGCCCGCGCCGCCGTCGTGCCCCGCCGCGCCGACAACGGCGCCCAGCACCTCGTCGCCTACACGGTGCCCTCGGGCGCCACGTTGACCCCCGCCGAGCTGCGCGCCCACGCCGCGGCCCACCTGCCCGAGCACATGGTCCCCGCCGTCTGCGTCCCGGTCGACGCGCTCCCCTTGACCGCGAACGGCAAGCTCGACGTACGGGCCCTGCCCGCCCCCGACTTCACCGCCGCCGCGGCCGGCACCCGGCCCGAGACTCCCGCAGAGGCCCTGGTGTGCCGGTTGTTCGAGGAGGTGCTGAAGCTGCCCGGGGACACCGTGGGCACGGACGTGAACTTCTTCGACCTCGGCGGCGACTCCCTGCTCGCCACCCGTCTGCTGGCCCGCCTGCGGCACGGGACGGGTGCCGAGATCCCCATCACCGCCCTGTTCGAGACGCCGACCCCCGCCGCCCTCACGCTGCGGCTCACCGCGCACACCGACGCCGGCCCGCCCCGGCCGGACCTCGGTGACGCCGTACGCCCGGGGCGGGTTCCGTTGTCCTTCGCCCAGGAGCGCATGTGGTTCCTCAACCGGCTCGACGACGGGGCGGCCACCTACAACATCCCGCTCCTCGTCCCGCTCGCCGCCGACCTCGACACCGAGGCGCTCCGGGCGGCCCTCGGTGACCTGGCCGACCGCCACGAGATCCTGCGGACGGTGATCGCCGAGGACGACGGCGTCCCGCACCAGCGCATCCTGCCGCCGGGGGAGACACGTCCGGTGCTGCGCCGGGTGGACTGCCCCGCCACGGAGACCGCCGCCCACGTCACCGCCGCGCTGCGGTACCGCTTCGACCTGACCGCCGAAAGCCCCCTCGCCGTCTGGCTGCTGGGCACCGGTGCCGACCGGGTGCTGCTGTTCGTCCTGCACCACAGCGCCGCCGACGGCTGGTCCCTGCGCCCCTTCGCCGACGACCTGAGCACCGCCTACGCGGCCCGCCGGGCCGGCCGCGCCCCCGCGTGGGCGCCGCTGCCGGTGCAGTACGCGGACTACGCGCTGTGGCAGCGCGCCCTCCTGGCCCCGGGACCGGACGGCCCGGGGCGGCTGGAGCGGCTGACCGCCCACTGGCGCGGCGCCCTGGACGGTCTGCCCGAGGAGTGCACCCTGCCCGGCGACCGGCCGCGCCCCACCGCGCCGCGCGGCGGCGGCGCGCACGTCGAGGCCGGCCTCGACGCCTCCTCGCACCGCGCCCTGGTCGACCTCGCCGACCGGGAGGGCGCCAGCCTGTTCATGGTGCTGCACGCCGCCCTCGGCGCCCTGCTCACCCGCTGCGGCGCCGGTGAGGACATCGTCGTCGGCACCCCGGTGGCCGGCCGCACCGAACCCGCCCTCGACCCTCTGATCGGCCTGTTCACCAACACCCTCGTCCTGCGCGCCGACACCTCCGGCGACCCCGCCTTCCGGGACCTGCTCGCCCGGCTGCGCACCGCCGACCTGGCCGCCCTGGACCACCAGGACCTGCCCTTCGACCGGCTGGTGGACGCGCTCAACCCGCCCCGCACACCCGGCCGGCACCCCCTGTTCCAGATCATGCTGGCCCTCCAGAACAACGAACCCGCCGTCCTCGAACTGGACGGCTCACGAACCAGGCTGCGGCCCACCGCCACCGGCACCGCCAAGTTCGACCTGTTCGTCGACGTCCTGGAGAGCCGCACCCCCGAGGGCGCCCCCGACGGACTGACCCTGCACGTCGAGTACGCCACCGACCTGTAC
>MUMD01000598.1 GCA_002155895.1 Streptomyces rochei
CAAACCCGTCGTCTTCTGGGAGCGGGTCATCGGCGAGATCAACCGCGCCGACCCCGACGTCGTCTTCCTCGCCGAGGCCTTCACCCGCCCCGCGATGATGCACACCCTGGCCCAGATCGGCTTCCAGCAGTCCTACACCTACTTCACCTGGCGCAACACCAAGCAGGAACTGACGGAGTACCTCACCGAACTGACGGGGGACGCCGCCTCCTACATGCGGCCCAACTTCTTCGCCAACACCCCCGACATCCTCCACGCCTACCTCCAGCACGGCGGCCGTCCCGCCTTCGAGGTCCGCGCCGTCCTGGCCGCCACCCTCTCCCCCGCCTGGGGCATCTACAGCGGCTACGAACTGTGCGAGAACACCCCCCTGCGCGAGGGCAGCGAGGAGTACCTCGACAGCGAGAAGTACCAGCTCAAACCCCGTGACTGGGCCACCGCCGCCCGCGAGGGCACCACCATCGCCCCCCTCATCACCCGCCTCAACACCATCCGCCGCGAGAGTCCGGCCCTCCGCCAACTGCGCGATCTGCACTTCCACCACACGGACAAGGAAGAGGTCATCGCCTACTCGAAGCGGCAGGGGTCGAACACGGTTCTGGTGGTCGTGAACCTCGACCCCCACCACACCCAGGAGGCCACGGTCTCGTTGGACATGCCGCAACTCGGCCTGGACTGGCACGAGTCGGTGCCGGTGCGCGACGAGCTCACCGGCGAGACCTACCACTGGGGCAGGGCCAACTATGTGCGCCTGGAGCCGGGCCGGACGCCCGCGCACGTCTGCACGGTTCTGCGACCGTCCAACCCGCAGATCGGAGGGTCACCCACCACATGATCTTCAACGAGCCCGTGCCGGACACCTTCGAGGACACCCCGGCCAAGGACCGCGACCCGGACTGGTTCAAGCGAGCCGTCTTCTACGAGGTGCTCGTCCGTTCCTTCCAGGACTCCAACGGCGACGGCATCGGCGACCTCAAGGGCCTGACCGCCAAGCTGGACTACCTGCAATGGCTGGGCGTGGACTGCCTCTGGCTGCCGCCCTTCTTCAAGTCGCCCCTGCGCGACGGCGGCTACGACGTCTCCGACTACACCGCCGTCCTGCCCGAATTCGGCGACCTGGCCGACTTCGTCGAGTTCGTGGACGCCGCCCACCAGCGCGGCATGCGCGTGATCATCGACTTCGTCATGAACCACACCAGCGACCAGCACCCGTGGTTCCAGGAGTCCCGCAAGGACCCCGACGGCCCCTACGGCGACTACTACGTCTGGGCCGACGACGACAAGCAGTTCCAGGACGCGCGGATCATCTTCGTCGACACCGAGGCGTCGAACTGGACCTACGACCCGGTGCGCAAGCAGTACTTCTGGCACCGCTTCTTCTCCCACCAGCCGGACCTGAACTACGAGAACCCGGCCGTGCAGGAGGAGATGATCTCCGCCCTGAAGTTCTGGCTGGACCTCGGCATCGACGGGTTCCGGCTGGACGCGGTGCCCTACCTGTACCAGGAGGAGGGCACCAACTGCGAAAACCTTCCGGCGACGCACGCCTTCCTGAAGCGGGTGCGCAAGGAGATCGACGCGCAGTACCCGGACACGGTCGTGCTGGCGGAGGCCAACCAGTGGCCGGAGGACGTGGTCGACTACTTCGGCGACTTCGCCTCCGGCGGCGACGAGTGCCACATGGCCTTCCACTTCCCGGTCATGCCCCGCATCTTCATGGCGGTCCGCAGGGAGTCGCGCTACCCCGTCTCGGAAATCCTGGCCAAGACCCCCGCCATCCCGTCCGGCTGCCAGTGGGGCATCTTCCTGCGCAACCACGACGAGCTGACCCTGGAGATGGTCACCGACGAGGAACGCGACTACATGTACGCGGAGTACGCCAAGGACCCGCGGATGCGCGCCAACATCGGCATCCGCCGGCGCCTGGCGCCGCTCCTGGACAACGACCGGGACCAGATCGAGCTGTTCACCGCGCTGCTGCTCTCCCTGCCCGGCTCGCCGATCCTCTACTACGGCGACGAGATCGGCATGGGCGACAACATCTGGCTCGGCGACCGCGACGCGGTCCGCACCCCGATGCAGTGGACGCCCGACCGCAACGCCGGTTTCTCGTCGTCCGACCCCGGCCGCCTGTTCCTGCCCACGATCATGGACCCGGTCTACGGCTACCAGGTGACGAACGTCGAGGCGTCCATGGCCTCGCCCTCGTCGCTGCTGCACTGGACCCGCCGCATGATCGAGATCCGCAAGCAGAACGTGGCCTTCGGCCTGGGCTCGTACACCGAACTGCCCTCCTCCAACCCCGCGGTGCTGGCCTTCCTGCGGGAGTACGAGGACGACCTGGTGCTGTGCGTCCACAACTTCTCCCGGTTCGCGCAGCCCACCGAGCTGGACCTGAGTGCCTTCGAGGGACGCCATCCGGTCGAGCTGTTCGGCGGGGTCCGCTTCCCGGCCGTCGGCGAACTGCCGTACCTGCTGACCCTCGGCGGACACGGCTTCTACTGGTTCCGGCTCCGCAAGGACGCCGTCTAGGCCACACCGGTCCGATCCCCGGCGCGGGGCGGTTTCCACCGCTCCGCCCGGGGCACGCATCAGTAACACCCCGACGACCCGGGGAAGGGACGCGACGCCATGTCGGAAGCCGTCACGAGCACCGTCACGAGCACGAGCCCGCCAGGTCTCCTTGCGTCACTCGACCCACTCCTGCGGGAATGGCTGCCCCGGCAGCGGTGGTTCGCGGGCAAGGGGCGTCCGGTCACCGGTTTCTCGCTGGTCGCCGCCACCGACCTGCTCCCGTCCGAGGCCCGCCTCGGCCTCCACCACGTGCTGGTCCGCGCGCACCAGCAGCCCGTCGCGGCCCCGGGCGCGCCCGAGGAGCCCGGCGACTGCTACCAGCTCCTCATAGGCACGCGCGAGGCGCTGCCGCCCCGGCTGGCGCCCGCGCTGATCGGACACGTGACCGAGGGCCCGCTGGCCGGCCGCACCGCCTACGACGCCCTGCACGACACCCGGCCCGCCGAGGTGCTCCTGGAGGCGATCCGCACCCGGGCCCGCGTCGGCGGACTCCGCTTCGAGCGGGAGGGCGAGCGGGAGATACGCACGGGGCTGGTGCCCCGGCTGATGACCGCCGAGCAGTCGAACTCGTCGGTCGTGTATGGAGATACGTTCATTCTGAAGCTGCTGCGCCGGATCGTGCCGGGCGTCAATCCCGACCTGGAGCTGCCGCTCGCGCTGGCCCGCGAGGGCTGCCCCCGGGTGCCCGCGCCGGCGGGGTGGCTGGTCGCCGACCTGGCCGACCGGACCTGGGTGCTGGGGGTGCTCCAGCCCTTTGTGCAGGGCGCGACGGACGGCTGGGACCTGGCCCTGCGGGAACTGGCCAAGGGCGAGGACTTCGTGGCCGAGGCGCGGGCGCTGGGGCGGGCCACCGCCGAGGTGCACACCGCGCTGGCCCGCGCGCTGCCGACCGTCACCCTCGGCCACGGTCAGATCCGGCAGCTCGCCGACGGCATGATCGAGCGGCTGGAGGAGGCGGCGCGGGCGGTGCCCCTGCTGCGGCCGTACGCGCCCGCGCTGCGCACGGCGTTCACCGCGCTGGGCGACCTCGCGGCCGAGGGCCGGACCTGGACCGCCCAGCGCGTCCACGGGGACCTGCACCTCGGCCAGTGCCTGCGCTCGCCCTCCGGGCAGTGGTCGCTGATCGACTTCGAGGGCGAGCCCGCGAAGCCCCTGGCCGAGCGCCGGATGCCGCAGCCGCCGGTGCGCGACGTCGCCGGGATGCTGCGCTCCTTCGACTACGCCGCGCACTCGGCGTCGGCCCCGGCGCCCGGCTGGGCGGAGTCCTGCCGGGCCGCCTACTGCACCGGGTACGCGGAGGCCGGCGGACAGGACCCGCGCACCGACCCGGTGATGCTGCGCGCCTGCGAGACGGACAAGGCGGTCTACGAGGTCCTGTACGAGGCCCGGCACCGTCCCGACTGGCTGACGGTCCCGCTGGCCGCGGTGCGCCGCCTGTCCGCTCCCGATCCGCTATGACGCCCACCTCTTGACCCCACTGCGCCCAGGAGGCCCCTCCCGTGACCCCCCGCCCCTCGTCCAGCGGTCCCGACCCGGAGAAGGCGGCCGCCAAGAAGGCGGCTGCGAAGAAGACGACCGGCAAGAAGACCACCGCGAAGAAGGCGACCACGAAGAAGGCGACCACGAAGAAGGCGACC
>MUMD01000006.1 GCA_002155895.1 Streptomyces rochei
CCGGTAGCCGCACCGGCCACGGCGGTGGGGCGGGCGCCGGCATCGTGGCCGGTGCGGCTACCGGCGGAGTCCGGGGCGGATTGGGTGGCGGCAGTTCGGCCGCCCCGCCCTCGGGGGGATAGGGCTGACCGTAATTGGCACCGCTGATCTGCACGGTCATGCGCGGTTCGCGCTCCTTCGCTGCTGTCGCTGACGGTCCGTACGGCGCCCAGAGGAAGCCGTAGTCCAACTGCGCACCGCGCGCCGCGAGCCTGCCCAGCGCGCCGTGCAGGGTGGTGACCCCGTCCTGCCCCCGGCGGTCGAGGGCGACCGCGGCGTGCTCGCGGTCACCGAGGACGCGTCCGACCAGGCCGGTCAGCGCGGCCCCGGCGCCCACCTCGACGAACGTCCGCGCGCCCGCCGCGTACATGGCTTCGATCTGCTCCGCGAACAGCACGGGCGCGGCCAGGTGCGCGGCGATCCTGCGGCGTACTTCGCCGGCGTCCCCCGGGTACGGTGCCGCGTCCGCGTTGCCGTACACGTCGATCACGGGTGCCGTGAGGGTCAGGTCGTTCAGGAACGCGGACAGCGGCTCGGCCGCCGAGGCGACCAGCGGGCTGTGGAAGGCGTGTGAGGCGTCCAGCCGGCGCACGGCGACGCCCCTGGAGAGGAACTCCCGCTCCACCGCGTCGATCGCTCCGCGCTCGCCGGACACCACGACCTGGTCCGGCGCGTTGTGGTTCGCCGGCCACACGTTCTTCGAGCCCGTTCCGGCGAGGACGGCCGTCACCAGGTCGCGGCTCGCGGCCACGGCCAGCATCGCCCCCGGAGTGTCGGCCGCGGCGCGCATCAGCTCGCCCCGCCGGCGGGCCAGCGCGACCAGGGATGCGGCGTCCAGCGCTCCGGCGGCGTGCAGGGCCACCAGTTCGCCGAAGCTGTGGCCGCCCACGCAGTCGGGCCGCAGTCCGAGGCCGCGCACCACCTCCAGGAGGGCCAGACTGTGCACGGCGAGCGCCGGCTGCGCCCACTCGGTGGCGTTCAGCAAGGCGGCCCGCTCCTCCCGCTCCGCGTCGTCGAATCCGGGAGGCGGGAACACCACGCCGTGCAGGGCGCGGCCGTCGAACCGGCGGCCTGCCAGACGGTCCCAGACGGCCTGGGCCTCGGGGGCGAACATGGCGAGGTCGGCCCCCATGCCGACGTACTGGGCTCCCTGTCCCGGGAAGAGGAACGCCACCTTGCCGACGGCGGGGTCGCCGGTGCCGTAGTGCGTCCCGCCCGGGAGGGAGAACGCGTCGTGCGGCCGCCGCTGGATCGCGGCTGCGGCCTGTGCGAACCTGTCGTACAGGTCGTCGGTGTCGGTCGCCACTACGGCCAGGCGTGCCTCGTCGCCGGGCCGGAACCCGGCCTGGCCCTCCCGCGCGATCTCGGCGAGGGGGCGGCCCCGGTCGATGGTCCGCTCCAGCAGGGCGTCCGGCGAGGGGGCGCTGAACAGCACCAGTTCCGTGGGCGCACACCGGCTGCGCCACGCCGGACGACCGTTCCCCGCCGACGGCACATACTCCTCCAGGGTGACGTGGAAGTTGCTGCCTCCGAAGCCGAAGCTGGACACCGAGGCGCGGCGCGGATGGCCGGGCGGACGTACCCATGGTCGTGCCTCGGTGTTGACGTAGAACGGGCTGTCCCGCGTTCGCAGGGCGGAAGCCGGACGCTCGACCTTGATGGTGGGCGGCAGGACCTGGTGGCGCAGGGCCAGGACCGTCTTGAGCAGGCCGGCGGCTCCCGCGGCGCACTTGGTGTGGCCGATCTGGGACTTCACCGAGCCGATCGCGCACCACTGCCGGGCCCGGCGCCCGCCTTCCTCGAACACCGTGCGCAGCGCGGCGAGTTCGGCGGCGTCCCCGGCCTTCGTACCGGTGCCGTGCGCCTCGACGAGTTCCACCGTGCCGGGGTCGTAGCCCGCCTGCTCGTACGCGCGTCGCAGCGCCCGTGCCTGGCCCTCGGGCAGGGGCGCGTAGATCGCCGTCCCCTTGCCGTCGGACGAGCTGCCGATCCCCCGGATCACCGCGTGGATCCGGTCGCCGGCCCGTTCCGCGTCGGTCAGCCTCTTGAGCGCGTACATCACGACGGCTTCACCGAGCATCGTGCCGTCGGCCCGGTCGGAGAAGGGCCGGCAGTCCCCGGTGGGCGACAGCGCGGGTGTCTTCGAGAAGCACATGAACATGCCGATGTCGTTCAGGGTGTCGACGCCCCCGCTGACGACCAGGTCGGCACGGCCCAGGGAGAGTTCCGCGACCGCGGTCGACAGGGCGGCGAACGAACTCGCGCACGCGGCGTCGGTGGTGTGGTTCGTGCCGTGCAGGTCGAACCTGTTGGCGATGCGTCCCGCGACGACGTTGCCGAGGAGCCCGGGGAACGTCGCCTCCTGCCAGGGCGTGTAGTGGTCCTGGACGGCGTCGCACACGGACTGTGCCTCGGCCTCGGGGACGCCCTGCTCCCGCAGGGCCTTCAACCACACGGGGCGTTGGGTCCGCCCCTGCATGTGGCTCAGCAGCTCCAGCGAGGACGCGCCGAGGATGACGCCGACCCGGTCGCGGTCCACACCCGACAGCCCGCCGGCGTCGGCGAGCACCTGGTCGGCGACCATCAGGGCGAGCAGCTGGCTGGTGTCGGTGGCGGGGAGGGTGGTGGGCGGGATTCCGTAGGCCAGCGGGTCGAAGCCGACCTCGGGCAGGAACGCCCCTCTGCGCGCGTAGGTCTTGTCCGGCGCGGCGGGGTCGGGGTCGTAGTGGTCCTCGACGAGCCAGCGCGACGGAGGCACGTCGGTGATCATGTCGCGGCCCGAGAGCACGGTCCGCCAGAACTCCGTGGGGTCGGTCGAGCCCGGGGCCAGGGCTCCGACGCCGACCACGGCGACGGGTACCTGCGGGGGGTGGGTCTCGGACACGGGCTCTCCCTATCGTGGGGCGTCGGCTTCCGGGGCGGGGAGCGCGGTCACGCGAGCCTGCGCGGCGTGTACGCGAAGGCCGAGGCCGGGACCGGGACGCCGTAGGTGCGCAGTTGATGGGCCCGCGTGAGAACGGCGGCGCCTTCGAGGAGGTTGAGCGCGATCTGCACCACGGTGCGGTTCTCCGGTTCGGCGAGGAAGCCTCCGGCGGTCCACCGGTTGAACGCTCCCACCGCCGGGCCGCACCAGATCTGGTAGTCGGTGCGCCGGCCGGTGTCCCCGTCGATGGCCCAGCGGCTGGAGCTGCCCAGGTACCAGCGGAAGACGAGGGCCATCCGGTGCTTGGGGTCGTTCTCCGCCCGTGTGATCTGTGCGGGGTCGCGTGCCGCCCAGAACCGCTTGGTCCGTTCCCACACCTCGTCGACGGGAGCCCCGAGGACGTCCCGTTCCAGCTTCTGCCGCTCCGGGGAGGGGATGTCCTCCAGCGAAGGGTGGGCCCGGTAGGCGGCGTAGAGCCGGGAGGCCCTGGGGGCGAACATCGTGCCCCGGCGCAGCACCTGGAGGGTGACGCCCATCTCGAACATGTCCGCCGCGGGCGCCATGGTGACGTCGGCGACGTCCGCCTGGGCGAGCAGTGTCTTGGCGTCGTCCGAGATGCCGGCCTCGGTGGCCGTCTGGTTCACCGACCCGGTCACCACGTAGGCCGCCCCGAGCGCGAAGGCGGCGGCCACCGCGGCGGGCGTTCCGAGCCCTCCCGCGGCACCGACCCCGACCGGGCGCCGGTAGCCGAAACGGCGGGTGACGTCGTCGCGCAGCATCAGCACGCGGGGCAGGAGGGAGCCCAGCGGGCGTCCGTCGGTGTGGCCACCGCTGTCGGCCTCCACCGTGACGTCCTCGGCCACCGGTACCTGGCGGGCCAGTTCGGCCTCGTCGGCGCTCAGCTCGCCCTGCTCGACGAGTCGGCGCAGCAGCTCGGCCGGTGCGGGTGAGAGGAACTTGTCGGCGACCTCGGGCCGGGACACCTTGGCGAGAATCCGGGTGGGCCGCAGGACGCTCCCGTCGGCGTCCCGGCGCAGTCCGCGGGCCGCGCACAGCACCGCGGCGGGCGTGAGTTCCAGGTAGGCCGAGAGCGACACACGGGGCACCCGGTGGTGGAGCAGCAGCTTCGCGGCCCGCAGTTCCAGTCCCGGTTCGGCCGGTGAGTGGATGAGGTTCACGCCCCAGTTGGTCCTGTCCCGGAGCCGATCGGCCAGTTCGCGCACGGCCCGCTCGACCTCCGGCAGGCCGAGACCCGCCGCGCCGAAGAAGCCGAGCATGCCGGCCCGGGCCATCGCGGTGACCATGCGGGTGGTCGCGATGCCGTTCGCCATCTCACCCGCCACATAGGGGAAGCGGACACCGTGGGCCTCGCAGAAGGCGCGCCCGCCGAGCCACTCCGGGTACAGCGGCGGCAGCGTGCCGACGACCTCGTCGGCCGGGCGCGGTCCGAAGGCCAGGCCGAGGGTCCGGCGGGTGCTGTCGGTGACGACGTGCACGTGCTCCCGGATGCGTCGGGTACCGGCGGTGATCGCTTCGGGTGAGAAGGCCGGCGGTTGCGTATCCGTGCTGCCGGGCCGGGCGGGAGCGGACAAGGGCGGGCTCCAAGGAGGCGTGCGTACGGGTGACGGTCGGCTGAGAGGCCCGGGGCGGGTCAATGCCGCTGCTGCGCGGGAACCGCCTCCGCGCGGGCCGGGGGCGCCGGGCGGAGACCGGACAGCAGGTAGTCGAGGTCCACCCGGGTGACGGACCGGGGGGTTCCCAGCGCGGTGCGTACCCGGGTGTCGTCGTAGCGGCGCAGGTGGCTCAGGTAGGGCGTGATGCCGGGGTAGAAGTCCATGGACGCTTCGAAGGCGGACACGTCGTCGGGTCGCCTCTCGACCAGGCGGGTCCGCAGGGGCGCGAGCCGCTCCATGAGTTCGGTGATCGCGGCCACCGGAACGTCGTGCTCGTGGACGACGTGGTAGGTGTCGACCCGGCCGGACGGCTCCCGGTCCGCCAGGCGCAGCATGACTTTCGCCGCGTCCTCGACGGGCATCATGTTGAGGTGGCCGTAGCGTCGGCCGACCAGTCGGGCGACGGGCCGTTCGGACCGCGCACGTCCCGGGTCCGCGAGACCGACGGCGCGCAGCGCGTCCCCCACCAAGTGGTCCAGGACCTGCAGCGGGTGCCGGGGCAGTTCGGGGTGCGGGGGCAGGTTCGTCACCAGGATGCTCGGCCGCAGGACGATCACCGGCCTGCGGTGGGTCCGCGACCATGCGTGCACCAGGGTCTCGGCCTCGTACTTGGACCGCTCGTAGGCGTTCTCGAAGCCGTGGGCGTCGTCGAGTTCGTCCTCGTAGATCACGCCCTCACGGCGTGCTCCGGCCACGAAGGCCGTGCTGACGTGGTGAACCACCGGTCGACGGCCCCCGGCGGCGGCCAACTCCAGTACGGCTCTGGTTCCTTCGACGTTCACCCGGCGCAGCGAGGCGAGGTCGCCCTCCAGGTTGATGGAGCCGGCGCAGTGCCAGAGCGCGTCGAAGCGGTCCGCCAGTTCCCGGAACCGGTCCGCGGGCAACCCCATGAGCGGCCGGCTCAGGTCGGTGGGTACCACCCGCACCCGCGTGGGCAGTTCCGCGATCATCCGTTCCGGCGCACCGGACACCTCGAGGAACCGTGTGATGCGGCCGAAGGGGTCCGCCGAGGCCGCGTGGGTGAGCAAGGTCAGCGTTCCGTCCCGCTCCAGCAGGCACCGCAGCAGGCGGAGGCCGAGGAATCCGGTGGCACCGGTGAGGGCGATGTTCACGACCGTGACTCCCGGTGCTCGCGCCCCGAGGAGGCGGGTGGCCGTAATCGCCGCCGCGCCACCGACTCGCCCGCTCTCATCCCCGGCCTCCCCGTCGGACGCTCCGCACGCACACCGAGGACAGTGCCAGGTGGCGGGGGTCGGCTGCGTCCCCTTCCGCCCATGGTCATCCCCCAAGGCGTTCCCCGGGTACGGAGGTTGACGAACAGGCACGCGAACACCTGGTCCGGCCGCGTGAAGAACCCTTGGGACTCCGCGTCCGCACAGCGGAGGGCCGTCTACCTTGTGCTTCCGACCCGGTCGCCGCCCGTTCGAGCGACCGCCCACCCCGGCCCCCCGCTCCTCCGTCCGCCGGTCGGCGTGCCCTCCTCGATGCCGACCGCTTCCCGGCCCCGCCGGACCGCCTCGACCGGAAGATGGTGACCATGCCCGCCGACGTGCGTACGCACCCGATCGACCGCGCGTACCTCAGACTGGAGCAGGCCCGTCCCGGTGCCCGCTGGGACACGGGAGGCATCGCGTACCTCAGCGGCCGGCCACCGAGCCTGGCCGACTTCCGCGCCTACGTCGGGATGCGTCTGCCGGAACTCCCCATGCTCACCTATCGGTTGGAACGGACCGCGCGGCCGCCCGTGTGGCGTCCGGACGAGGCGTTCACTCTGGAACGCCACGTCCACGAAGTGGTGACGGCCGGCCCGGAGGCACCGCCGTCGCCCTTGGAGACCGCCCTCGGCGCACCACTTCCCCGCGACGCGCCCTGGGGACTGTGGCTGGTGCACGGTGAGACGCCCGACGAGTACGCCGTGTGTTACCGCTTCGAGCACGTGTGCCAGGACGGTGTCGCCGCCGCCCTCGCCTTCCGTACTCTGCTCGGTACCGGCGAGCCCGCCCTCCGACCGTTGCCCCGGCCGCGCGGTCGCGGGGAGAACCTGCGCAGGACGGTCACGGCGCTGGGTCTCGCGGTGGCGTACGCCTTCGACGTCCTTCCGCGTCCGGGCCGGCGGTCCTCGACGGCCTTCGTACCCACCGGACGGCGGAAACTGCTGCGGGCCCGGCTGCCCGTCGAGAGGCTGCGCGGGATCGGCAGGGCACGGGGGGTGTCGGCGAACGACGTTCACCTCGCGGCGCTGGCGGGTGCCCTGGGCAGGTGGTCGGAGGAGGCCGGCATCCCCCTGCCCCACACGTCGGCGTTGCTGCCCGTGGACGCACGCCGGCACGACGAGGAGCAGACGTGGGGGAACCGCACCTTCGCCGTCCGGGTGCGGCTCCCCCTGACCGAGTCCTCGCCCCTTCGGCGGCTGGAACTCGTCGCGGCGGCGACTTCCGCGGTGAAGCGGAGGCCACGGAGGCAGGCCATCCACGATCTGGTCCGGTACATGCCCGCCCGGCCCACGGCCTGGTACATGCGGCAGATCACCTCACCGCGCGTCACCGCGCTGGTGGCGACCTCCGTGCCGCTCGCCGAGGACGGCGCCCTGGGCGCCACCGACGTCACGGGCGCCGCGCTGCTCCCGCTGCTCCTGCCGGGCCACCTCTGCGGCGTGGGACTGGCCTTCTTCGGGGACTGGGCCGAGGTCTCCTTCACGGTGGACGACGCGCTTCCCCACGGCGGGCGGTTGCCCGGCCTGTGGACGGACGCCGTGGAGGAACTCGAGCAGGACCTCGGCGAGGTCGGGTAGTGCTGCCGCAGCAGGTCGTCGCCGTAGTCCTTGCCGTGGGGGGTGCGGATGATCGAGTGGACGTGGAGCGGGGAACCGCGCGGCCAACGCCCCGGGAGGGTCAGGAGGTGCCGGCGCGTACGGCGGTCGTGGCCAGGGTGGTGTAGAGCATCGTGAAGCAACCGCCCATCGAGTCGATGGCGGCCCCGACCGCGTCAAGGATCTCGGCTGTCCGGTCGGGAGGGAGTCGGGTGAGGCCGCCGGTGGTGGGAAGCAGCTCCAGCCATTGGTCGCGCGTATAGGACCGTTCCCAGTCGAATCGCCACTGTTCGGGGGCGTCGAAGCGCCCGGTCCGACGGATCGCGTCGGCGAACTTCGCGTACCCCGCTCGGTACATGTCCAGTGGGCGTCGGGCCGGCTGACCGCTGAACGGCGAGTCCGGCACCACCCGCCGGTAGGCGGCGGCGAACGGTTCGGCCACCTCGGCGGGCGGCTCGTACACGTGCCCGAAGATCGCCAGACGCCCGTCCGGACGCAGTGCCCGGGCCGCCTTGACCGCGCCGGCGACCGGATCCACCCAGTGCCAGGACTGGGCCGCGATCACCGCGTCGAACGTCCGTCCAGCGGGCCGCCAGGCTTCGAACGTCGCCACCTCGACCTCCAGGCCGTGGGCGCGCGCGAACTCGGCCATCCGCTCGTCCGGCTCGACGCCGAGCACGGCGCAGCCGGCGGCCTGGAACTGGCGGGCCGCGATGCCGGTGCCGCAGCCCACGTCCAGCACCTCGGGCCCAGGGCTCCCCGCGACGATCCGCGCCACCAACGCGTCGGGATAGCCGGGCCGGGCCCGGTCGTAGCGTTGCGCGTCCGCACCGAACGACTCGGCCATCCGCCGGACTTCATGCGACTCCAGTCGGGAAGGTTCTGGTTGCTCTCGCGGTAAGGTGGGCATGCGCCCACTTTAGTGGGCACATGCCCACTGGGCAATGGATGCCGACAGTCCGACGCACGAGAGGATCTGTGAGTGCCGACCGGGGTGCACCTTCGCGACGCGCGCCAGCAGTTGTTCGACGCCGCCGAACGCGTGCTGCTGCGGGACGGGCCGGACGCCCTGACCAGCCGCGCCGTCACCGACGAGGCGGGCTGTGCCAAAGGCGTCCTGCACCGGTACTTCAGCGACTTCGACGCCTTCCTCACCGACCTCGTGCTCGACCGGGCCGCGCAGTTGGAGACGCAGGCGAGCGCGCTGCGCGAATCCGCGGGCACCGGCACGGTGACCGACAATCTCACCACCGCGCTGACCACCCTGTTCGGCCCGGTTCCGGTGGCCGTCATCCCGCTCATCACCTTCCGGGACGAGCTGCGCGCGCGGCTTCGACGAGCCACTCCCGGGGGCGGCATCGCGATCCTCGCCCAGGTCGCGACCGCGATCTCCGCCTACCTGGCCGACGAGCGTGAGCTGGGCCGCATCGCGGCCGACGCCGACATCGACTCGCTCACTCTCTCCCTGGTCGGTGGCGGGCATCTCCTGTTCGCGGACCGCGACCCCGGCCCGCCGCCCACGGCAACCGTCGACAAGCTCGTGACCACGGTGCTCGCCGACGTCGTGCAACGGCGGCCACGCTGACGGTCGCGCCGAAGCGCGGGCACGACTTCGGTCGGTGTCCGCTCTATACCGGTCGGGCGGGCGGGCGGTGGGTCCGGTCTTCGTCGCCCTGGTGCCCGGTCGTGGTGGGGTGGCGGTAGGACATGGTCAGGCGGTCGGGTTTGACGGTGACGACGGCTTGCGGCCGCGGCGGCCGTGTCGTCAGCTGAAGGTGCGACCAGTTCTGGAGGATGGTCGCCAGGATGATCTGCAGCTCGGCCCAGGCGAAGTTCTCACCGATGCACTTGCGACGTCCGTCGCCGAAGGCGAGGAAGGAGCCACGGGCCGCCGTGGTCTCCGCGCGCGTCCAGCGGTCCGGGTCGAAACGACCGGGTTCCGGAAAGACCTCCGGGTCGTGCTGGTGAAGGTAGGGGCTCCAGACGACGTCCGCGCCCGCTGGAATGGAGTGTCCGCCGAGCCGGGTGTCCCGGGTCGCGGTGCGCGTCACCATCCAGGCCGGCCCGTACTTGCGCACGGCTTCTTGCAGCACTCTGCGGGCGTAGTGGAGTTGGTCGACGTCGGTGTAGCGAAGCGGCCGGTCCTGGCAGACCGAGGCGAGTTCGGCGCGCAGGCGTTGTTCGACGTGCGGGTCCTGGCTGATCTCGTACAGGGTCCAGGCGAGGGTGGTGCCGGTGGTCTCGATGGCTCCGGTCAGCAGGGTGATGGCTTCGTCCTGGAGCTGCTGACGGCTCAGGGGCTCCGGTGCGGTGAGAAGAGTCTCGAACAGGCCGGTGGGGCGGGCGGCGTGGGGGCATCCGGTCGGCGCCGCCGCCCCCGTCGAGCTGGGCAGTCGGCCGGTGTGGTGGTCGATGGCCTGGTCGATGAGGGTGCGCAGACGGGCGACCCGGGCTGCGTGGGCGCGGTTCGCCGGAAGCGGCAGCCGGTTGACCCAGGGCGGCAGGATCGTCTGGCGGATCGTTCCTTTCATGATGGCCGGCATGAGGGTGGTGAACTCGTCTTGCAGGTGAGGCGGCAGGTCGGTGCCGAACAGCGCGACGAGGAAGGCCGCCAGGGTCAGGTTGTTCATGTCGGCGAAGACGTCCCGGTGTTCGCCGTCCTCCCAGGTGGCGACCATGGACCGGACCTGGTCGATCATGGCGTCGCCTCGGGTGGCGATGTGCGCTTTGTTGAACATCGGCTGCATCAGGCGTCGGTTGCGCAGGTGGACGTCTCCGTCGGCCACGGTGGCGAGTCCGTCACCGAAGAACACGCGCAGAGCGTCGATGATCTTGCCGCCCTTGGTGAAGTCGGTGGCGTCGGTGACCAGGACCTTGCGGGTGAGGGCAGGGTCGGTGACCACGTAGGCGGGCGCGGTGCCGATGCGTATGCGGACGACGCTGCCGTGCTCTCGCAGCGAGGCCATGAAGGGCAGGGGGGTGCGGGCGAGACGGTGGGCGTGTCCGATCAGGGGGAGGCTGCCCGGCGCCGTCGGTGTGGGCGTGAAGAGGGGGGTGCTCACTGCTCGGCTCTCCTCATGGTGGGGGCATCGAGGTGCGGCCGATGCATGCCCAAGATCAATCCCGTGGATGCCGTCTGCGCGTGATCTTCACATGCCGGAGCGGTCGTCGGGCTGTTGCTCGTCTGCGGGCACGTCGATCCCTGGCAGCTCGGTGAGGCAGCCGGCCGAAGGGGCGGGTTCTCGGGTGCAGGCCCGGGGCTGCGCGGCGTAACGGAGGGTGCCCGCTGCTCGGGCCACCGCGAGGTCGGGGCGCGCCCCGTTCGAGAACCGGCACAGACCGCAGGCCGCCCGTGCCGTCGTGGCGGACGCACGACACCCGCATGATGCGTGTGCCCGCCGCCGCCTCGCGGGTCAAGGTCGTGTGGCGGCCTCGCTGTCGGGGTGGAGAGCCAGGATCTGGTCGAGCCCGACCATGCGCAGCACGCGCAAGGTGTGGTCGGGGACGGCGGCGAGTGCGATGTCGGCGTCGGCGGCGTGGACGTGGTTGCGGGCGACGATCATGGCGGTGATGCCGCTGGAGTCGCAGAACTCCAGACCGGTCAGATCCAGGACGAGGCGCTGGCCGGGCTGGAGGGTCAGCGCGGTGATCAGTGCGCGGAACTCGCCGGCACTGGTGTAGTCGAGGTCGCCGTTGACCTCCAGGACGGGTCCGGTGGGAGCGTGGCGGATGGTGGTCTGCAGCGGGTTCATGCGGTGGCTTCGGTCCGGGGGGTGAGGGCGGGTGCGCCGAGGGCGAGCAGGGCTGTGTCGTCGTCGAGGCCGTCACCGAGGTCGTCCAGCAGGCCGGTGAGGGCCTGGATCACGTCCTGGGCCGAGCGGCCGGCGTGGTCGGCGGCGAAGTCGAGCAGCGCCTCGTCACCGTAGAGGGCGGTGCGGTCGTCGCCGGTACGGGCCTCGGTCAGGCCGTCGGTGTAGAGCAGCAGCGTGTCCCCGGGTTCCAGCACGGTCGTGGCGGCGGTGAAGGTCGCGGTGGGCAGGACACCGACGAGGAGGCCGCCGGGAGTAGGGAGGTACTCGGTCTTCCCGTTGCCGCGCAGGACGAGTGCCGGAGGGTGCCCGCCCGCGGCCAGATGGACGGTGACCCGTCCCGTGGCGGGGTCGGGGGCCAGGGTGCCGAAGATCGTGGTGCAGTAGCGCGGGTCACCGCCGGTGTAGCGCTCATGGAGCACCTGGTTGAGAGTCGTCAGGGCGGACACGGGGTCGGGGTCGTGCACAGCGGCGGCGCGCAGGGTGTAGCGGGTCAGTGAGGTGACCGCGGCGGCTTGGGGACCCTTGCCGCACACATCGCCGAGGAAGAAGGCGAAGCGATCGGCGTCGATGGGGAAGAGATCGTAGAAGTCGCCGCCGAGCCGGTCCGGGGAAGCGGTGCGGTAGTGGGCGGCCGCGTCCAGTCCCGGCACCGAGGGCAGGGAGTCCGGCAGCAGCGACTGCTGCAGCACGGCCAGGGCGTCCTGCAGCCGGGCACGGTCCGCCTCCGCCTCCTTGCGCGCCTGTTCGGCCGCCTTACGGGCTCCCAGGAGTTCTTCCTCGTAGGCGCGGCGGTCGCGGGCGTCGAAGACGGTGGTGCGGATCAGCTGGGGTTCTCCGCCGCCGCCGTGTTTGACGACGGAGGAGACCAGGACCGGTATGCGCCCGCCGCCCGCCTCCTTGATCTCCAGGGCGATGCCGCTCAGCTCGCCCTGCATCCGCAGCAGGGGCGAGAAGTGGGTCTCGTGGTAGAGCTTGCCGCCCACGGTCAGCAGGTCGGTGAACCGCATCCGGCCCACCACGGCGTCCCGCTCCTGGCCGAGCCAGGCCAGCAACGTGCCGTTGATCTTGGCGATGGTGCCGTCCATCAGCGTGGACAGGTACCCGCAGGGCGCGTTCTCGTAGAGTTCCTCGACGCTGTCCTCCAGCAACGCGGCGAACGCCGCAGTCGGTCCTTCTTCGTCGTCCTCGTTGTCCGCGTCGTGCGGACCGGGCTCCTGGCCGATGCGGCACATCACGGCAGACGCGCCAGGAAATCGGTGATCGCTTCGTTGGTGGCCTCGGGTGCGGAAAGGTGCGGGCAGTGCCCGGTCGCGTCGAGTGTCACCAGTGTCGAGCCGGGGATCGCCTGGTGGACGAACGCGCCGACCTCACGTGGGGCGATGACGTCCCGGGCGCAGTCCAGGATCAGCGTCGGCACCGCCACCGCCTTGAGGTCGTCCCGCGAGTCCGACAGGAACGTGGTCCGGGCGAAGACGCGGGCCATGTCGGGGTCGGTGGCACAGAAGCTGTTCTTCAGTTCCTCGCCGAGTTCGGGCCTGTCCGCGTTGCCCATGATCACCGGTGCCATCGCCGCCGACCAGCCCAGGTAGTTCGACTCCAGCGACGCCAGGAGTTCGGCGATGTCCTCGGCGGTGAACCCGCCCCGGTAGCCGTCGTCGTCGATGTACCGCGGGGACGGAGCGACCATCACCAGCGCCCTGAGACGCTCCGGCGCCCTACCGACCGCCAACACGCCGATCATCGCGCTGACCGAATGCCCCACGAACACCGCATCCCGCAGATCGAGCGCCTCGCAGACCTCGACCACGTCCTGCGCGTAACCGTCCAGCGAGGCATAGCGGTCCTCCGAGAACGCGGAAAGGTCGGACCGGCCCGCACCGACGTAGTCGAACAGCACCACCCGGTAGTCGTCGGCCAGCGCGGGCACGGTCAGACGCCACATGTTCTGGTCACAGCCGAAGCCGTGCGCCAGCACCACCGTCGGTCCGGACGGGTTACCGGTGACCGTGACGTTGTTCCTGCGTTCTACATCCATTCCCCCACTCTCTCAGGCTCTGTCCACTCCCCCGGCACGGCTGCGGACGGCCCCCACGCCCCGGCCAGCGGGTCTCACTGTGCGGTGTCGCCACGTCACGGAAAAGTATGGCCATGCGGCCCTCTTCGGCGTGAGCCGCGCAGACGGCACCCGGGGCGGTGGACGGTGGACAGTGCCGGACGGCCGGGCACTTCTCATGCCACCCTGATGACGATCTTTCCCGAGGCGTGACCGTTCTCGACGGCGGCGAGGGCGGCCGGGGCGTCGGAGAGGGCGTGGACCGCGGTGATCACGGGTGCGAGCAGGCCGTCGAGGGCCAGCCGGGCCGACCGCTCCAGGTTCTCGCGGTCGACGCGACGCTCGACGAAACGCCCACCGAGATCGGGCACGGACATGTCACCCACGGCGATGACGTTGCGGGGGTCCTGGGCCAGCGGAGCGACCGTCCGCAGCGAGCTGCCGCCGGCCAGGTCGACGATCCCGTCGAAGCCGTCCGGAACCAGCGCGCGTGCCACGGCGGCGACGTCCTCAGCGGTGTAGTCGACGAACCGCACCCCGACGGCCTCGGCGTGCTCGCGTTTGGCGGTACTCCCGGTGCCGATCACCCGCAGCCCGCGCCCGACGGCCAGCCGGGCGACGGCGAGGCCGACCCCGCCCCCTACTCCGTTGACCAGGACCGTGGCACCGGCCGGGAGGCCGAGCTGGTCGAGCACGTCCACCGCGGTCGTCCCGGCCACCGGCAGCGTTGCCGCCACGGTCGCGGACAGACCCTCCGGGATGCGCGCGGTGTGCGGCGCGGACAGCACCGTCGTCTCGGCGTAGGTGCCGCCACCGGTGAGTGCGAAGCCGAAGACCGCGTCACCCACCTCGAGCCCGTTGACGTCCTCCCCCAGGGCGAGGACGGTTCCGGCTGCCTCCATGCCCAGCACGCGGGGAAACGGACGCCCGCCGTCGAGCCCTTCGACCGGACCCGAGCGCAGAAGGTGGTCGAGGGGATTGACGCCGGCGACGTCCACCCGGATCAGCACCTCGCCGCGCCCCGGAGCAGGGTCGGGACGATCGAAGAACTCCTGCACCTCGGGCCCGCCGTGCCTGCCGAAACCCCACGCCTTCCCCATCTTTCGCCGCCTCTCGTACAACCGGCCCGGTACTTCCGGGCGTTGTCGCCATCCTCACCTCTGACATTGATGTGAAGGGCAACCGGCTGAGACGCAGATCACACAACCTCAGACCTCTTGCGCCACCGGCTCCCGCGCCGTGGACAGCTCAGCCCGGTGTCGGCTGTTGGCCCTGACCAGCACGTCGAGTGCGTCCCGAGTCTCGATCAGGTGCGCGATCTCGGCGTCGATCCGGTCACGCTCGCGCATCATCGCCCTGAACGTCTCCTCGGCGACGTCCAGGTCACCCGGGTCGTCCACACACGGCAGCACCGTCGCGATCACCCTGCTGGACAGGCCCGCCTCCAGCAGCTGTCGGATGAGTGACACCCGCTGGACCGCGGCATCGGAGTAGTGACGCTGCCCCGCGTCGGAGCGTGAGCTGGTCAGCAGGCCCTGATCTTCGTAGTAGCGCAGTGAGCGCGGGCTCACGCCCGTGCGCTTGGACAACTCGCCTATCCGCATCCTCGAGAGCCTACGCCCGCGTGCTCAGGTACCGGCCGCCTCGCGTCATGGCCACTCGCGGACGCCCTCCGCCGGGCCAGGTCCCCTCAGCACCGATCACCCACTGCCACGTCCGACGGCCTTCTTGATGCCTCTCGGCATCGAGGCGATCTCGCCTCCTGGAGCATGCGTGGAAAATGGTGGAATGACGCGAGGGAACCAGGGCTCGACACGCGATCGTGCACTGACGATGGTGGGTCGGGAGACCGAGACCGCGGAAATCATGCGGCGCCTCGCCATCGACCGGTGCCACAGCGAGGTGTTGATCCTCACGGGAGAACCCGGGGCCGGCAAGAGCGTACTGCTCGACCTCGCGGCCGACCGCGCGCGGCGCGAGGGCAGCCGGGTACTGCGAGCGGTCGGCAGCGAGTCCGAGGCGCACCTCGGGTTCGCGGGCCTTCATCAGATGCTCCGCCCGGTCCTCGGCGAGTTGGACAGCCTGCCGGCGCGGCAGCACTCCGCGCTCCGGGCGGCCCTGGGTCTGAGCGAATGCGCCCAGGCCCCTGACGGCATGCTGGTCGGTCTCGCGGTTCTCACCTTGGTGTCGGAGCTGGCGGAACCGGCGCCGCTGCTCTTGGTGATCGACGATGCCCAGTGGATCGACCGCGCATCGTTGGACGTTCTCTCCTTCGTGGCCCGACGCATGGACAGGGAACCCGTCACGCTGCTGCTGGGTGCGCGCGCCGCGGCCGTGCTGCCCGGGTTCGACAAGGGATACGAGCGTCTCGACGTCGGTCCGTTGAGCGGCGAGGCAGCGAACCGGTTGCTCGACCGACAGCCGGCCCCGCCCGTCGGGCGCACCCGGGTGCGCGTGCTGCAGGAGGCGGCCGGAAATCCGCTCGCCCTGATCGAACTGGCCCGCGCCGCCGCGACCCAGCAGCCCGACGGCGGCACCGTGGAGGGCCCGCTGCCCGTCACCGACCGATTGGAGCGGATCTTCGCGCAGCACGCGCGGCTCCTGCCGGACGTGACGCGCCGCTCCCTCCTGCTGCTCGCGGCTGCCGATGCGACGGACGCACCGACTGCTCATCGAGGACTCCCCCAGGCCGACGACGAGACGTGGGCGCCTGCGGAGCGGGCCGGTCTCGTACGCCGAGACGGTGCCCGGATCTCCTTCCGCCACCCGCTCATCCGCTCGGCCGTCTACCACGCGGCGTCCTTCGAGGAACGCGGGCACGCGCATCTCGCGCTCGCCGAGTTGCTGAGCGAGGAGCCCGACCGCCGCGCCTGGCACCTCGCCGCCGCGACCACACGCCCCGACGAGGACGTGTCGGCCGCCCTGCGGCAGACGGCCGACCGGGCCCGGCGTCGGGGCGGTTACGCGGCCGCTGCCGCCGCTCTGGAGCGCGCGGCGGAGCTGAGCCCGAGCCGCGCGGACCAGGCGCGGCTGCTGACCGAGGCCGCCGCCATGGCCGTCTTCACCGGTCAGCTCGACTGGGTGGACCGCCTGGCCGCCGAGGTCCGGGGGCGCAGTGACGATCCAGCGCTGATCAGCAGGGCGTCGCTGGCCACCGGACGGCTCATGGCCCTGCGTCGGCACCATGCGGCGGCCTTCGCCCTGCTGACGCGCATCGCCGAGGAGGCCGCGGACACCCGGTCACCCCGTCTGCTGGAGGCGCTCGCCGCGGCGGCGGTGGTCCGCTACTACTCGGGCGAGGAGTCCCAGCGGCAGCACATCGAGAAGCTGCTCGGCGCTGCGCCGGACGCCACCGTCAGGGACGCCCTGCGCGCCTGGGTGCCGGCCGTCTCCGACCCCTACGGCGCGGGAGCCTCCCTCGTCCCGGCGCTGCCCGGACTGATCGCCGAGGCCAAGGACGACGCCGACAGTCTCACCGCGCTCGCCATCGTGGCGTGGATCCTGGACCAGACCGCCCTGGCTGCCCGGACCTTCGACGAGGCGTTCGACCGGTGGCAGGCCCGTGGCTCGCTCCCGGACGGTCTGGGATGTGCCGTCGGCTGGGCCTATCTGGAGCAGGGCCGGTGGACCGAGGCCCGCTCGGTGGCCGCCGATATCTCGGCGGTGGCGTCCGTGGCAGGGCTGGACCACGCCGAGGCGTGTGCGCATGTGCTCGACGCGACGGTGCTCGCGCTGCTCGGCGAGTCGGCAGACGCGCGACGGGGTGCCGAGCGGGCACTGGTCCTCGTCGACCCGCTGGAGAGCCGCTCCGTCGCGGTCTTCGCCCGCCGGGCCCTGGGTCTGGCGGCAACGGCCGAGGGCGACTACGACACCGCGTACGCGCAGCTCCGGTCCGCCTTCACCGACGACGGCGATCCGGTGCACTACCACGTCTCCTACACCCTCCTGGCCGAGTTGGCCTCGGCTGCCGCCCGCCTGGGCCGGCGGAAGGACGCCGCCGCCCTGCTGGAGCGATCGGCGCGACGCCTGGGCACAGGCGTGTCGGCGCGGGTCACCGCGCTGCTCGACCGAGGCCGCGCTCTGCTCGCCGAACCGGAGCACGCAGAACGGTACTTCCGGGCCGCGCTGGCGGACGACACGGGCGAGCAGTGGCCGTTCGAGCGGGCACAGACGCGGCTGGACTACGGCGAATGGCTCAGAAGACGACGGCGCATCGCCGAGGCCCGCCCGCAGCTGATCATGGCACTCGACACCTTCCGACGACTCGGCGCGCGGCCCTGGACCGAGCGGGCGCAGGCAGAACTTCGCGCCGCCGGCATCACCGCCGCCGACGGCGTGGTGCCCAGTGCCCTCACCGAACTGAGCCCACAGCAGCAACAGATCGTGCGACTCGCCGCCCGCGGCCTGACGAACCGCGAGATCGGAGAGACCCTGTTCCTTTCGCCCCGCACGGTCGGCTCCCACCTCTACCGGGTGTTTCCCAAACTGGGCATCACCGCCCGGTCACAGCTCCGCGATGTGATCGAAGGCCCCCTGTCAGGCACCGGCACCCAGATCTGAGACGGCTGCGTCCGCCGCCGCACCCGTGCCGGCCCGCACGTCGAGGACTGTCCCGAGGCGGGCGCCTCAGCACCCGGGAGCACTCCCCTCACGACGCGTCGACCGTCTGCGGGAGGGAGGGCGCCGGAGCACTGTCCCCGCGCGGGGACCGCTGCGCCCAGGTGCAGTCACATGACGCATACCGCGCCGCGCCCGGCCGGACGCACCATGGCTGAGCAGGGCCGCCCGCGAACGGACGCGTTCCGGGCGGCCCGCCCGCACGGCGAGGACCCCGCGGTCCGATGCCCGCGACCAGCCTCGGCTGCGGACCGCCCGGAAGCAGCAGACGCCGCGACCCGCAGTCACGGCACCACCTGCGCACGGCCCCGGCAGAGGCGCAGCGCAACGCCCCCTACCCGTCATGAGCAGAGGCTCATCCGTGTCCAGCCCGCGCCTGCGGCCTGTACACACGTCATCGATCGAACCGGAGACCATCGTGGACACCATCACCCTGGGCGACGTCACCGTGACGCGAGTCCGGGAGTACTACGGCCCCGTCGGCATGACGCCCGAGGCGTTCGTCCCGGACAGTCCGGCCCAGGCCTGGGACACGCACCGTTCCTGGCTGGTGCCGGACTTCCTGAACGCCGAGACCCGCGTCGTCAACACCGCGATCCAGACCTGGGTCCTGCGCAGCGAGGGCAGGACCATCCTGGTCGACACCGGCGTCGGCAACCACAAGGACCGGCCGTACGCTCCGGTGTGGAGCCGCCTGGACACCGACTTCCTGGGCAATCTCGCCCGCGCCGGGGTGCGCCCCGAGGACGTCGACATCGTGATCAACACCCACCTGCACATCGACCACGTCGGCTGGAACACCTACCTCGACGGCCGGACCTGGGTACCGACGTTCCCCAACGCCACCTACCTCATGGCGAAGGCCGACTTCGACTACTGGAACCCCGCCAACGAGATCAAGACCCGGCTCGGCCGCGGCAACCAGAACGTCTTCGAGGACAGCGTCGCCCCCGTGCACGAGGCCGGCCTCACCCTGCTGTGGGAGGACGGCCACCGTATCGACTCCCACCTGCGCCTCGACCTCGCTCCCGGCCACACCCCCGGCTCATCGGTGCTGCGGCTGGAGTCCGGCTCCGACCGCGCCCTGTTCGTCGGCGACCTGATGCACAGCCCGATCCAGATCCACGAGCCCGACGCCAACAGCTGCTTCTGCGAGGACCCCGCCGAAGCACGCGCCACCCGCCACAAGCTCCTGGGCTCGGCGGCCGACAGCAACGCCCTCGTCTTCCCCGCACACCTCGGCGGCCACGGCGCCGCCGAAGTCGTCCGCTCGGGCGGCAAGTTCGCCGTCAAGGGCTGGGCGCCCTTCTCCCCGTACACCGAGCAGGTCTGAGGCCCACGGCAGGAAAGACGAGAAGGACACACGCGATGAACCAGCACCCCTCCCCCGTCGTGACCACCGCGCAGGGCACCGCTCGCGGCCTGCGTCGGGGCCGCACCCTCACCTTCCGGAACATTCCGTACGCCGCCCCGCCCCGCGGCGCCGACCGGTTCGCCCCGCCGCGCCCGCACGAACCGTGGCCGGGCGTACGGGACGCCACCGTGCCGGGACCCACCGCCCCGCAGGCCCAACGCAGGCTCGGCGACATCGACATGACCCCCTACTTCGGCACCGGCTGGATCCGCGGCGAGGACTACCTCACCGTCAACGTCTTCACGCCCGCCACGGGGGGCGGCGACCTGCCGGTCATGGTCTTCGTCCACGGCGGCGGCTTCGTCGCCGGATCGACGCGGGCGACCTTGTACGACGGCTCCGCCTTCGCCCGCGACGGCGTCGTCCTCGTCACCCTCAACTACCGGCTCGGCATCGCCGGGTTCCTCGACCTCCCCGGGGCGCCCGCCAACCGCGGTCTGCTCGACGTGGTCGCCGCACTGCGCTGGGTGCGGGAGAACGTCGCCGCTTTCGGCGGCGACCCGCACAACGTCACCCTCTTCGGCCAGTCCGCCGGGGCGACCGTCGTCGGCGGCGTCCTCGCCACCCCCGAGGCCGCCGGACTGTTCCGCCGCGCGATCGTGCAGAGCGGCAGCGGCCTGGGCGCGTTCACGCCCGAGCAGGCCGCCCGTGTCACCAGGGCCGCGAGCACTGCCCTGGGTGTCGAGCCCTCGGTCGACGCCTTCGCCGGCGTCCCCGACGAGCGGCTCGTCGAGGCGGCCGGCACGCTCACGGGCATCGATCTGCGGACCGGGACCCACGGCGATCCGCTGATCGGCCTCAGCCCCTTCAGCCTGGTCCTGGACACCCAGCCCGCCGTGTCCGTCGCCGCCGGCGGCGCCGACGTCGACCTGCTCGTCGGCACCAACACCGAAGAGGGGAACCTCTACCTGGCCCCGGTGGGCAAGTACGCCACCTCGACCGCCGCCGACGTCGACGAGACCGCCGCACGCTCGCACCCGGACCCCGCGCGGCTCGTCGAGACCTACCGCGCCTCGCGCCCCGGGGCGTCCTTCGCCGAACTGCGCTCCGCCATCATGGGCGACGCCCTGTTCGGCGTGGGCAGCCGCGCTCTGGCCGACGCCCATGCCGCCCATCCGCGGTCCGCCGCCACCTATGCCTACGAGTTCGCCTGGCGCTCGCAGGCCCTGGGCGGAGAACTCGGCGCCGCCCACGGGGTCGAACTGCCCTTCGTCTTCGACCTCGCCGACCGGCCCGAACTCAACGGCCCCCACGCCCTGCTCGGCCCCGACCAGGCCCCCGCCGACCTCGCCACCCGCGTCCACGAGACCTGGATCCGGTTCGCCCGGACCGGCGACCCCGGCTGGGACCGGTACGACACCGGCCGCCGCGCCACCATGCGCATCGACACCGAGTGGTCCCAGGTCGACGACCCCCACGGCCAGGAACGGCTGGCCTGGACCTGATCCCGACCGACGGTCACGGTCCCGCGTCGGGAGGGCCCAGCTCGGCCAGTGCGGTGGCGCTCCGGCTGCCGGGGTCCGCGGTGTACAGCACCAGCCGCAGGCTGGTGCCGGGCACGAGCAGGGTCTGACGGTCCAGTTCCAGCTCGCCGAGTTCGGGGTGGTGCAGGCGTTTGCGCAGCGTCGGCCGGAGGTGCACGTCGTGGCTGCGCCAGCCGGCGACGAAGTCCGGGCTGTGCGCGGCGTACTCGTTGACCAGCTCGCCCAGCGCACGGTCCGCCGGGTGGCGGGCGCCGGCCGCGCGCAGGTGGGCGGCCGACTGTCGGGCGAAATCGCCTTCCGCGCCGACGGGTGCCGAGCAGAGGGTGCCGCCCAGCCGGATGGCGAGGCGCACGGTGTTGCGCTCGTGGGCGGGCACCTGCGCGAAGTCGGTGATCAACGCGGCCGCCGTGGAGTTCCAGGCCACGATGTCCTCCAGGTCGTTCACCACATAGGCGGGGAACGGCCCGAGCCGATGCAGGAGTCGGAGCGCGTCGGCGGGTACCGGCGTCTGATCGGCGTCCGTACTGGGCGGGATCTGCCCGGCCAGCCGTGCCAGGTGCTCACGCTCCATGTCGGTGAGGCGCAGCGCGGTGCCCAGTGCGGACAGCACCTGCGGCGACGGACGCGGGGCGCGGGCCTGCTCCAGTCGCTCGTAGTAGCTTGTGGACACCCCGGCCAGGGCGGCCACCTCTTCCCGCCGCAGCCCGGGGGTGCGCCGGGCGCGCGGGCCGGGTGGGTGGACAGCCGAGGCCGGCATCCGGGACGGGTGCAGCGCCTCCCGTCGACGGCGCAGGAAGTCAGCCAGTTCCGCTCTTCTCACCCCGGCAGGGTGACACAGCGGCCCTCGGCTCAGCCACGCACCAGTAGTCCGGGGCTCACCGGTGCGTTCCACGGCACCGCCCCGCGCGCCCACTCTGGTGCGGTCACCCCTCGTGCAGAACACCGGAGAATCACCGTGTCACCACGCACTCCCGAAGAGACCTTTCGCCGGCTGCTGGAGCTGCTGCTGGCCAAGGACATGGATGCCGTCGCCGATCTGTGGGCGGAGAACGGCACCGCCGAGTTCCCCTTCGCCGAGGGAGCCTCACCGAGACGGCTGACCGGGCGTGAGGCCGTCCGGGACTATCTGGCCGGCTACCCCGACCTGATGGACGTACGGGCGATCCCGACCCTCACCGTGCGCCACACGGACCAGCCGGACACCGTCGTGGTGGAGTTCACCGCGCGCGGTCGCACGGTGGCCACCGATGAGCCGTACCAGTTGGACTACATCACGGTGCTCACCACCCACCGGGGCCTGATCACCCGTTATCGGGACTATTGGAACCCGCTGGCGGTCGCCTCGGCGGCCGGCACGCTCCCCGAGCTGCTCGACTCGCTGCGCTCGCGGGCCACCCGATGACCGGCGTGCTGATCACCGGTGGCACCGGGAAGACGGGAAGCGTCCTGGCCGAACTGCTCCGCGGAAGCGGTGTGCCGGTCCGGGTGGCGAGCCGCGTCCCACCGGCCGACGCTCCGGACGCCGTCCGGTTCGACTGGAGCGATCCGGCCACCCATCCGGCCGCGTTGCACGGGATGGACCGGGTCTATCTGGTGCCTCCGGTGGACACCACGGATCCGATGCCGCTGGTCGAACCGTTCTTGGTCGAGGCTGAACGCCTCGGCGTACGCCGAGTGGTGCTCCTCGGCTCCGCCATCGTGCTGCCGGGTGCCGCCGGCGCGCTGGAACTGGCCGCGCGGGTGCGGGCCCGGCCCGGCTGGGTGGTGCTGCGTCCCTCCGGGTTCATGCAGAACTTCCTGGCCCCCCACCCGCTGGGCGAGCGGATCAGGCGACGCGGTGAGATCCGCACCGCTGCCGGAAGCGGCCGGGTGGGCTGGATCGACGCTCGCGACATCGCGGCGGTCGCCGCCGTGCTGTTGACCGAACCCGGCGGCCACCAGGACGACCGGCGTGACTACCTGCTCACCGGGCCGAAGGCGCTGAACTACCAGGATGCGGCGCAGGCCATCACGCTCCGTACCGGCCGGCCGATCCGGGTCGTGCCCGTCGGGGCCGCCGAGCAGGCGGACGCCTACCGCGCGTCCGGTATGCCGGACGCCTTCGCGACCGCCCTCGCCGCCGTCGACGCCGGCCTCCGCACCGGCCGGGACGACCAGGTCAGCACCGCGGTGCTGGACCTGACGGGCCGCCCGCCCCGCACCTTCGCCGAGTTCGTCCAGGACCACGCACTCCACTGGACGGACCCTCGGGACACCCGATGACCGACCGATACCTCTTTGCGCAGCGGGTATCACGGTCGTACTGTGCCGCGACAGCCCCAACGACCCACCCAGGGACGCCCGATGAGCTACGCGACGGTGAATGGAGCGACGCTCCGCTACGACGACCACGGACCCGTGACGGGACCGGTGGTCCTCCTGATACACGGGCACCCTTTCAACCGCACGCTGTGGGCCCCGCAGAGCAGAGCACTGGCCGCGGCGGGTTACCGGGTCATCGTCCCGGACCTGCGCGGATACGGCGCAAGCGATGTCACCCCCGGAAAGGTGTATCTGTCCGACTTCGCAGACGACCTCATCGGCCTCCTGGACGTGCTCACCGTCGATCAGGCCGTGATCGGTGGCGTCTCGATGGGAGGGCAGATCGCCATGGAGACGCATCGCCGCTACGCCCACCGGATACGTGCCCTCGTCCTGTCGGACACCTCGGCACTCCCCGAGACACCCGAAGGCAAGACCTGGCGCAACCACTTGGCCGACCGTTTGCTCGCCGAGGGCATGGCCGGTTACGCGGACGACGTCATCGACAAGATGCTGGCCGCCTACAACGTCACCGCGCTGCCGGCCGTCACCGCGCACGTCCTCGGCATGATGCGCGCCACCGATCCCCGTGGTGCCGCGGCCGCCCTGCGGGGCCGCGCCGAACGCCCCGACTACCGTGACACGCTGGCCGCCGCGCGATGCCCCGTGCTGGTCGTCGTCGGCGCCGATGACGTCTACACGCCGGTCGCGGACGCCGAAGCCATCAGCCGCCTCGCCCCGCATGCCGTACTGAGTGTCATCGACGGTGCCGGGCACCTTCCGGGCGCCGAGCAGCCGGAACGCTTCAACCGCGTCCTGCTGGACTTCCTCCGGACACAGGCTCCCGACGCGGCCTGAAGACCCCGGTCCCCGAGCCGTCCAGGACACCCCCCACGCCCCCTGAGGGACGGTACAACCCTCGCGGCCCGTCCGGAGTCTGAGAAGCCGTGATGAGGCCAGGGCCTGCCCCGGAGCCACCGGTCCATGACCGGGCACAGAGATGGCATACGATCCGCATGCCCCTCATAAAGATCCAGTAAGAGGATGTACACGTCATGACTGCCCGTGCCCCCTATCGTTCCCTTCGCGGTATATCCGCCGTTGCCGCCCTGCTCGCGATCGGCGCGGTGGGGTGTTCGGACGTCACCGACACCGTCGACAGCGCCAAGGAGGGCGCGAAGAAGGTGGCCCGCCAGCGCTCGGTGTTCTCGCTGGACACCGGTGACTGCTACAACCCGTACGGCAAGGCCGAGGGAACGGCGTACACCGTGGAGATCGTGCCCTGCGACGAGGCGCACAAGGGCCAGGTCGTCGGCGAGTTCTCGATCGACGAGGGCAAGGAGTACCCCGGCGACGACGGGGTCTCGGCGATCGCGGACACCCGCTGCCCGGTCGAGGCGCAGAAGTACGCCCCGGACACCTGGGCGCTCCCCGAGGGCGCCGAACTCTTCTTCTACACCCCGACCGCGGAGAGCTGGGCGACGGGCGACCGCCTGGTGAGCTGCACCTACACCGCCGAGCAGGGCACCCTGAGCGGCACCCTGGACACCGCCAAGTCCCTCAAGCCCGAGCAGCTCACGTACCTCAAGGGGTCGAACGCGGTCTACGAGGCCCTGTGGGCGAACCAGTCCGAGAAGGACACCGTCGAGGCCGACCTGCCCGGTTACAAGGCGCAGGCCAAGGCCGTCGCGGCCGCTCTCCAGGACCACGTCGAGGGGCTGAACGGC
Organism: Streptomyces rochei; assembly: GCA_002155895.1. Taxonomy (GTDB): domain Bacteria; phylum Actinomycetota; class Actinomycetes; order Streptomycetales; family Streptomycetaceae; genus Streptomyces; species Streptomyces rochei. Next base: position 24,853 of record MUMD01000006.1, read on the forward strand.
ATCGACGGCGCCGAGGTCGGGACGCTCCGTTCGACGCTGGCGAAGGCGACCGGCGACTGGGAGAAGGCCGCGCGCGCCACCGACGCCGACGCGTTCTACGCCGCCTACGACCCGGCGTTCACCGGCATCGACCCGAACAAGTCGGTCGCCGCCCGCAAGGAACTGGGCCTGGCCACCACCGTCCCGGCCGAGGAGGCCGAGGTCTGGGCGAGCTGACACACCCTCGGGGGGGGGCGAGGCACCGGTCGGCCGGTGCCCGCCCCCCTCAGCGTGGGGACGCGGTCCGGTCCGTGTGAAGCAGGGTGTTACGCGCCCGCCGGTCGTGCCGCGACACGCGCCCGCAGGATCCCTTCGACGCCGTCCAGGAACGTCTCGGTGACCAGCCCGGAATCGGAGAGGCACCCGGCGGCCATGGCTCCGTCCCGGAGCATGACGAAGTGCCGTCCCGCCGACTCGGCGGGCTCGTCGCCGACCTGCGCCAGCAGGTCCGTGACCATGTCGAGGAACCACTGCCGGTGTGCGAGCACGGCTCGGTGGATGGGGTGCGCCGGATCGGCGTACTCAGCCGCGGCGTTGAGGAAGGCGCAGCCGCGAAAGCCCTCGGACCGGATCCCTTCGGCGATGGCGCGGCCGACCGCGCGCACCCTCTCGTCCGGGGCGTGAACGTTCTCCTGAGCGGCCGACAGCTGCGCCCTGATGCCTTGATCGGCCTGCTCGAGGTAGGCGAGAACGAGGTCCTCCTTGCCGGAGAAGTGCCGGTACAGGGTCGCCCGGGTCACCTTCGCCTCCTCGATGATCCGGTCGATGCCCACGGAGTGGATCCCCTCCGCGTAGAAGATCCTGACCGCGGTCCCGAGCAACCGCGCTCGCGCCTCGGACACGCCACCCGCCTTCGTCTTCCGGTTCATGGCTCCCATCCTACAGCGGAGGGAGAACGTTCGGTCTTGACAGGTTGACCGGCACACCCAACGATAGAAGGAGACCGAACGTTCTCCCTCACCTCGGAAGGCGGATTCGCCATGGACACCGTCGTCAGCCGACCCACCCCCACCGCCCCGGCCACGTCGCCGGCGGCGCTCCGCAAGCTGTATCTACTGCGTTTCGCCTTCGCCGCCGTCTGGGCGGCCCTGCTGTTCTCGACGGCCGACGAACTCGGTCCGCTCAGCGGGGTGTTGCTGGTGCTCTATCCCCTCTTCGACGCGGCCTGCGCAGTGGTCGACCTACGGTCGACTCGGGGAGCCGACGGCGTGACCACGAGGCTGTGGGCGAACATCGCGCTCAGCGTTCTCACCGGCATCGCCCTGGCCGTCGCGCTCGCCTCCGGCATCCCGGCCGTCCTGCGGGTGTGGGGAGTCTGGGCCGTCACGGCAGGCATCGCACAGCTCGCCGTGGGTCTGGTGCGGCGTCGGATGGGCGGGCAGTGGCCGATGATCGCGAGCGGGACCATCTCCGCGCTCGCCGGCGTGAGCTTCTTCGTCCAGGCCGGCAAGGACGGCGCCACCCTCATGAACCTCGCCGGGTACGCCCTCCTCGGCGGCCTCTTCTTCCTGGCGTCCGCGCTGCGCCTCAACTCCACGCGCCGGCAGAGCTGAACACAGTCGAGGCCGACCGGCATCCCCCGACGTTCACCCCTCGCGGGGGCTGGAGGCCAGGACGCCGGTGACGAAGTTCGCCAACTGCGCCCGCATCGCTTCCCGCGGAATGTGCTCGTCTCCGGCCAGGTGCTCGACGAGGTCGGCCCGCGTGGCGGCGAGCAGGGCGTGGGCGGTGAAGCCGCTGTCGGTCAAGCCGGGGACCTGCTCCAGTACGGCTCGGAGCAGGCCGTGCCACCTCTCGTAGTGCTCCGCCCGGTACGGGCTGCCGCTCCCGCCCTCCTCCAGAGCCAGCGCGAGGCGCCGGTTGTCGAGCTTGAAGCACAGGACGGCATCGAGCAGGGCGGGCACGCGATCCCGCGGTGGGGTCGCGGGCCCCAGGGGCGGTGGGCCGGCCTCGACGGCCTGCCTGATCGGTTCCATCCGCGCCTCGTACAGCGCGCGGAGCAGCCCGGCACGATCGCCGAAGGCCCGGAAGAGCGTGCCCTTGCCCACGCCGGCCGCCGCCGCGACGTCGGCCATGGTGACGTCCTCGGGACTCTCGCGGCGGGCGAAGAGGGCGTCGGCAGCCGCGAGCACGGCCTCCCGGTTGCGGGCCGCGTCCTTACGCGGCTTGCGCTCAGGCATGCCGTTCCTCCATTGCTGCTCCTCCGTTTACAAAGCGGACCCGCGGTCCGTATTGTTGAAGCGGACCCAGGGTCCGCATTCTAGAGCTGGAGGATACCCATGTCCGCACCCACTTCTCCGACGGATCTGTACCACCACAGCCTGCACCTGCTGCTCGACAAGGACATCGACGCGTGGGTCGCCCTGTGGGCCGAGGACGGCCTCATGGAGTTCCCGTTCGCTCCCGACGGCTGGCCGCGGCGTCTGGAGGGCAAGGAGGCCATCGCCGCCTACATGCGCCACTACCCCGACCACATCGACCTGCACGACTTCCCCGACCTGCGGATCCACGAGACCACCGATCCGCGGACCATCGTGGTCGAGATGCGCGGCGTCGGCCGTCTGGTGGAGAGCTACGCTCCCTTCGACATGACCTACATCGCCGTCGTGACCGTTCACGACGGCCACATCACCTCCTACCGCGACTACTGGAACCCGCTCGGCGTCCAGCAACCCGGCGCCGACTTCACCGGGAGCAGCCGATGAGCACCACGGGCACCACACTGGTCATCGGCGCCACCGGCACCACCGGAAGCCGTACCGTCGCACAGCTGACGGCCGCGGGACACCGCGTCAAAGCCGCCGGCCGCCGGGCCACCCCGGTCGCCGACGCCGAGCCGGTCCGCTTCGACTGGTACTCCCCCGCCACCCACGCGGCCGCCCTCGACGGCGTCGACCGCGTCTACCTCGTCCCGCCGCTGGGCGACTCCGACCCCGCGGCGACCATGCTGCCGTTCCTCCGGCAGGCCCGCACGGCCGGCGTGCACCGCGCGGTGCTGCTGAGCTCCTCGGCCATCCCCGAGGGCGGCCCGGCGGTGGGGACGGTGCACCGGGCCCTGCCCGGACTCTTCGCGCGGTGGGCGGTACTGCGGCCCTCGTGGTTCATGCAGAACTTCACCGGTACGCACGCGCACGCGCGCAGCATCCGCGACGAGGGCAGCATCTGGACCGCCACCGAAAGCGGCCGGGTCGGCTTCATCGACGCCGAGGACATCGCGGCCGTCGCCGTCCGCGCTCTGACCGACGAGCAAGCCCCCAACACCGATCTCCTCCTCACCGGACCCGAGGCACTCGGCTACGACGACATCGCCGCGATCGTCACCGAGGTCACCGGGCGGCCCGTCGTCCACCGCCGTCTGTCCTACGAGCAGATGCGTGACCGCCTCACGGCGCAGGTGCCCGTGGAGTTCGCCGCATTGCTGGCCGGCATGGACCGCGCCATCGCCGCAGGGGCGGAGGACCGCATCACCGACACCGTCCTCCGTCTCACGGGTCGGCCCCCGCGCACCTTCCGGGCCCTCCTCGAGAGCGAGACGCGAAGCGGCAGCTGACGTTCCGGGACGATCAGCAGTTCTGGTCCGAGACCCTTCGCGGGATGCTGCGGGCGTCCGCCTGCAAGGCAGAGAGACGACAGGTTCCGAGCGGGCGCCCCTCAAGTCCTGAAGCACCCGCTCGAAGTACGGACACCGGGCGACTGACGAACGCCGGCGGGACGGGCGCTGTCAGGGCCGCCGGGACAGCGGCCGGTCCTCCGTCCGGTGTCCTTCCGGTTCCGCGGTGTCGTGGCTGGTCCCGTCCCGCCGGACTCGTGCCACGCGCACCGGCCACCACATTCCCCGGCCCAGCAGGGCCGCGGCCGCCGGGACCAGCAGGAGTGACACGACGAAGGCGGACAAGAGGATGCCGAGGGCCGTGGCGAAGCCCAGTTGACGGGTGGAGGGATCCGCGTTCACCGCGAGGCTGCCGAAGGAGGCGGCGAGAACCACACCGGCCGTGGCGACGGCCGGCGCCGTGTGTCGTACCGCCCGGGCCACGGCGGCACGGACGGAGCCTCCGTGGGCCATCTCCTCACGCAGACGGTCGCTGATCAGAATGTTGTAGTCGGTGCCCAGCGCCACCACGAACAGGAACAGCACCAGCGGCAGGACGAAGGTCACGCCCGCCTCGCCGCCGATGTGCTGGAAGGCCAGCGCGGAGGCACCGAACGTCGCCGCGAAGCACAGTCCGACCGCGAGCATCAGCACCACGGGCGCCGCCAAGCTGCGCAACAGCACCACCAAGATCAGTGCGATCAGCGCCGCCGCCACCGGGAACACCGTCCGCAGGTCCCGGTCCACCGCAGTGGCCACATCGGCGAACACGGCTGCCGTGCCGCCCACGTGCGAGGTGAGGCCGGCGGGCGTCGCTTCCCGTACGGCTTGGCGCACCGGGCCCGCCACGAGGTCCCGCGCGCGCTGCGACTGGGAGTCCACCGTCAAGTAGGCGTCGAGCCGGGCGGCGGTGCGGTCGGCGTCGAACACGGGGGCGGCCACCTTGCCCACTCCGTCGACCTCCGACAGCGCCCGGTGCACGACCTCCAGCTCCCTGGAGTCCAGGGTCCGGTCCTCATCGGCGGTGACGTACACCGTCGTCGGGTCGGACACTCCCGGCGGCAGGGCGCCCGCGATTTCCCTCGCCGTCGCGGCGGCCGCCGTGTCGTGCGGGGTGCCGCCGGTGCTGAAGTCCATCCGGACGCCCACCACACCGGCCGCCAACGCGCCGAGGAGGGTCACCGACGCCACGAGCACCAGCAGCGGGCGGCGTGCCACCCACTCGCCGGTACGGCCCGCCGCGCCGGGCCGCCCGGCCTTCTCCGACAGGATCCGCGACGGCCAGAACATCTTCCGCCCGGTCACCGCCAGCAGCGCCGGCATCAGCGTCAGGCTCGCCACCAGCATCACCAGCACCGACACCGCCACGGACGGGCCGAGCACCCGGAACTGTCCGAACGTCGCCACACCGAGCGTCGCGAAGGCCGCCACGATCGTCAGCGCCGCCGAGGTCACCGCCGTGCCCACTCGCCCGGCCACGTCCGCGGCCACCAGGCGATCGTGTTCCTGCGGGCGTCGCCTCAGCTCCTCACGGAAGCGGAACAGCAGGAAGAGGAAGTAGTCGACGCCGATGCCGACCAGCACGGTGCCGATCATGCTCGGAGTGCCCGGGTCCAGGTCGAATCCGGTCAGCAGGGCCGCACCCACGACCGTACCGACGGCGGTTCCCCCCACCACGGACACCGCGAACAGCGGCACGAACGCGGCCAGCACACTGCGGAACACGAACACGTTGATCAGAACGATCAGACCGACCACCAGCAGGCCGACCACCGTCTGTGTGGTCTCCTCCGCGTCGGCGCGGTCCACGACGTCCGCCAGGCCGCCCGTGAACCCCGTGCGCAGCCCGGCCTCGCCGAACTCCTGCTCGGCACGGTCGTGGAAGACCCGGTACAGGGAATGCATGCTGGGGTCGGTGGAGTTGCCCCGCAGCCGCGCGTCGAGCAGCGCGAACGATCGGTCCGGGGCGTTCGTCATGAAGGCCACTCGGGGGACCTGGGAGTAGTCCTCGGAGAGCCCCCGTATCTGCTCGTCCGTCCACGGCATCTGCAGGCGCGTGGCGCTCAGTTCACGCACCGCGACCTTTATGCGCTCCTCGTCCGCGTCCCGCAGGGGCTTGCCGTCGCGCCGCGCCACCAGCACCGTCACCGCGTTGGCGTCCGGCTCGGCACCGAACTCCTCCTCGGCGACGCGCAACGCCGCGGCCGCGTCGTACTGCGGTGGCAGGAAGCCGGCACTGTCGGTGTGCGTCACACGGAAGACGAGCGCCTGACCCACGATCGTCACGAAGATGCCGACCACGGCCCACACGATGATGACCCGCCATGGTCTGCGGGTCGAGTATCCGGTCAGGGAACGGATCACAGAATGCCTCCGGGAAGGGTACGGAAGGCCGGGCGCCACGGAACGTCACGGTCCGAGGCGGGGCCCGAGCCGGGGCGTCCCGGCACTCGTCCAGCACATCAGCCGGGCGCGGCCCGGAACTCGGAGCCGAGAACGAAAAAGCATCTGGGAGCACGGCCCCGCATCGTCGCCCCACTGGGAGCCTGCTCCTGGTCGCCCCGTCCGCTCCCGGCCTGGGGAACACGGGGCCCGGCACACCGGAACTATGGGACACTCTGCGGAAGAACCGCAGGTCACCGCGCTGCCGCTACGGCCACGGGGATGCGGGGACGCGCAGGGAGGGCGGAGATGGGACACAGCGTGAACGAAGGGCACGCCGTCCGGGCATGGAGCGGTGCCGACGCACCAGGCGCGAAATCGTCGGGTTCCGCGAGCGGGACGGGCCCCGACACGGCCGCGGCGACGAGCCGGGCCGGATGGCCGGGACTGTGGACCCAGCACGACGGACTCGTCGCCGCCGGTGCCGCGGCCATCGATCTCGTGGGCTTCACCGTAACCAGCCAGATGGACCAGGGCCATGTCCCCGTGGCCGGGTGCCTGGTCACGGTCGTCGCCTCGCTCTTCCTGCCGGCGCGGCGCCGCGCGCCTCTGGCGGTCCTGGTGTGCGTCCTCGCGGCGAACCTGGCCACCGGCTGGTTCAGTTCCGTGGGCCTGCACTACGGGGCGGCCACGATCATCGCCCTCTACACCGCCGTCCGTCACTCCAGAGCCGTGGTCGGAGCGACGGCCGTCGTCGGCTGCGTCGCGGTGCTGCACCTGTTCCACCCGGGCAGGCCCGCACCGCCCCTGATCGAACTGGCCCCCAACGCGGTGTCCGCGCTGTTCGTGGCCGGGGCCGCCGTCGCCGTGGGGCGCTGGCAACACAAGGCCGAGGCCCAGCGGCGGCGACTCGCCGAGCGGGCCGTCTCCGACGAACGGCGCCGCATCGCCCGGGAACTGCACGACGTCGTCGCCCATCACCTGACCACGATGCAGCTGCTGGCCGGAGGCGCCCGGGCCAACCTCGACCGGTCCCCGGAGGCGGCCCGCGAGGCACTCGTCGCCCTCGAGGGCTCCGGCCGCTCCGCTCTGCATGAGATGCGTCATCTGCTCGACGTACTGCGGGCCGGCGACGAGGGCGGGGAAGAGGGGCGAGAAGGCGCGACGACCGCACCGCAGCCCGGCATCGGCGACCTCGACCGCCTCGTCGAGGACAGTCGCCGCGCCGGTCTGCCCACCACGCTCACCACGGAGGGCGACCTCCAGTCGCTGCCGCCCGGTGTCGCGCTCACCGTCTTCCGCATCGTCCAGGAAGCTCTCACCAACGCCCGCAAGCACGCCGGCCACGGCGCACAGGTCGACGTGGAACTCACCCGCACCGTGCACGAGGTCCGGGTCACCGTCACGGACGACGGCCCGCGTCCCGGCCACTTCGTCGCCCGCGGCACGGGCCACGGGCTCGTGGGGATGCGCGAGCGCGTGGTCCTGCACGGCGGCACCCTGCGGGTCGGACCGGTGAGCGGCGGATTCGCCGTCCGCGCCTGTCTTCCCCTGCCCGCCGACCGCCAGGAGTCGTACACGTGAGCGCGATCGTGAAGGTTCTCATCGCCGACGACCAGCCCCTCGTGCGACGCGGCCTCGCCCTGATGCTGGATCCCGAACCCGGCTTCCAGGTCGTGGCCGAGGCCGGGGACGGCGCCGAGGCGCTCCGTCTGGCCCACACACACCGGCCGAACGTGGTCATCATGGACATCCGCATGCCGGTCCTGGACGGTATCGCCGCCACCGAACGGCTGAGCACCGAACTGCCTGACTGCCGGGTCCTGGCCCTGAGCACCTTCGACATGGACGAGTACGTGGTGGACGCCCTCAGGGCGGGGGCGTGCGGTTTCCTGCCCAAGGACATCTCGCCCGAGGACCTCGTCGCCGCCCTGCACGTCGTCCACGAAGGCGAGGCGATCCTCGCCCCACGGCTCCTGACCCGCCTCATCTCCACGCACGTCAAGGCCCACGCCCACCGGTCACGGCCCTCGGTTCCCCCCGACGCCGAGGAACTCACCCCGCGTGAGCGGGAGGTGTGGCGGCTGATCGCCGGAGGACTGGACAACACGGAGATAGCCGAACGGCTGGGGGTGAGCGGCTCCACCGTGAAGAACCACATCACCGGCCTCTTCGCCAAGCTGCGGGTCAGGGACCGGGCCCAAGCCGTCATCGCGGCCTACGAGACGGGCCTGGTCACGGCGCAGCGCGAGACGTAGACCCCGGCTGCGGCAGCGGAAGCCGAGAAGGGGCGGCACGCGGGATCACGAGGTGACGCGCCGAGGGCACGTCACCTGCCTCGAGCCGACCCCGACCGAGGAAGAGGACCCGGCGCCCGACCCTCAGCCCGGACGGCGCGCTCGCAGGCCCTCGATGAGCAGACCCAGCCCGTACTCGAAGTGACGGTCGAAGTCCGTGCTGGCCATCGCGGACAACGCGGTGTGCAGGTGGGGATACGAGCCGTCCGTCACCGCGGAGCGCAGCAGTCCGGCGGCGTCCGCTCCGCCGTTCTCCCCCGACCGGGCGGCCTGCTCCTCCAGGGTGTGGCCGACGGTGAAGTTCGACAGCGCGTAGAGCGTCCGGGCCGCGTCGTCCGCGGGGAAGCCCGCGTCGAGCAGGACGCCGACCAGTGCCTCGGAGAAACCGAGGACGTTGCCGCCCGTCGGGTGGGTCCCGGCGAACACCCGCGCGCCGTCGCGGTGGTTGAGCAGCGCCGTGCGCAGGGCGCGCGCGAAGTCCGCCACCCGCTCGTGCCACGGCGCGCCGTCGGTCGCCAGGACCTTCTCGGTCACGCCCTCCATCATCTGCTCCGACATGGCCGTGAGCAGGTCCTGCTTGGTGGCGTAGTAGCGGTACAGGGCGCCGGCCCGCACCTCCATCGCGTCCGCGAGGCGCCGCATGGTGAGGGCGTCGAGGCCCGCCTCGTCCAGCAGTTCCAGTGCGGTGCGCAGGGTGCGGGGGCTGTCGATGCGCGAGGGGCGCCCCCGTGACCGGGTTGACGAGGAGTTCATGCCTCGCAGTATAGTGAACAGCGTTCACGTGAACGCTGTTCACTAATTGTGCGTGATACGAGAGGGCGACCCTCCATGAAGGACGACGTGATCATTGCGGGCGGCGGCCCCACCGGACTCATGCTCGCCTGCGAGCTGGCCCTGGCGGGGGTGCGCACCCGGATCCTGGAGCGCCGCGTCGAGCCGCAGCGCGACTCCCGGGCGCTGACCCTGCACCCCCGCAGTCTGGAGCTGCTGGATCAGCGGGGCCTGCTCGACCGCTTCCTGCCGCTCGGCCGCACGGTCCCCGGCTGGCACTTCGCCCAGCTGCCGACCCGGCTCGACTTCTCCCGGCTCGACTCCCGGCACGGCTACACGCTGTTCCTCGCCCAGGCGCGCACCGAGGCGCTGCTGGCACAACGGGCCGCCGAACTGGGGGTGCGGATCAGCCGTGGCCACGAGGTCGTCGGCGTGCGTCAGGACGAGCACGGGGTCGAGGCGGACGTACGGGGACCGGACGGCGCCGAGACGGTCCGGGCTCAGTACGCGGTCGGCTGCGACGGCGGACGCAGTGTGGTCCGGCGGGCCGCCGGCATCGGTTTCCCCGGCACCGACGAGACGCTCACCGGAGTCCTCGGTGACTTCGCGGTCGTGGACACCGACCCCGCCGCCCTCGACGCCGCGCGGGCCGCGGGCGTGCTGGTGGCGCCGCTGGAAGGCGGCGTCACCCGGCTGGTCCTGGTGGATCCGGAACGGATGCGCGTGCCGGCCACGGAACCGGTGACCCTGGAGGAGTTCCGCCAGATCCTGCTCCGGATGTGCGGCACCGACCTCGGCGTCGCCGACCCCCGCTGGCTCTCCCGCTTCGGCAACGCCACCCGGCTCGCGGACCGGTACCGGGCCGGACGCCTCCTGGTGGCGGGGGATGCCGCTCACATCCACTTCCCCGCCGCCGGCCAGGGCCTCAACACCGGCCTCCAGGACGCCATGAACCTGGGCTGGAAGCTGGCCGCCGCCGTCCAGGGCTGGGCCCGCCCCGGCCTCCTGGACAGCTACGACGCCGAGCGCCGCCCGGTGGGCCGCAGGGTGACCGAGAACACGGAGGTCCAGACCCTCCTCATGGAACTCACCCTCGTCCCCCGGTACGAACGTCCCGCCGCCGCCCTGCGGGGCCTGATGGACGAACTCCTGGGCCAGGACGAGGTCAACCGCACGCTCGCCGGCCGGGTCTCCGCACTGGACACCGCCTACCCTCCCACGGACGCCGACGCCGATCCCCTGGTGGGACGACGGATGCCGGACATCACGCTGACGGTCGCGGGCTCGTCCGCCACCCGGTTCTACGACCTCCTGCACCCCGCCCGGTTCGTCCACCTCGACCTGGCCCCCGACCCCACGGCGACCGCCGGTCCGGAACCCGACGCACGCCTCACCAGCGCTGTGGTGACCGACCACGAAGACCGCCCGGACCTGCGGGGAACGACCGAGATCCTCATCCGCCCGGACGGTCACATCGCCTGGACCACCCGCACCACCGACCAGACCGCGCGCCAGGCCGAACGCCTGACGGCCCTCACCCGGTCACTGGGCCGCCGACACACCCTCGGCGAGTGCCCTACCGGTTGAGACCATGGAGACGTCTGCCGATCGACGTGCGTGGGCCTGTCAGGAACAGCGTCGGGTCTCGCGCGAGCGGTAAGCGCCGTCACGAAGCAGTGGTGGGCCCGTCCCGGTCAGTTGACGATCTCGGCACGCTCGTCCTGACGCATGGCCGCCAGCCGGTCGCGCCACATCTTGAGGGCCTCAGGCGTCTGCCGTGTCCAGTCGGTGACTTCACCCACGATCCGCAGCGGCTCCTTGCTGCGGTAAGAGCGGGTGAGATTGCCGGGAAACTTCTTGTCGGTGACGTTCGGATCGTTCTCGAACTCGCCGGTCGGTTCGACGAGATACACGCGCGGCTCTCCGTCACCTGCCGCAAGTTCGGCGGCGAGGCCGGCGCCGTCGCGCAACGCGGTGAAGTAGATGTGGTTCATCACGATCTCGGGCCGGTAGTTGGAACGAAAACCGGCGGTGAGATGGTCCCCGACTTGCAAGGCCGCCTTTGTACCGTGAAAGAACGGACCCTCGTCCAAGACCTTCTGCATCGCAGCAGGTTACCGCAGTGAGCAGACGGGCGAGGGAAGGCTGCTGCAGCGGCTGACCAATCGGCTGCTGGAGTCCGCTCTCGAAGGTGAGAACACCTACCACCTCAGCCAGGACAAGCACGATCCGACGGGCAAGGACGGTGGCAACTCCCGCAACGGCAAACGCCCCCGCGGCCGGGAGGCCGCCTTCGAGCCGAAGATCGTCAAGAAGCCGCAGAAACGCCTGACCGGCGTCGACGAGATGGGATGCCGCTGGTCGCGAAGGGCCTGACCGCCGATGAGGTGCAGGCCCGCCTTGCGGAGGATTATGGCGCCGAGGTGGGCCCCGCGGTCTCGACGGCGTGCATCAGGTGGACGTTCGTTCCGGCCGGGTTCGCTGGGGCGGGAAGGCTCGCCGGTAGTCACTGGGGGAGACACCGACGCGCTTGAGAAAGTGGTGGCGCAGGTTGTTGGCCGTGCCGAGGCCGGTGAGCGCACCGATCCTCTCAACCGGCAGTGCCGTCGACTCCAGCAGGCTCCGGGCCAGACTCAGACGCTCGTTCAGCAGCCACTGCAAGGGCGTGGTGCCGGTGGCTTCCTGCAGGCGTCTGTAGAAGGTGCGTGGGCTCATGGCCGCTCGCAGGGCCAGGTCCTCGACGGTCAGCGGTTCGTCAAGGTGCGCTCGCGCCCACGCCAGTACGGGGGTCAGTCCGGCGTCGTCGGTGACGGGCACGGGCATGTCGATGAACTGCGCTTGACCGCCGGGCCGATGGGCAGGCACGACCATACGCCGGGCCAGCTGGTTGGCGACATGCGCACCGAGATCGAGTCTCACCAGATGGAGACACAGGTCAAGGCCCGCGGTCAGGCCCGCGCTGGTCAGCACGTCGCCCTCGTCCACGTACAGGACCGAGTCGTCGAACGTCACCTTCGGGTATCGCTCAGCGAGCTGCGCAGTGTGCATCCAGTGGGCTGTGGCACGGCGGCCGTCGAGCAGTCCGGCCTCGGCAAGCGCGAAGGCGCCGTTACACAGGGAGACCATGCGGGCCCCCGCGTCGTGGGCCCGGCGCAGTGCGGTGACGAGTTCCGCGGGCAGGGGCTGTTCTCCCTCGACGCAGGAGTCTGGCACGGACGGCACGATGACGGTGTCGGCGCCGACGATGTCGTCGACGCCGTACGGGGTCCGGACGGTGAAACGGGCCCGGCCCGGCGATCCGCCATAGGCCTCCGCGAAGCGGTCGCCCACGCCGCACAGCCGGAAGTCGTACCAGGACTCGGCCAGATCGGGTTGCGGCTTCCCGAAAACCGTGCACGGGATGCTCAACTCATAGAGATCCCAAGAGGGGAGCTCTATCTCCTCCGTCACCACCACGGCGACTGACCCCACTGTCATTCCGTGAAGCCTACGGCAGGAATTTGGTGGTCGGCGTCACCGGTGTCACTGTCCGGGGCCGCCCAGCACTGCGAACGTAGTCGCACATGATCGACCGCCCGGCCGGAAGGCCCGCGGCATCACCCAGGACTCGGACAACAGGAGTTGAACCATGCACACCGATCTGCAGGCCGTCACCGTCATCGGACTGGGATCCATGGGCTCGGCGCTGGCCGCCGCGCTGCTTGACCGGGGGCACCCGCTCACCGTGTGGAACCGCTCGCCCGGCAAGGCCCGGCCCCTGGTCGAGAAGGGCGCACGCCTTGCCGACACGCCGGAGGAAGCCATCGCTGCCAGCCCCGTGACGCTCACCTGCGTATTCGACTACGACGTGCTGCGCACGCTGCTCGGCCCCGCCACCGGCGCCCTCGCGGGGCGGGACCTGATCAACGTCACCTCCGGGTCCGCTGAGCAGGCACGCGAGTTGGACAGCTGGCTCCGCCTCCACGGCGCCGGCCACCTCGACGGCGGAATCATGACTACCCCGCCCGGCGTCGGCGACCCGGCCATGATGTTCCTCTACAGCGGATCGCCCTCAGTCCTGGACTCCCACCGCCAGGTCCTCGAGGCGCTGGGAGAACCGGTCTACCTGGGCAACGACCCCGGCCTGGCCTCCCTGTACGACGCCGCCCTGCTCGGTCTGATGTGGTCCACCCTGACCGGTTGGCTGCACGGCGCCGCCTTGGTGGGCGCCGACGGCGTCGAGGCCGGAGCGTTCACGCCCATCGCCGTCCGCTGGCTGACCGCGGTGTCCGGCTTCGTGACCACCTACTCTGCCCAGGTGGACGCCGCCGAGTACCCGGGCGACGACGCGACCGTCGACGTACAGATCGCGACGATCGACCACCTCATCCACGCCGCACAGGCTCGGGGCATCGACACCGGGCTGGTTGCCCTGCTCAAGGCGACCATGCAACGCGCCAAGGCGGCCGGTCACGGTTCCGACAGCTACGCCAGCGTGATCGAGGTACTGCGGAAGCCGAGCGACCACGCCTGAGCGGAACACTGGACCGCGCGCCCTCGCGGTGCGCGTTCGATCCCACTGCCCCTGACGAAGCAAGCCCGCATCAGTTCGCGTTCCGGACCGAAGCATCAACCGCCGGCCAGAGTGCGGCCGAGGAGGGGGAGCAGGTGGTCCCAGTGAAGCTGCAGTGCCGCCGGATTGAAGGCGTCGGTGTCGGCCATGGTGAAGCCGTGGACGGTGTCGGGGTAGATCTCAGAGGTGTAGTCGACACCCGCGGCGTCCAGGGCCTGGTTGATTTCGCCGAGGGCCCCGGGCGTCAGGTCGGTTTCGGCGTGGCCGAAGTGGACCTGGGCGATGAGGCGGCGCAAGCTGTCGGACCCGGCGGCGCCCACGGGAGCGTGGAATCCCGCGATGGCGGCCACTCGACCGGCGTGAGCAACAGCGGTGCGCACCGCCAGAAGGCCCCCTATGCAGTAGCCGGTCACCGCGACGGGTCCCGCGCTGACCTCGGGCTGCGTGGTGAGGAACCCGAGGTAGGCGTCGGCGTCCCGCAAGGTCCGTTCGACGGTGTGCGCCTCGATCAGGGGCATCAGTTGACCCATGACCGCGGTCCGCGCCTCTTCTCCGATGTGCTCGGGAAGTTCGACCACAGGTGCCGGGCCGTGCCGGTAGAAGAAGTTGGGAACGAGCACGTAGTACCCGTGGCCGGCCAGTTCACGTGCCATCTCCCGCAGCACGGGTCGGATGCCGAAGCCATCCGCGTACATCAGCACCCCTGGGTGCCGCTCGCCGCCGTCGGGAAAGACGGCCAAGGCATCTGCCCGGCCGTCCGCGGTGGGAATGTGCAACATCTTGGTGGGCATGAAGTCTCCTGTCGTGGTTGATATGTCCTCAGATCAACACGACGGAGGCGGAGCCCGCGCAACAGGGCAAGATCTTCGATCCAACGGCGGGCCCGCAGTGGCCCGCACAGTGCTCAGAGGAGCACCGGGTCGCCGATCCGTGTGTGGCGCAATGCCGTCCCGGTAGTCATCCCCATAGCCTAGTCCACCGCATCAGGCCGCTGCCAGGACTCCACGTATCGTGGACGGAACCCTGGCGTCCCTCGGCGACCACTACTCCATCGCCGAGCAGTCGAAGAACCACCGAAACTCCGCCTACGACCGAATCGTCATCAACGCCGCCACCCGGTTCGTCGTCGCTGCCGACCGACCGCTCACCGGCAACCGCAACAACTGCAGGGCAATGGACCACACGGGACCTGTCGGGCCAGGGCGTCCTTCCCGTACAACCGCCCCCACCGCGAGAAGCGGTTCGTGAGCGCCGCTGCGGCCCGCACACTGCGGTCGTTCGTACTGGAACAGGGCCTGCTCGCGCGAGGGACCGTTCAGGCGAGATCAGACTGGCCGCGAATCCCCTGAAGCGTGGTCGTCGCGGCGAATGCGTCGGAGATCGGCGCGATGAGCGAAGCGAAGCGGCGGGCGCCCGCGTTGCCGACGGGTGCCCACAGCGCGGCGCAGTACTCGTCCGTCTCCACTTCGATGCGCTCGCGTGCCGCACGGCCGGCGTCGGTGACCACGCCGTGGGAGTCGAGCCAGCCGCGCGCGACCAGGCGTGCCGTGGCCGCACTCCACGCGTCGTCGTCCCACCGGCGGGTCGCTCGCACGAGGGGCGTCGGGAGACTGCCGGTCGCGGTGTGCAGCACGAGGCAGTCGCACGGCCCGAGGCCGTTGTCGGCGAGTACGACGAGATGGGCGTCGCCGCGCCACTCGCGCGCCACCGTGATCTGCTGCCACAGCGCGACAAGAGGATCGGGTGGAAGTACGACCGAGGCGTTCGCGGCGGCCAGCACCTTGCCGGCGTAGTCGGCGCAGGCGAGGACCGGGTCGATCAGCGACCGCGCCTCGGCGAGGTGATCGTCTGTGAGCTGTACGCCGACGCGCCGCATCGCCCGGCCGGCGGCACGGAAGCGTGCGGCCTGCCACCGCTCGGGCGGCGCGGCGTCCCACACGCCCGCCATGGCCCGCACCGCCCGCGGGCTGAAGTTGTAGAAGGCGGCGAGCGTGACCTGCCACGGGACCGCGCCCATCGCGGCCGACCGGAAGGCAAGATACGCCGGGCCGCGGTCGGTCACGCCGAGCCCGGCCGCCTCCTCGGCTGTTTCGGGGACGAGATAGATGAACAGGTGGGCGGCGCTGACGGCGCGGCTGACGTCGCGGACGGCGTCGAGGTCCATCGGGCCGTCGCCGGCGCGGGCGTGGTCGGTGACGGTGGTGCTGGTGACGGTGAACGCGGCCGCCTGGGGGAGGCGGGCGAAGGGGTCGTCGGCAGGCACAGCTGTCGTTCCTTTCCGGACGAGGACGTCCTCATCGGCTGCTGAATCGACAGTAACACCGATAATCGATTATTGAAGAGATCGTCTAGGATGAGCTCATGACTCAGACGGCCCACGCCTCGACCCCGCCGGGGAAGCAGATGCTTTCCGACCAGGTCTACGCACATCTGCGGGACGCGATCATGCGTGGGGACCACCCCCCTGGCGCTCCCCTCAAGCCGCAGGATCTCGCCAAGGAGCAGGGTGTGAGCCTGGCCGTGGTGCGCGAGGCACTTGTGCGGGTGGTCGGCGAGGGGCTCGCCGACCGGCTGCCCAACCGCGGTTTCGCCGTCCCGTCCTTCTCCGACCGCCGCTGGCAAGAGATCATGGAAGCCCGCCGGACCGTCGAACCGGCCGTACTGCGCATGTCCGTCGAGCGCGGTGACGTCGACTGGGAGGCCCGCGTGCGGGCCGCCCACCATCGCCTGGTGCGTACTCCGGCATTCGCGCCGGAGGAGGGCGAGTACTACACCGACGCTTGGGCCGAAGCGCACAGAGCCTTCCACCGCACGTTGCTGGAGGGGTGCGGCAACCGCGCACTGCTCGAGACGTTCGACCGGTTGTGGACCCAGAGCGAGCTGGCCCGCCGTTGGTCGGCGCACCGCAACCCCGACCGGGACGGTGCTCTGGAACACCGCAGGCTGGAGGAGGCGGTGCTGGCCCGCGACGCCGACACCGCGGCCGCGCTCCTGGTCCAGCACCTCACTTCGACCGCGGCCGCTCTGACCGACGATTCAGGCCAGGCCACCTGAGAGGATCAACAGCGATCTGGTCCACCAAGTGTGCAAGAGGCAACTGTGGTTGATGACGTGCAGACGTTCGAGCTGTTCCGGTTCGCGGATCCGGCCCAAAGCGTCGCGGTTGAGGTGAGGTGCGGTGCGCCTGTGGCGACGGTGGACCAGGAGCGCTACTACTCAGCCGAGATCGTGGTGAAGAGTGGCTTCGTTTCCGGGCGGGTCGGCCTGCAGGTGTCGCATGAGGACCTGGACGAGTGGGAGCGTTGCCTCGATGCCCTCCAGGCGGAGGAGGGGGCCGAGTGGCCGGCCGGTGACCGCAGCGCATGGGTGGACGTGGTCCCCGATGACCCTGTGGAGGTCACCGTGCACGACTCACCGTCGACGCAGATCGCGGTGCGGGTGCCGATCGACGTCGCTGCGGAGTGGCTGGAGGAGAACCGGCTGCGGTTGGCTCGCGTCCGTGCGGCTGTCTCCGCGTCCTGACAGGGCTCGCGGGATGTGGTGATCGTTGTGGGGGAGGGATCCGCAAGCCGGTGAACGCGCCTCGTCGCGACGGAGCGCACGCGATCCGGTGGGGTCGGCCGTGGGGGTGCCGTACCGCCTCCGATCGGCACCCCCGAACGGCCGGAAGGCGCCGGCCGGGCCGCAGCCCGCGTCAGGCGCCTCCCTGTGAGGGCCTACTCCGGGGGCGTGGGCGTGTCGTGGGTGCGGTACATCGCCTGGACGTCCAGCTCGAGTTGCACGGTCGGTCCGACGACGGCGATGCCGCGGGCGAGCATGGAACGCCAGTTGAGGGTGTAGTCCTCGCGGTGGAGTTCCGCCTTGGCGAGGGCCGCGCACCGCAGTTCCTGGTCGTAGCCCCCGTTGACCATCCCGAGGTAGGTCGTGTCGAGGCCGACGGAGCGGCTGGTGCCGTGCATGGTGAGCGTGCCGTGCAGGGTCCACTTGGAACCGCCGCGGTAGGCGAACCGGGTACTGGTGAAGTCGATATAGGGGTAGCGCTCGACGTCCAGGAAGTCGGCGGAACGCAGGTGGTTGTCACGGGTGTTGTTGCCCGTGGTGATGCTGGCGGCGTCGATGCGCACCGAGACCTGCGAGTCGGCCATGTCCGGTGCGACGCGGATGCCGCCCTGGAAGCGGGTGAACCGGCCGTGGACGTGGGCCATCCCCACGTGCTTGGCGATGAACCGGATCGCGGTGTGCGGAGGGTCGAACAGCCAGGTTCCCGCCGTGGGGAGTTCCATCTGCCGGGCGGGCAGGAGCGCGATACGCATCGGGGGCAGAGCCACCCCGGCGGTGATGTCGAGGTTCTCGCGGCTGGGCGACAGGCCCTCGGCCACGGTCATCACGCTGTAGGAGCCCGGTGACAGCGTCGCTATGAAGTAGCCGTGAGGGTCCGTGGTGCCGCGCGTCACAACCCGGTGGCTGTCCAGCGCGGTCACCGTGACCTCGGCTCCGCCCATGGGCTGCCCCATGGGATCGACGACCTCGATGCCGAACGCTCCGGCATCGGGCGGCAGGGGCACCGAGATGCTCGCTCCGGCACCGGAAGCGCCGCGGGAACGCCGACGTCGCAGCAGCCCGAGGGCCATGGGGTCCACCTTTCTCCACATGCGTCGCCGCCACGCGGCCCGCTCAGCGAGTGCGTTCGCGGTCGCCAAGTACCGTCCGACGACAGAAGGATGGTCGCGGATTCAACAGTCGTTGACGATCATAAAGCCGCCCACCTGCCGGGCCTTCCCTCCCATGTCAGCGCCGCTCAACACCCTGCCGCAGGATGTGGGGTCACAAATCAGCACATCGAGGGGCCATATCGCCACACCTTGACTTCGCTTCTTTGCAGCCACGCTGTGGTGAAGAGCACGCAAGAGGGCCAGGAAGTTCACCATCGGTCTGCGAATTCACCACGGACCCGACACAGGCGGTGGTGCCTGCCGGCCAGGAGACCGTTCCAGGGGCGGCTCTTTCCGATCGCGGCCATCGGCGAAGTGCACTCGCGACCCTCGCGCCACTCCGTCTGCCGCGGCTGGGCGAGGACGGCCCCGGGGCGAGCCGGGCCCGGTAGCCGTCCTTCTCCAGTCCGCCAGGCGCCTCATGAGACGCCGGCGGCTCCGTCTCTCCGAAGTGGATCAGCGCAGCCCGGCGAAGAGGTCGCTCTCCGGTACGGGCGCGCCGGTGGCGTCCTGGACCCGTAGGAAGGTCTCCATGCCCATCAGCTCGCCGAACCTCTCCTTGCCCAGCTTGAGGAAGAAGATGTTCTCGCCCTGGCTGGCGTGCGCAGCCAGCGCGTCGTACTTCTGACCGCTGAACGCGGTGGTGTCCACCCACGTGGTGATCTCGTCGTCGGGGAGGCCGATCTCGGCCATCGCGGCGGCCTCGGCCGGATCCGGCTCAGGCATGTCCGGATGAAACTCGCGCATGATCTCCCCGAACCGCTGCATCCCCGAGCGGGGCATCGTGGTCCAGTACACCTTCGGTGTCAGCGCGGTCATCTCCAGCGCCGCCATCGTGATGCGGTGGGCCTGAATGTGGTCGGGATGGCCGTAGAAGCCGTTCTCGTCGTAGGTGACGACCACATCGGGTCGGTAGTGCCGCATGAGTTCCGCGAGTCGGGCCGCGCCTTCCTCCACGGGGGTCCGCCAGAAGGAGCCGGGGGCGTCGTTGCTCGGCCAGCCCATCATCCCGGAGTCGGCGTAGTCCAGCATCTCCAGATCGCTGATCTTCAGCACGTCACAGCTCGCCTCGAGTTCTTGACGTCGCATCAAGGCGACCGCCGCCGGATCGTGCCCGGGATCGCCCGGCTTGACACCCCCCGGACCGTCGCCGCAACCGCCGTCGGTACACGTCACGAGAACCGTGCGGATGCCTTCGGCCGCGTACCGCGCGAGGACCCCTCCGGTTCCGGTGGCCTCGTCGTCGGGGTGGGCGTGTACCGCCATCAGCGTCAAGGGCCGGTCGATCATGAAACAGTCCTCCTGCAGATATCGTCGTGTCCCGCCGCAGCGGCGGGCGTACCGCATCCGGCCCGGATCCTGGTGGGGCGGACGACCCTGTGGCCTCCGTACTCCCCCGCCGTGCGGCGCCGGTCTCTCATGCGATGCAACCGTGCGGGCCCGACCGGCTGTTCCCGATGCGGCCGTCGGGCGTGGGGCGAATGAGTCCGTTACGAGAGGCGCGGCTGTTAGACGCCGGTCTGTCCGTCGACCAGCTCACGCACGATGTCGAGGTGACCGTTGTGGCGGGAGATCTCTTCGATGAGGTGGAGGACCACCCAGCGCAGGTCCACGTGGCGCCCGTCGCCGATGGGACGCTCGGCCGTCGAGTCCAGGTCGCGGTCGGCCACCAGCCGGCGATAGCGGGCGCTCTGTTCCTCGTACTCGGCGAGAAGCTGCGGCAACGGGATGTCGACCGCCGTCCGCATCTCGGGGTCGGGGTCGTCGTCGGTCGCCGCCGTGAGCGGCCCCTCGGGCTCCTCACCGAGGAACATCACCTGGATCCAGTGGTACTCGACCCAGCGCAGATGGCTGATCAGCCCGCACATCGTCATCAACGGTGAATTCGGCAGCGGTGCCTTGCGGGCGTCTTCCTCGGACACGCCCTCACACTTGGCTCGCGCCGTGTCACGGGCGTAATCCAGGAAGGTGGCCAGCTGCGTACGTTCGTCCCATGTGGGGGGCGTATCGGTTCGTTGTGTCATCACGCGTGAGGTTCCCACAGCTCGGGGGCGGTGTCGCGTGAATTGGGCGCCGTGCGGGCACCGAACGCCGCTGACGCGGCGCCCCGCGGCTCGGTGACGACCGGCCCGCCCCCGTGACGACGGTTCCGGAGCGTCCGAAGTCGTGCCTGGCCTCGGTCGTGAGCCGCACGCGTCTCGTGGGGTTCATGCCTTCCTGCGGGTGACCGCCTGGGTGACAGCGACCGCGGCCGCCAAGACTCCCGCCGTGACGGCGAGCAGGGCACCCGTGGGCGCCAGGACGTCCGCCGAGTCCGACGCGCTCTGCAGGCGGGTGAGCATGATGTTGACCGGGGACACGCCTTTGCCGAGCAGCACGGCCAGGAGGAGCACCAGGGCGAGGACGAGCGCGTGGCCCGGCCGCCGGAAGATCAGCCGCGAGCAGACCAGCCCGATCGCCATGCCGGTGCAGGCGCAGGTGAGTTGGGCCGCGATCCCCAGGGCCAGATCGGCGAGGCCGGGTGTGTGGGCTCCGAGCATCAGGGGCAGCACGAGGCCGGCAGCCGTCAGCAGCAGGCACCCCGTCGCGGCCGTCGCGACCGTCGCGAGCAGCACGCGCAGGTGGCTGCCGGCGCTGATGACGACGATCGAGCGGTGCGCCCGGTCCTCGAGACCGATCAGTGTCACGGTCAGCCAGACCGAGCACGGCAGCATGGCCCCGGCCACCGAGGCGTAGGTCGCGGTGAGCGGGCCGCTGTCGCTGCTGGTCAGCACGGCCACCAGGCCCAGGAACAGCAGCAGCGGCGCGAGGTAGCGCTGGGAGAGCAGCAGCACCGTGACCATGTAGCCGACCAGGGCGATCACCGGGTGGTCCCCCGCGCGTCGCCCCGGGAACGGCGTCCGTCCGCGGTCGCGGTCAGACTGACCACCGACCACCGGTGCCGCAGTGCCGTCAGCAGTACGGCGTCCGAGCGCTCCCGCGACACCCGCAGGACGACCTCCTCGCCGCACTGGACGACGCCGGTCACACCCGGCAGCGCGGACCAGTTCACCTCGATCGGTGTGACGTCGGTGGGCGGCGCGGTGAGCACCAGCTCGGCCGTCGAGGGGCGACTCCCGGTGTGCCGGCCGCCCCGCAGGGAGACCCGACCGTCGTCGATGGTGCAGACACCTCGGGCGCGCGTCTCGGTGATCGCCTCCCGGTGGTCCGTGAAGACCACCGACCCGCCCTGTACGGCCACCTCGTCGATGGACTCCGCGAGGACACCGTGGGCCGAGACGTCCAGACCCGACCAGGGTTCGTCGAGCACCAACAGGTCGGGTGGGACCAGCAGGGCCTGGGCGAGCGCCACCTTCTGCGCGTTGCCCTTCGACAGCGTGCGCAGCGGTGCGTCCCGCCCGCCCACCAAGGACAGCCGCTCCAGCAGGTGGTGGCCTCGGGCGCGGGCGGCGGAGGCCGACAGCCCACGGATACGCCCCATGTGGGTGAGGTAGGAGATCGCCGTGACGCGGTCGTGGACGGTGAAGCGGTCCGGTACGTAACCGATGCGCGAGGGTCGGCCCGACACGCTCCCGGTGGTGGGTCGCGACAGTCCGACGAGGATCCTCAGCAAGGTCGACTTCCCCGAACCGTTGCCGCCGGCCACCGCGAGGACGTCACCGGCCGGGACCTCCATGCTCACGTCCCTGAGGACCCACCGTCCCGCGCCGTACCGTTTGCCGACCGCATCACAACGTAACAACTCGACTCCTCGACTCACCGTGGCCCGCGCGCTGGTCGTTCCAGTCTGACGGACGGGCTCGGCGGTCAAGTTGACAGGCAGGTGAAGCCCCTGGTGTCCGTGGTCGCGGGACAGGCGCGGTCCGGTGCGTGGCTAGAGCGCGGTGAAACCGCCGTCGGCGGCGACCACGGCTCCCGTGACGAAACTGGAGCGGGGCGAGACGAGGAAGCACAGGACCTCGGCGATCTCCTCGGGCCGCGCCACACGTCCCAGGGGCTGCGCGGCGCCGAAGGACGCCAGGTAGGCGCGGCTGTCGGGGCGGATCGTATCGAGGAAGTCCGTCTCGATGACGCCCGCGGCCACGAGGTTGGCGCGGATGCCCAGCGGGCCGCCCTCGACGGCGAGCACCTTGGTCAGTTGGGCCAGAGCGCCCTTCGACGCACTGTAGGCGACGCCTTCCGGCAGGGCGACGGTGGAGGCGTAGGAGCCGGTGCTGACGATGGCACCGCCGCCGCGGCTCTTCATGGCCCGGAACGCCTCGCGGGCGCAGAAGAAGGAGCCTCGGGCGTTGACCGCCATCACCGTGTCCCAGTCCTCGGCCGTGGTCTCGGTGACGGGCTTGTTCTGGGTGCGGCCGGCGTTGTTCACGAGGATGTCCAGTCCGCCGAAGGCGTCCAGGGCTGTTGCCACGGCGCGGTGCGCGGTCTCCTCCCGGGTGATGTCGCCTTGTGTCGCGGCGACGCCGGGAAAATCCTCCGCCAGGTTCTTGACGTCGGGACGGAGGTCGAGGGCGACGACCCGGGCGCCGCGGGCGTGGAGGAGTGCCACGGTCTCCCGGCCCACCCCTCGCGCGGCTCCGGTGACGAGGGCGGTCTTCCCGGCGAACTCGGTGGATTCGGCTGACGCGGCGGATGCCGCGGATGCGGTCGCAGGTGTCATGGTTCGCTCTCCCCGGAGAGGGTCGGTGTGCGTGCGGACGCCGGTGCGGGGCACCGGAAGTGCGGTGGCCCGGTGGACGGGCCCGGTGGGCCGCACGGGTGGTTCAGTACGCGGTGAGCCCGCCGTCGACGACCAGCTCCGCGCCGGTGACGAACGAGGAGTCCTCGCAGGCCAGGAAGAGGATCGCGGGGGCCACCTCGTCGGCCCGGCCGGCCCGGTTCATGGGGGTGCGGCGGATGTCCGGCTGCTGGTCGCCCTGGTCGTCCAGGAGGTCCTGGATCATCGGTGTGGCGATCACCCCGGGGTGGACCGAGTTGATCCGTACTCCCTGCCGGGCGTACTCGACCGCGGCCGTCTTGCTCAGCAGGCGCACGGCCCCCTTGGACGCCTGGTAGGCCGCGGCCGCACCGCTGCCCACCAGGCCGAGCACGGACGACGTATTGATCACCGACGCGTTGCCGCTCGCACGCAGGAGCGGCATCGCCGCCTTCATGCCCAGCCATGTGCCCTTCTGGTTCACGGCGATGACGCGGTCCCACGCCTCTTCCCGCGTGTCCTCGACCCCTGGCCAGTCCACGATGCCGGCGAGGTTCACGAGCACGTCCAGCGTTCCGAACCGGTCGCGCACGACGGTGATCACTTCGTCCCACTCCCGCGCGGAGGAGACATCGAGGCAAGCGGCGACCACCTCCGCGCCGCGCGCCTCGATCCGGTGCGACAGGTCCCGCAGGGGGCCTTCGGCGATATCTGTGATCACCAGCCGGGCGCCTTCGCGGGCGAAGAGTTCGGCGGTCGCAGCGCCGAGGCCGCCGGTCGCGCCCGTGATCAGCGCGACCTTGCCGGCGAGTCGTTGTCCTGTCATGGAGATGGTCCTCGATTCTCGTTGCCGCTGGCCGACTGCTGTGCAGTCGCCTCTTGGTCCCCTGGTGAGGGAGGCGCGCCCGGTGCCCCGGGCGGCCGTGGCCCGGCCGTCTACGACGGCCTCTGCTCCCGGTGGAGCACGAGGTGCTCGTGGTAGAGCACTCCGTCCCGGATGTCGCCCGTGGCGGTGAACCCGGTGTCGTCGACGTAGTCCAGGTGGCTGCCGGTCACCGTGTAGCGGCCGGTGTACGCGCTGCGCCGCTCGCCGCGGGCTTCGTCGTAGCGCCCGTCCGGCAGCAGCTCCTGTCGGATGTGACCGTCCGCGGTCACCCACATCCCGACCACGTCGACGTCGTCGTCCTCGACGCTCCCGGCCATGGCGGACTCCTCTCCTCGCACGGTGCGGGTCCTTCCCGCCCCACCGAGTCTGTGCAGGTCGGCGGCCGTCCACCAGGACGACTGCTGCCTGGGCATGGCACACCCAGGCAGCGGGCCGCGCCCTCGCCTAGCCTGAACACATGGACGACAACCACCTGGGTGACTTCCTGCGCACACGCCGCGCCGGGCTGCGGCCGGAGGATGTGGGCATGGCGAGCTACGGGGCCCGCAGAGTCGCCGGCCTGCGCCGCGAGGAGGTCGCCGTCCTGGCCGCGGTGAACGCCGACTACTACACCCGGCTGGAGCAGGGCCGCGAGCGCAACCCCTCCCCCAAGGTGGTCGACGCGCTCAGCCGCGCCCTGCGCCTCGACGAGGACGCACGCGCGCACTTGTACCGGCTGGCCGGGGCCACGCCGAACGACGGGCTCTTCGTCCACACCGCCGAGCACGTGAGCCCGTCACTGCGACAGCTGATGGACGGCTACCCCGGCACCCCGGCGTTCGTCATGAGCAGGACCCTGGACCTCCTCGCCGTCAACCCCCTGGCCGATGCCCTCTACGCCCCGTTCGAGCCGGCGGACAACTTGGCCCGCATGACCTTCCTCGACCCCGCGGGCCGCTCCTTCTACACGGACTGGGACCGGGCGGCACAGGCCACCGTCGCCAACCTTCGCGAGGCATCCGGATTCGACCCGGACAATCCGCGGCTGCGCGAACTCGTCCGCACCCTCACGGAGCGCAGCCCGGACTTCACCCGCCTCTGGAACGCCCACACCGTGCGCGGCAAGACCCGGGACGCCAAACACCTCCTCCACCCGGACGTCGGCCCCCTCAGCCTCACCTACCAGGCTTTCGACGTACGCGACGCCCCCGGCCAGCAGCTCGTCATCTACCACGCCGAACCGGGCAGTCCCAGTGCCCAGTCCCTCGATCTGCTCGGTTCCCTCCACGCGACCCGCCGCAGCTCCGACCCTCGCCCGGGCCACCGGCCCCACCGCTGATCAGCAAGCCGGGCACCACGCCGCAGGCCGCCGCGGCGCTTCGGCACGGCGGGGAGCCCTCTGCTCGCCGGACCGGCAAAGGACGCCGGCGCTCGGCTGCGTGCCTGTGGCGGGCCGGGTTCGTTGAAGCCTTCGGTCGTCCGGGCGAGCAGCGTGGGAGTGTCACAGCGTGGAAGTCGTGGATGTGCATCATCACTATGGCAAGAGGCGGGTACTGCGGGGTATCGACTTCACCCTGCCCGCGGGAGCGCTGACCGGGGTGGTGGGAGAGAACGGCACCGGCAAGTCCACGCTGCTCAAGATCCTCGCCGGGGAGTTGCGTCCCGCGCGGGGCAGTGTCCGTCACGGTGGCCGCTTCGGGTATTGCCCGCAGAAGGTGGTGATCAACGACGCGTTGACGGTGCGTCAGCACTTGTCGTACTTCCGGGCGGCGTTCCGTCTCGACGACCTCGCACACGCCGGGGAGGTCATGGAGGTGCTCGGCTTCACCGACTACATCGACGAGCGGGCCGGCCTGCTCAGCGGGGGCACGCGGCAGAAGCTGAACGTGACCCTCGCGCTGATGCACGACCCGCAGGTTCTGCTGCTGGACGAGCCCTATCAGGGCTTCGACTGGGAAACGTACCTGCGTTTCTGGGACCTCGCGGCCCGGCTGCGCGAGCGAGGGCGTTCGATCCTGGTGGTCTCCCACCTCGCCTACGACGCCGAGCGGCTGGACACACTGTGGCGCCTGGACGGTGGCCGTCTGCGGACACAGGAGAGGGGAGCCGCATGAGGGAGCGGACGGCGCTGCTCGTCACGGCCACGCGGTACACGCTGGTCGAGCACTCCCGTAACCGGTTCGCCGCGGTGCTCATCGCGCTCTTCCTTCCCCTGTGGACGCTGCTGGCGTACGTGTCGATGCCGGACCAGCCGGTGCGGCTGCGCCTTCGGGCCACCGGGGAACTGCTGACGCCTCGCGGCAACGAGCTGACCGCGGTCAGCGGAGCGCTCAACGCGGTCACCCTGATCACCGCGTTCCTGATGTTCGCCGCGACCTTCGGCGGCAGCATGTTCGACCGGCGCCTGGCCATGGCCGGCTTTCCTCGGCCCCATCTGATCGCGGCGAAGCTGGCCGGCCTCACTCTCGCGTCGGCCCTGGTGGCCGCCTACGCGACAGCCGTCATCTGCCTGGCCTGGACACCGCGTCAGCCCCTGCTGCTGGCCGGGGCGTTGTTCAGCGCGGGGCTGACGTACGGCATCCTCGGAGTCGGCTTCGGTGCTCTGCTGCGCAAGGAAGTGGAGGGCATGTTCGCCATCGTGATGACCAGTGTCATCGACCTCGCGCTGCAGAATCCCATCATCAGCTCCCGTGCGGACAGCGCCATCACACACTTTCTGCCGTCCTACGGGGCCATGCAGGCGGCCACCGCGGCGGCCTTCTCCCGCACGGCCGTCCCGGGGCACCTGCTCGTCGAACTGACCTGGTTCGCCGCGGCGGCACTCGTGGGGCTGCTGACCTTCCAGTGGCGCACCCGCAGCACCTTGCCCTCGAACCGCCGGGCGCCGCGGGGCAACGGCCCGCGACCTGCCGAACCGCGGCCGCTTCCGGAGGGCTGAGGAGCGTTTCTGATCACCGGCACAACCTCGTCGCCCGACTGTCGTTGTGATCCTTGTGTTCTCCACATCTCCAGGCCCGCGACGCTCCGCCGTTCCGCGGGCCGGCCGCCGCACGACGAGATCGCTGTGGGAGGCGGTCGGTGACGATCCGGCGTTGCGGGCGGCGTACCGGCTCTGCCGGGCCAGGACCAAGCGACAGGACCCCGCGGAATACGCTCTGATCCAACTCGTGCCCGCTGTGATGCGTCCGGCGTGCTGGGCCCTGTGGGCGGCGGCCAACGCCATCGACGATCTTGCCGACGACCACTCGGTCGACGCGGAACGGCGTGCCGAGCGGGTCGGAGCATGGATCGCCGCGTTGGATCACGATGTGGCCACCGGGTCGAGCACGGACCCGGTCCGCCGGGCTCTGGTGGACACCGCCTGGCGATGGCGCCTGGACATCTCGGGGCTGCACGGCGCCATGGCGGTGGTGCGGCGAGACAGCCACGGGCAGCGTTTCGCCGACTGGAACAGCTGGCGCGCGTGGGGCCGCGGCACGCTGCTCCCCTGGTTCGACCAGGTCCGTGACCTCTTCGACAAGGCCGGGGCCGGGGTGGCACTGCGTCTGGACCGGCAGGAGGTCTACACGACGTTCCTCGACGGCGTCCGTCTCACGGACATCCTCACCGACCTGTCCGCCGACCTGGCGCAAGGTGGCCTCCTCCTGCCCGGTCAGGCCCTGGATCGCTTCCCGGGCTGCGAGGACGACCTGTCGCACCGGCGCTGGAGTCCGGCCACCTCCGCCCTGGTCACCGACCTGACGCGGCTCGCCCGCGCATGGGTGACCCAGCCCGCTCTCGCCCACGGCATGCACCCCGGCCCCGCCGTCGTCCTCGACACCATGGCCGGGCTGCTGCGCGCACAGCTCGACGCCGTCGACGCCGCCGGTCCCGCTCTCCTGCGCACCCCGCCCAGGCCGTCGACGGCCGCCACCGCCCGTCTCGTCGTCCCCGCCCGAGCGCGGTCCGCCCTGGCCTGGAGCCTGACCCCGGTGACCGTCCCACGGCCACGCGAGGCCCGGGCCCCCGCCGTCCCCGCGCAGAGCCCACCCGCGCGGCGCCCGGTGTTCGACCGTCCGCCGCCGCACCCCAGCGGTGAGCAGCCACCACGGATCCCGGCCGACCGGATGCCCACCCACGTCGCCGTGATCATGGACGGCAACGGCCGGTGGGCGCGGCACCGCGGCCTGCCTCGGCACGAAGGCCACCGCGCCGGCCGCGCCGCCGCCCGCGAGATGGTCTACGGCGCCCTCGAGATCGGCCTGCGGCACTTGACCCTCTACACCTTGTCCACCGAGAACTGGAAGCGCGACGGCGAGGAGATCGGCGCCATCCTCGACATCCTGCGCGAGGAGCTGGAGGACTATCCCTTCCAGGATCTCGACGTCCGGGTGCGCTGGCACGGCCGTCCGGAGCGACTGCCGCAGGACGTGGTCGACAGCATGCGGCTGCGTGAGCGCACCACGCGTGACCGCACGGGCCTGACACTGACCACCTGCATCAACTACGGCGGCCGGGACGAGATCACCCGTGCCGCCGCCGCCCTGGCCCGGCGGGTCCGCGACGGCGAACTCGACCCCGACGCGATCCGTGAGGAAGACCTCGCGCGGCACCTGCCCCAACCGGACATGCCCGATGTGGACCTCCTGTGGCGTACCGGCGCCGAGCAGCGCGTGTCGAACTTCCTGCCCTGGCACACCTCCTACGCCGAGCTGTACTTCACTCCGGACCACTGGCCCGAGACCGACCGGCGCCACCTGTGGCAGGCCATCGGCGAGTACACCCGCCGACAGCGCCGCCACGGCGCCTCAGCCGACAGCCCCGTCCCGGGAACCCCCGGAACGGCACCGCCTTCAGGGACCGCGGAGAACGTGGGGGCCGGGGGCCTCTGACGTTCCAGGGTGAAGCGTCGCGGCGCAGCGCCTACGGTTCCCGGCACACCGCGCGTTCGACCATCTCGTACGTCGCCTTGTCCTGCGCCGCGGCACGCCCCGGGTCCCCGAAACGGGTGGTGAAGACGGCTGCGGCGACGGAGACGTCGCCGTCGGGGGTGACGGCGGTCTCGGAGACGGTGCCGAAGGACGTACCGCCGTGGTACCAGACACCGCCGTCGCAGCCCTCGACCGGACGCCAGGCGATGCCCAGCCCGTAACGGGCCTCGGCGCCGCCGGAGAAGTCGGGCGCCGGGACGGTGGTGCGCATCTGCTCCAGCTGCTCGGCGGGCAGCAACGTGCCGTCCATCAGGGCGCGGAGGAAGGTGTTCATGTCGGTGGTGGTGCTGACGATGCCGCCGTCCGCGCCGCCGTCGACCTGGAGCGTGGTGTCGGTGAGGTCGTGCCGGCCGGGGAACTGGAGGTAAGCGGTGGCGGTGGGCTGGGGAACGTAGGCGGAGGTGCCCATCGTCAGAGTGTGACGCAGGCCGAGCGGCTCGATGATCCGCTCGTGGATCTCCTGCTCCCAGGGATGCCCGGTGACCCGCTCGATGATCATGCCGATCAGGACGTAGTTGGTGTTGGAGTAGGCCCACCGGGTCTCGGCGCCGGGATTCTCCGGGTCCGGCAGCCAGCCCGGAGCACGGGACATGGCCAACGCGACCTGCTCTTCAGGAGTACGCGCCGTGAACCGCTTCGCACGGTAGTTCTCGGGCGTCAGCTCCTCGGGGTCGCCGAAGAGGATGTCCGTGTAATTGGGCAACCCGCTGGTGTGCTGGAGCAGATTACGGACGGTGATCCGACTTCCGTCGTTGCCGTTTCCCTTCACCACCCCGGGCAGCCACTCGTCCACGGTGTCGCCCAGGCCCAGCCTGCCCTCGGCGACCAGCTGCAGCGCGGCCACGGCCACGAAGGTCTTGGTGTCACTGCCGATCCGGTAGTACGCGTCGAGGGGGATCCGCCCACCCCGCGCCAGGTCCCGGACACCGGCCCCGGCCTCACGGTCGCGGCCCTCGGCATCTCGCGCCTGCACGACCACCCCGGAGGCTCCCGCGCCCACCACCGCCTCCGCGGCCCGCTGCAGACGAGTACCTCCTGCCGTCCCATCGCCACCGCCCTGCGCCCAGGCTCCCGACGCCCATACGAAGGCGCCCACGACAGCCGCACCGACCCCGGCCACGAGCACGCCCTTCGGTCGGCCTCTCTGCTTCCGCATCATCGTCCACACACCTCAGACGCTACGGACCGCGACGACACCCGCCCATCCGGCGACCCCGAACCCCTGACCTGGGGACAACCCCACCCCGGCCGCCTGGGCGCACGGCGGCACCGAGCCGAACCGGCGCGCGCCACGGCGGGCCAGGCGCGCGGCCCCACGACCCTGCGAACGGCCCGGCGAGCAGCCCGGCGATCAGCCTTATGGCCTAGCCGCGGGCGGTCTCCTGAACGCTGAGCAGCGATCCGTCCTCCATGACGGCGGTCACCACGCGTTCGTCCACCACGGAGTCGTCGACGAGGTGACGCTCCAGGAACCGGTACACCTCGGAGGTGATGCGGGTGATGTCCTCGATCCGAATCGACAAGCCGGGCCGACTGCCGCCCGCGCCGCGCAAGGCGTGTCGAAGCGTCTCGAGACCGAGTACCGCTCCCTCTGTCGTCACGAGGGTGAAGGTCTCATGGTGCGCACGCAGGAACGCGTCGAGTCGGTCGGCCTCTCCGTCCCTCAGCCACGCCGTCAAGTGCTCGTGATGTCGAATCAGGAAGTCCTCGTTCATGCCCCGACTGTGCCAGTGCGAGGCGGGGGCAGGCCAGTTCGGGACGCACGGCACCCGGTTGGCGCCGCACCGGAGATCGCTGCTTGACCTCAAGTGAAGTGGAGGTCACAGAGTGGGCGTTCTCCTGTTGATCCACCGGAAGGAACGGACATGCGCGCCGTGGTACTGCACGAGTTCGGGCCCGCTGAGAACCTCCGCTACGAGACGGTGCCCGATCCGGTGCCGGGGCCGGGTGAGGTTCTCGTCTCGGTCAGGGCCGCGGGCGTCCACCAGATCGAGACGGCCATGCGGGAGGGGTTGACGATCGGACCGCCGTTGCCCGAACTCCCGGCGATCTTCGGTGGGGAAGTGGCCGGTGTCGTCGCGGCGGTCGGGCCCGACGTGGACGGGAGCTGGATCGGCGCCGACGTGGTGACCGCGCACGGCAGGCCGGGCGGTTACGCCGAGCTGGCCGTCGCCGACGTGTCCGCCGTGCACCGGATCCCGGACGGACTGGGTCACGAAGCAGCCGTCACCATGATCGTCACCGGCACCACCGCCATCGGACTGCTCGACATCGCGGCCCTCACCTCCGACGACGTGGTCCTGGTCACCTCCGCGGCCGGGGGAATCGGCCGTCTCGTCGTCCAGTTCGCCCACCGCCTCGGCGCGACGGTCGTGGGAGCGGCGGGCGGACCGGCCAAGGTGGCGGCCGTGCGCGGGCTGGGAGCCGACGTCGCCGTCGACTACGACCTGCCCCAGTGGGCCGGCACCGTCCGCGAGGCCCTGGGCGGGCGCGGTGTCACGGTCGTCCTGGACGGAGTCGAGGGCGAGAAAGGAAGGGCCGCGTTCGGGCTGCTGACCGCGGGCGGACGCTACATCACCATCGGTGCGGCCTCCCGTACGGAGTTCCGCCCCGACGCGGCCCAGCTCGAGGAGCGCGACGTGCGCTTCACCGACGCGTTGTCCCTGTTGCTCGCCGGCCAGGACACGCCGGCGGACGAGGCCCGCGCCCTCGCGCACGCCGCCGCCGGGGAGCTGGTGCCCGCTTTCCAGACCTTCCCCCTGTCCCGGACGGCGGCGGCACACGCCGCCCTGGAGTCGCGGCAGACCACGGGGAAGGTCGTCCTGGTCCCCGACGCCTGACCGGACGGCGAGCTGCCGGATCACGGGCGGTGAGGGAAGTGGTCCCGACGGTCCCCTCGATGCGTTCCGGGCGCCGGTCGAGCACCGCCGGCGGCGTCCACCGGCACGTGACCGCAGATCGGTCACGTGCCGGGGACGGGTCAGCGGCGTGCGATCTGGGGAGCGATGTCCTCAGTGTGGTCGCCGCCGGCGGAACGGGCCGACGTGCTCGCCCGCGTGGGGTCAGTGCCGCAGAAGGCGGCCTCCAGCGTGCCTCCGAGGATGGTGTTCACCGTGCCGTTGTTCGAGGTGTTCGCCATCGACGACACACGGCGCTTGCCGTCGGCCGTCGTGAACGCGTACGTGTAGTACCCCTGCACGGTGCCGGTGTGACCGTAGACGGTGACGCCGCAGGAGAGCGTCCTCCCGCGCAGGCCGAGGCCGTAGGACTGCGTTCCGTCCGCGTTGACCGGGACCAAGCTCATCATCTCCCGCAGCTGCGCGGGCGGGACGAGTCCGCCGGAGACGACCGCGGCGAAGAAGCGGTTCAGGTCCGCGGAGTTGGAGATGACGGCACCGGCCGACTGAGCCCAGGAGGCGGTCTGCTCGGTCGAGTCCACCAGCGGCAGCGTGGTGTCGTCGTCCCGTACGTACCCCCGCGCGTAGGAGCCGGTGAGGGTCGTCCGCGGGTGGACGTACGAGGTGTTCTTCAGCCCGAGCGGCTTGAAGATCCGCTGCTCGTACTGTGCGCCCATCGACACGCCGGTGGTGTGCTCGATGAGTTGACCCAGCACCACGAAGTTGGTGTTGGAGTAGCTGTAGGCGGCGCCCGGCTGGTTGGTGGGGGCGTGCGCGGTCGAGAGGTCGATGAGCTCCTGATAGGTGAACACCTTGTTCCGCACGGCTTCGAAGCCCGGAACGGTGTGGTAGAACATGTCGTTCGTGTAGTCCCAGAGCCCGCTGCGGTGGTTCAGCAGGTGCCGCACGGTGATGCGGTCGTCCGGCAGGGCCTGCGGCAGGTAGTCGTTGGCCGGCGCGTCCAGGTCGACGCGTCCCTCGGCGACGAGCTGCATCAGCACGACGGTCGTGAAGCTCTTGGTGACACTGCCGACGCGGAACCTGCGGTCGGCGTCCATGGGTGTCCCCGCGGCCCGGTCCGCCTTGCCCATGGAGAGCCGGTAGACGGTGGAGCCGGAGTCGATCCTGGTGAGGGCGCCGGGCGCCCCTGCGGCCATCGCCTGCTTCTGCACGGCGAGCACGCCTGTGGGTGACGGGTGGGGAAGTGTGGGGGACGAGTCCGCGACGGCGGGCGAGGCGGTGCCCAGAGCAGCCACCAACGCGGAACCGGCGAGCACGAGGCTCGCGTTTCTGATGCGCATCCGATTCTCTCTGTGTGTGATCGGGCGGATGCCCTGGTCTCCGTTCCGGAGCGGTGAATCCCGTCCGTACCGGGGCGTGTTGGCTCTCCCCGTCCGCGCGACGAACGTGATCTCCAGGGCGCTGAGAACGATAGCCCAGGCGAGGGGCCCACTCAGAGAGTTCGGTCCTGTCAGCCGGCCGGCAGCACCTCGACCCCGTTCTCCGCGAGTTGCTCCAGCACCGGGTCGTGCGGGTCCTTGTCCGTGACGAGTCCGCTGGTCTCCGCCCAGGGCAGGACCCGGAACCGGGACGCGGTGCCGATCTTCTCGGAGGAGGCGAGGACGTAGGTGTCGGCCGCCCGTGCCGCGAGGGCCCGCTTCATCGCCGCGTCCTCGGCGTCGCCGGTCGTGAGTCCCGCCTCGGGGTGCACGCCGGTGACGCCGAGGAGGAAGAGGTCGGCGGAGACGTTCTGCGCGGCCTCGGCGGCGGCGGCGCCGCAGGTGACCGCCGAGTGCTTGAAGAGGCGGCCCCCCAGCACGAAGACCTCCGCCTGCGGGTGGTCGAGCAGGGCGACGGCGATCGGCGGGCTGTGGGTGATGACGGTGCAGGCCAGATCCCGCGGGAGCGCGTGGGCGACGGCCAGGGCGGTGGTGCCGCCGTCGAGGATCACCGTGCCGCCGGGTCGTACCAGCCCGGCGGCCACCGAGGCGACCTTCCGTTTGCCGTCCGGGGCGACGCTCTGCCGGGCGCCGTAGTCCACCACGGCCGGTGAGACCGGGAGCGCCCCTCCGTAGACCCGCTGGCACAGTCCCTCGGCGGCCAGGTCGCGCAGGTCACGCCGCACGGAGTCCTCGGAGATGCCCAGCTCGGCGGCGACCTCCTTCGCGACGATCTTGCCCTGTCGAGCCAGCAGTTCCAGCAGGTGATCGCGCCGTTCGGCAGCCAGCATCCTTGTTCTCTCCCGTTCTTGCACGTTTCTGCATGTATCGTAGCGCTCATGACCGACAAGCGCATGCTCATCCTCATCGCCGGGCCCTACCGCTCGGGCACCGACGGCGATCCCCGGGCCATGGCCGCCAACCTCGCGCGTCTCGAAGCGGCGGCGTGGCCCGTGTTCGCCGCCGGGCACCTCCCCGTCATCGGGGAGTGGATCGCGCTGCCCGTCCTGCGCTCGGCCGGTGCGGGCCCCACCGACGCTCTGGCCGACCAGGTGCTGTACCCGACCGCCCAGCGCCTGTTGGCGCGCTGTGACGCCGTGCTGCGGCTGCCCGGGGAATCCGTCGGCGCCGACCAGGACGTCGCCCTCGCGCGCCGCCGCGGCCTGCCCGTCTACCACGACGTCGCTCAGATCCCGGCCCTCGACCGGCAGGGGGCGGCGTGAAGCCCCGCCCCGGGGTGGACGTCCCGGACCACCGCGGCCGGACAGGGCTCGACCGAGCGGGGCGGGACCTCGACCGCAACCCCGGCGTCCGGGTCCGCGACGTCGAGCTGACCTCGCAGGGCTGGCACGTCCTTCGTCGCACCACCTTCGACTACCTCCGCCGCGACGGACGCTGGGAAACCCAGATCCGCGAGACGTACGACCGTGGCAACGGCGCCGTCGTCCTTCCCTACGACACCGCACGCGGCCGCGTCCTGCTCACCCGCCAGTTCCGCTACCCCGCCTACGTCAACCACCACCCCGACGGGATGCTCGTCGAAGCCGCGGCCGGATTGCTAGACGCGGACGACCCTCACACCGCGATCCGCCGCGAGGCAGCTGAAGAACTCGGTGTCGTCCTCGGCCCGCTGACCCACGTCCTCGACGCGTACATGAGCCCCGGCTCCGTCACCGAACGCCTCCACTTCTTCGCCGCCCCGTACACTCCCGCCGACCGCGCCGGGCCCGGCGGCGGAGTGGAGGAGGAGGGCGAGGACATCGAAGTCCTCGAACTGCCCTTCTCCGAAGCCCTCGACATGACTCGCGACGGTCGCATCACCGACGGCAAGACCGTGCTGCTGCTGCAGGCGGC
>MUMD01000060.1 GCA_002155895.1 Streptomyces rochei
ACCCTGCCGGAGACGTGACCGCCGTCGGTCTCACAGAGGCCGGTCACGCGTTCGTGCCGGCGGCGGTCGACCTGCCGGACGGGCAGCGGGTCTGGACGGGACGACTGTCGCTTCCCTCCTACCCGTGGCTGGCCGATCATCAGGTGCTCGGGCAGGTGCTGCTCCCCGGCGTGGTCTGGGTCGAACTCGCCCTGCACGCGGGGCACCAGGCCGGATGCGACTCTGTCGATGAGCTCACCCTGCAGTCGCCGCTCGTGCTCGGTGCGTCCGACACCGTACAGGTGAGGGTCGTCGTGACGGAGACCGAAGAGCCCGGCACCCGCACCGTGTCGATGCACTCGCGCCGTGACGACGGCAGCTGGGTGACTCACGCCGAGGGGATCCTCGGGGCGGGCGGGCCGCCGCCGGAGCCGCTGCCGGAATGGCCGCCGACCGGCGCCATGCCCCTCGATGTCGAGGGCTTCTACGACGAGCTCGCGGCGGGCGGCTACCACTACGGGCCTCAGTTCCGCTGCCTGCGGCGCGCCTGGCGTGCCGGTGAGGATCTCGTCGCCGAGATCTCGCTGCCGGAGGGCACCGACGTCGATGCGTACGGCCTGCACCCTGGACTCTTCGACGCGGCGGTGCACAGCGTGGCCTGCGCCCGGACGAGCGCGGGGGCCGGCGATGACGGTCCCCGGCTGCCGTTCGCCTTCTCGGACGTCCGGCTCTTCGCGACCGGGGTGACCTCGCTACGGGTCCGGATCGATCCGCAGAACTCCTCGTGGCAGGCGTGGGACGAATCCGGGCTGCCGGTCCTCACCATCGGGCGGCTCGCCGGCCGGCCTGTCGACGCCGATCAGTTCGCCGTGCGGCGGGCGGGCCACCTCTTCCGCGTCGAAACGCGGCACGAAGCCCTGGCCGGCCCGGCCCCCGCCTCCTGGGCGGTCATCGGAGCGGACCCGGCCGGGTACGCCGCAGCCCTGGAGGCCACGGGCGCGCAGGTGACGACGGCTGCCGACCTGGCCGGTCTCACATCGGCACCCGAAGCCGCCCTGTTCACGCTCCCCGGCACAAAGGACGCGGGGGTCACCGAGGAGGTGCCGACCGCTGTCCGGGAGGCGACCGCTCAGGTGCTGGAGGTGCTGCAGGACTGGCTCACCGACGGACGTTTCGACGATGCCCGACTGGTCGTCGTAAGCCGCGAAGCGGAAGACGGCGATCTCCTCCACGGAACGGCGCGCGGACTGCTGCGCGCCGCACAGGCCGAGCACCCGGACCGCATCACCCTTGTCGACCTCGATGCTCATCCCGCCTCGCTCACGGCCCTTCCCGGTTTCGCCCTCGGTCCCGAACCGGAGGTCGTCGTACGCGCGGGAGACGGCAGGGCACCGCGCCTGGCCCGGGCGCAGGCCCCCACCGGAGCGGGCTCACTGGGCACGGGCACGGTCCTGATCACCGGAGGCACGGGCACCCTCGGGGGACTGCTCGCCCGGCACCTGGTGGAGACGCACGGAGTCACCCGGCTGCTGCTGGTCAGCCGACGAGGACCGGCCGCCGACGGCGCGGACCGGCTGCACGCCGAGCTCACCGGGCATGGCGCACACGTCGACATCGTGGCGGCCGACCTCGGCGACCGCACGAGCGTGGCCGCGCTCCTCGCCACGGTCGACGCCGACCACCCCCTGTCGGCCGTCGTGCACGCCGCCGGAGCGCTGGACGACGGCGTGCTCGGCACCCGGTCCGCCGACTGGCTCGACCCGGTCCTGCGCCCCAAGGCGGACGCCGCTTGGCACCTGCACGAACTCACCGCCGAACTGCCTCTGACCGCCTTCGTCATGTTCTCCTCGGCCGCATCCGTGCTCGGCGCGGCGGGACAGGCCAACTACGCCGCGGCCAACGGATTTCTGGACGCACTGGCCGCCCATCGTGCCGCCCGGGGACTGCCCGGGACCTCGCTGGCCTGGGGGCTGTGGGAGCACCGCAGCGAACTGACCCGGCACACGGGCTCCCCCTCCCGCAGCATCGCGGCCGTCGGCGCTCTGTCCACCGCGGAGGCCCTTGCCGCCTTCGACGCCGGCCTGGCCTCCGGGGAGCCGCTGGCAGTGCCGATCCGGCTGGAGTCGACATCCAGTGAGGAGGTACAGCCGATGCTGCGCGGCCTGGTCCGCGTACGCCGCCGGGCCGCCACCGGCACGGAACCCGCGGCGAGCGCGGGCGCCGCGCAGGAGGTCCGGCAGCTGGCCGAGTTGGGCGCCGACGAGCGACAGCGGCGCGTGCAGCGGATCGTGCTCGACACCGCGGCGGCCGTCCTCGGCCATGACAGCCACGACGCCATCCCCCTCACCCGGGGCTTCCTGGAGCTGGGGTTCGACTCCCTGACAGCGGTACGGCTGCGCAACCGGCTCGCCCGCCGACTGGGGCTGCGCCTGCCGGCCACGGTGGTGTTCGACCACCCCAGCCCGGCCGCCCTGGCCGCCCACCTGGTCGAGCATCTCGTGGGCACCGTCGACCCGACCGCGCAGGCCATGGAGCAGCTGGAGGCTCTGCGCCGCAGCGTGCACGCAGCCACACCCGCCGGTGGCCTGGACCGCGCCCTGGTGACCCAACGCCTGACGGCCCTGCTCGACGAAATGCGGCACGTCGACGGCCCCGGCGGCACCGAAGGCCCCGACGGCTCCGGGGACGACCTGGAGAACGCGACAGCGGACGAGATCTACGCCCTCATCGACAACGAACTGGGCATCGGGGGTACGCAGTGAACGGCGACGACAAAGCACTGGCCTATCTCAAGCGGGTGACCGCGGACCTGCGGTCGGCGAGAGCCAGGCTGCAGGAACTGGAGTCCGCCGACACCGACCCCATCGCCATCATCGGCATGGGCTGCCGTCTGCCCGGTGGCGTGCGCACCCCCGAGGACCTGTGGGACCTCGTGGAGAAGAAGCATGACGCGATCGGCCCCTTCCCCGCCGACCGCGGATGGGACCTCGAGAACCTGTACGACCCCGACCCGGACGCGCCGGGCAAGGCCTACGTCCGCGAAGGTGGGTTCGTCCACGACGTCGCCGGCTTCGACGCGGGCTTCTTCGGAATCTCGCCGCGTGAGGCGCTGGCGATGGACCCGCAACACCGGCTTCTGCTGGAGTGCTCGTGGGAGGCCCTGGAGCGGGCGGGCATCGACCCTTCCTCCCTCGAGGGCACCCGCACCGGCGTCTACACCGGGCTCATGACCCATGAATACGCGACCCGACTGCCCTCGATCGACGAGGAGTTGGAGGGTGTCATCGGCATCGGCAACGCCGGAAGCGTTGCCTCGGGCCGCGTCTCCTACACGCTCGGCCTGAACGGCCCCGCTGTCACCGTCGACACGGCCTGCTCCTCCTCGCTCGTCGCCCTGCACCTCGCCGCCCAAGCCCTGCGCCAGGGCCAGTGCACCCTTGCGCTGGCCGGAGGTGCCTCCGTCATCGCGGCGCCGACCGTGTTCGCCACCTTCAGCCGACAGCGGGGCCT
The DNA here is from genome assembly GCA_002155895.1 of Streptomyces rochei. GTDB lineage: Bacteria > Actinomycetota > Actinomycetes > Streptomycetales > Streptomycetaceae > Streptomyces > Streptomyces rochei. The sequence goes on from MUMD01000060.1 coordinate 3,490, forward strand.
CGCCCCCGACGGCCGCTGCAAGGCGTTCTCGTCCACGGCCGACGGCACGGGCTTCGGCGAGGGGGTGGGCGTACTGGTCCTGGAGCGCCTCTCGGACGCCCGTCGCAACGGACACGAGGTCCTGGCCGTCGTACGGGGCTCGGCGGTCAACCAGGACGGAGCCAGCAGCGGATTCACCGCCCCGAACGGACCGTCCCAGCAGGACGTCATCCGCGAGGCCTTGGCCGACGGTCGACTGACCCCTGCGGACGTGGACGTCGTGGAGGGTCACGGTACGGGGACGCGGTTGGGTGATCCGATCGAGGCGCAGGCG
>MUMD01000599.1 GCA_002155895.1 Streptomyces rochei
CCGTTCCCCCGTATCCCCCCGGGTGGTTCCCCCGTGGTGCTTCCCCGTGAGTAAGAGCCCGGTCCCCTCCCCCTGATACACCCCTGCTCGAACTTTTTTTCACGGGTTCTGGCGGAGGTCCCCCCGGACCTCCCTGCCCTCAGGCGACGAGCTCGCCGAAGGCGTCCTCCCGGTCACGGCCGAAGCTGAGGACCTCGTCCTCGCGCAGCCGGCGGAGCGACCGCCAGATGCTGGACTTCACCGTGCCGACACTGATGCCGAGGATGTCCGCGATCTCCGGGTCCGTGCGGCCCTCGTAGTAGCGCAGGACCAGCATGGTGCGCTGGAGTTCGGGAAGCCGGGCCAGCGCCTGCCACAGGACCGTGCGCAGTTCGGTGCCGCGCATCGCGTCCGTGTCACCGGGCGTCTCCGGCAGTTCCTCGGTCGGGTACTCGTTGAGCTTGCGGCGCCGCCAGGCGCTGATGTGCAGGTTGGTCATGGTGCGGCGGAGGTAACCGCCGACCGCCGCCTTGTCGCTGATCCGGTCCCACGCCCGGTAGGTCGAGAACAGCGCGCTCTGCAGCAGGTCCTCGGCCTCGAAACGGTCGCCGGTCAGGTGGTAGGCGGTGGCGTACAGGGAGGCGCGGCGCTCCTGGACGTAGGCGGTGAACTCCGCCTCCGACAGCGAGCGACGCTCCCCCTCTGCCTCCCCGTACGCCGTTCCCCCGTGCGTCCCCCCCTTGGCGGCGTCCACCACCGTC
>MUMD01000600.1 GCA_002155895.1 Streptomyces rochei
CCGCCTGGCCCGCGCCGCCCGGCCCGCGCCACCGGACCCACGTCCCCGGCCCCGCCTCGGGCCCGTTGATCCGAACGGGCCCGTCCGCCTGCCGTCCCGGTGGCTTACTCCGGAGCCCCCCGGGAAACTGAAAGGCGTGCGCATCCTCCCCGCGACGGCCGCCGCCGTCACCGCAGCCCTGGCCGCAGGGGCGGCGAGCGTCGCCGCCGGACGGCTCGCCAGCGACGCCGCGCTCAAGGCGCCGCCCGGACGGCCCCTGCCCACCGAGCCGAGGCTCACCGTGCACGGCACGGCCGCCGGCCAGATCACCCTCACCCGGGACCTGGCCGCGCTGCGACCGGGCCGCTACGGCCTGGCCGGCGACGGCTCCCACGCGGTCGTCGGCCCGGTCCTCGGCACCGCCGACCACGGCGCCGACACCGTCGTACGCCGACTCGAACGCGTCACCCACGGCACCCTCGGCGCCGGCGACCGGGCCTGGTTCACCCCGAACCTCTACGTCGGCAACCCGGGCACCGCCCTGGACCTCGACTTCGCCGACGTCGAGGTCCCCGGCGAACTCGGCCCCCTCCCGGCCTGGTTCCTGCCCGGCTCCCGCCCGACCTGGGTCATCGCCGTGCACGGCCTGGCCGCCACCCGCGAACACGCCCTGAACCTCATCGCGCCCCTGCACCGCCGCAGCGTCCCGGTGCTCGCCCTGGCCTACCGCGGCGACGTCGGAGCCCCGCCCTCGCCGGACGGCCTGCACCACTTCGGCGAGACCGAGTGGCGCGATCTCGACGCGGCCGTCCGCTACGCCGTGGACCACGGCGCCCGCCAGGTCGTCCTGCTCGGCTGGTCCACCGGCGCCACCATGGCCCTGCGCACCGCCGCGCTCTCCGGCGTGCGCGAGCGCATCGCGGGGCTCGTCCTGGACTCCCCGGTCCTCAGCTGGGAGACCACCCTGCGCGCCCTGGCCGCCGCCCGCCGCACCCCGGGCGCACTCCTGCCGCTCGCCGTCCGCGCCGCCCAGGGCCGCGCCGGCCTGCACGCCGACCACGACGCGGGAACCGCCGGCCTGTACCGCCCGGCCGTCCCGACCCTGATCTTCCACGGCCCCGACGACGCGGTCTCCCCCTGGCGCCTCTCCCGCCGCCTCGCCGACACCCACCCGCGCCTGGTCGCGCTGCACACGGTCAGGAGCGCACCGCACGGCGCGATGTGGAACGCCGACCCCGACGACTACGAGGAGACGCTGCGCCGCTTCATGACCCCGCTGGTCTGACCCCGAAGCCCTCGCGCCGCCTCCGCCGGACCGCGCGGCCCGCCGCCCCGCACCGGGCGCGTACGCGGCCCCGCCGAACGGGTGGCAGCCGCGCACCGTACCGGTTCCGTTTAGTGCTGTACGGGTGGCTTGATCCTCGCCCGGAAGGGGTTCTGGACCGGTGTGTCCCCGGTCCCGGACAGGGCTCACCGCATTCCGTTTGGGTTTTCGGACCGTCAACCGGAAGACTGCACCCGTGACGTCCCGTATCCCGCGCGACTCCAGGCTCCGACTCGTCCGCCCGCGACCCCTGGCCGCCGCCCCGCAAGCGATCACCCAGCGGCGTCCGCGCCGCGCCGCGCCACGCCCCCCGGAGGGCACGCCCGCCCGGTCGGAGCTGGCCAGAATGGCGCGCGCCGGCCTGGCCGACGCGGCCCGCGTCGCCCGCTGGGCCGACGCCGCCCTCGGCCGCGGCAGCGCGACCGCCGACGGCAAGGCCACCCTCTCCGACGCGACCGCCGACCGCGCCGCCCGGGAGCTGGGCCTGACCGCGGCCGAGGTCCGCGCCGACTGGGACACCGCCCGCCTCGCCGGACTGATCGAGGTGCACGGCGACAGCGCCCGCCCCGGCTGGCGACTGCGCGCCTGGAACCGGGACGACAGCGCCGTGCTGCGCGGCTGGGTCGCCCTCTTCGACGCCTGGTCGCTCGCCCACCCCGAGCCCGCCGGAC
>MUMD01000601.1 GCA_002155895.1 Streptomyces rochei
TGCTGCTGATCGGCCGGACCGTGCAGTGGTGGGCCGCGGTACGCGGCGAGCTGCGGTCCGTCGGCGCAGCGGTCGCGGACCTGCCGCTGCGTGAGTTCGCCGCCGATGTCACGGACCGCGAGCGGGCGTTCGTGGCGGCACGCGACCGGTTCGGTGCCGTCCTGGGGGTGAGCGAGCCGATCACCGAGGTCGTACGGGGGCTGGACACCCCGCCCTACGCTCAGGTGCTGACCCTTCACATGGCCGCCTTGGTCACGGCGCTCGCCGCCGGCCGGCCGGGCAGCCCGGTACCGGAGAGCGTCGAGGAGATCGCCGCGTACCTGCTGGACCGTGAGCGCATGGGCTGGCGCCGGCTGTACGGATCGCGGCTGGCGGGAGAGGAGTTCGACACACCGCCGACGGTGATGGCCCGCGCCGTGTTCACCGCGGTGCTGGCAGGACCGGCATCGTACGCGGAAGGCGTCGGCCGGCTGGACGGACTCGGGCTGCGGGCGGCCGACCGCGTCGTGACGGACCACCGGTTCTGCTACCCGCCCCTGGACCGCGCCCAGGTGCTGGAGCCGCTGCGTCCCGACCGGCTGGCCGAGGACTTGGTCGCCCTCCTGATACCCGGCCACGACGTCTCCGGTTACGACCCGGACCCCTGGACCGCGTCCGTGCCCCGGACGCTGCTCACCGCCGACCGGCCCGACCTGCCGGTTC
>MUMD01000602.1 GCA_002155895.1 Streptomyces rochei
GCTGGGCGCCGAGGTGGAAGACCGGGACGACCACGTCCGCACCCGTACGTCCCGCCAGCTCGACCAGGCGGCCCCCGGCGAGCCGGGCCAGCGGAGTGCCGCCGGGGCGGCGTCCGGGGCCCGGGCGCAGGAACAGGCGGTAAAGAGCGGCGTACGCCCAGGGGAAGTGGCGCACCGACCCTCGGTAGAAGTGCCGGAGCGCGGCGCCCAGGCCGTACGGCAGCAGGGCGAGGACGTCGACGACCCGGGCGTCGTCACCGCGCTCCCGGGCTCGGCGGACCAGTTCGGCGGCGACCGTGNNCGGCGCGGGGCGGACCGGAGGGGCGCGGAGGGGCTGCGAGGAGGCACGGCGCTCCAGTTGCCCGCCCGAAGCGTTCCAAACCGTACATACCTGAGCGTTTCGGACGCCCGCTCGGGGATACTCCGAGACCGCCCGTCCGGCCGCACGCCGGGGCCCGACAGCTCGGCCGGCCGGGTTCAGGTGTACGGCCCGAGCCAAGGTGGTCCTCATGACCCACGCGTTCTCCCGCCCC
>MUMD01000603.1 GCA_002155895.1 Streptomyces rochei
ACCCTGCCGGAGACGTGACCGGCCCGGGCGACGACGAGTTCTGGGCGGCCGTGGAGCACGGTGAGGCGACCGAGTTGGCGGACCTGCTCCGGAGGTCGGCGGCGGAGCCGGGGCAGGATCTTCACGCACCCGTCGCGGCCCTGCTGCCGACGCTTGCAACGTGGCGTCGGGACCGGCAGCGCAGGGCGGCTGTGGACTCCTGGCGGTACCGGATCGTATGGCGTCCGGTCGCCACGCCCTCGTACGACAGGGTGCTGTCGGGGCGCTGGGCTGTCGTCGTGCCCGCCGGTCACGAGGACGACCCCGTCGTCGACTGGGTCTGCTCGGCGCTGCGGGACCACGGGGGCGAGCCCGAACGCATGGTGCTGGGCCCGCGGGAGAGCCGTTCGGCGCTGGCCACGCGGCTGGCCGCCGATCCCCCCGGGGGCGTGGTCTCCCTGCTCGGACTGAGCGGGGCGGCGCACCCCGACCACGAGGTGCTGCCCAGTGCCGTCGCCGGTACCGTCCTGCTTGCCCAGGCCCTCTCCGACGGCGCCGTACGAGCACCGGTGTGGACCCTGACCCGCAACGGTGTGTCCGCGACGGCGACGGACCCGGTGGCTCCCACGCACGCCGCGCAGGTGTGGGCCGTGGCACGGGTGGCCGGTCTGGAGCACCCGGAGGCGTGGGGTGGTCTGCTCGACCTGCCGGACCGTCTCGACGACCGCGCGGCCGCCCGGTTCGCCGCGGTCCTGTCCGCGGGCGAGGACGAGGACCAACTGGCATTACGCGACGCTGGGTTGCTGGCACGAAGGCTGGTGCGTGCCCCCGTTCCGCGCGACGCGGTGACCGCCGGCTGGCAGCCCCGCGACACAGCGCTCGTCACGGGCGGCACCGGCGGTCTCGGCGGGCAGGTCGCCCGCTGGCTGGCGGCCGCGGGCGTACGGCACCTCGTGCTGGTCAGCCGTCGGGGGGCGGAGGCGGAGGGCGCAGACCGTCTGCGCGACGACCTCACCGCCCTCGGCGTACAGGTGACGTTCGGCGCGTGCGACGTCGCGGACCGCGCCGCGCTCTCGGCGCTCCTCGACCGGGTTCAGGAGGACGGCCCGCCGATCCGCACGGTCGTGCACGCGGCGGGCTCCGGTCGCGCCGCCAGGCTGCTGGACACCGACGCCGAGGAGACCGCGGCGGTGCTGCGGGCGAAGTCGGCCGGAGCCCGGAACCTGCACGAACTCCTCGATGACGTGGACGCGTTCGTGCTGTTCTCCTCCGGAGCGGGTGTGTGGGGAAGCAGCGCCCAGGGCGCCTACGCGGCGGCCAACGCCTACCTGGACGCACTGGCCGAACAGCGCAGGGGCCAGGGGCGGCCGGCGACCTCCGTCGCCTGGGGCGCCTGGGCCGGTGACGGCATGACAGCCGCCGCCGGCGAGGAATGGTGGAGCAGGCAGGGTCTGCGGTTCATGGCCCCTGAGGCCGCCCTCGACGCGCTGCGCCAGGCCGTCGACCGCGCCGAGAGCACGCTCGTCGTCGCAGACATCGACTGGAAGACGTTCGCTCCCCTCTTCACGTCGGCCCGCAGCCGCCCCCTCATCACCGACATACCTGAAGCCCGCCCCGAACCGAGGCCGGAAGGCGCGGACCAGCCTACGCAGGGCCTCGTGGCCAAGCTGGCGGTGCTGTCCGCGGACGAACGGCGGCGCGCCCTGCTCGCCGAGGTGCGGGCGCAGGCAGCGGTGGTGCTCGGCCACCCCGGCGCGGACGCCGTACCGGTCGACCGGCCGTTCCGCGAGCTCGGATTCGACTCCCTCAGCGCGGTGAAACTGCGCAACAGGATCGTTGCTGCCACCGGGCTCGAGCTTCCGGCCACCCTGGTCTTCGACCACCCCACGTCCACGGCGCTCGCCGCCTACCTGGGCGCCCGGCTCGGAATCGACGGCGCCCCCGCGGGGTCCACTCTGCTGGAAGACCTCGCGCGGCTCGAGTCCACCGTCGCCACCCTGACCGCGGCACCTCTCGCAGAGACCGTGCCGGACGCCCGGGACCGCGCGGCGCTCACCACACGGCTGCGGGCGTTGCTGGAGCGGTGGGACCAGGCCGATGGCGAGGACCAGGCCGCCGCCCGAGAAGAACTCGACGATCTGAGCGACGACGACCTCTTCGACTTCATCGACGCGAAGTTCGGCCGTTCGTGACCTCGGTCGGCCGCCGCCAACTCCACGTACACCCCGAAGACCACGATCACCACGCGAAAAGGACGGGCCTCTCCATGGGGGACGAGCAGAAACTCCGCACCTACCTCCGGCGCGTCACTGCCGACCTGGCCGACGTGACGGAGCGGTTGCAGCGAGCAGAGGACAAGAACGCCGAGCCGATCGCGATCGTCGGCATGGGGTGCCGCTACCCCGGTGGGGTGCGGTCGCCCGAGGAGTTCTGGAACCTGCTCGACGAAGGCGTCGACGCAGTGGCCGGCTTCCCCGAGGACCGTGGCTGGGACCTGGAGAATCTGTACGACCCCGACCCCGACGAGCCGGGTAAGTGCTATGTCCGCGAAGGCGGGTTCCTCTACGACGCGGGCGAGTTCGACGCCGCGTTCTTCGGGATATCGCCCCGCGAGGCCCTGTCCATGGACCCGCAGCAGCGGCTGCTGCTGGAGTGCTCCTGGAGTGCCCTCGAGCGGGCGGGCATCGACCCGGGCTCGCTGCGCGGCAAAGACGTCGGCGTGTACGTCGGCGCATGGAACAGCAACTACGGCAGGGGCGGCGGGGCGGAGAGCTCCGAGGGCCACCTGCTGACCGGCAACGCCTCCAGCGTGGTCTCGGGTCGCGTGGCGTACGTGCTGGGGCTCGAAGGCCCCGCCGTCACCATCGACACCGCCTGTTCCTCCTCCCTGGTCGGCCTGCACCTGGCCGCCCAGGCCCTCAGGTCCGGCGAGTGCGGTCTTGCGCTGGCCGGCGGCGTCACCGTGATGTCCACCCCTCTGTCGCTGGTGTCCTTCTCCCGGCAGCGGGGGCTCGCACAGGACGGTCGTTCCAAGGCGTTCTCGGCGGACGCCGATGGCATGGGCATGGCCGAAGGTGTAGGCGTACTGGTCCTGGAGCGCCTCTCGGAGGCGCGCCGCAACGGGCACGAGGTCCTGGCCGTCCTGCGGAGCTCGGCCGTGAACCAGGATGGTGCCTCGAACGGTCTGAGCGCCCCGAACGGGCCGGCGCAGCAGCGTGTCATCCAGTCCGCCCTGACCGTCGGCCGTCTCGCCCCCTCCGACATCGACGTCGTCGAGGCCCACGGCACCGGCACGGCCCTCGGCGATCCGATCGAGGCGCAGGCGTTGCTGGCGACGTACGGGCGGGGGCGTGACGCGGATCGTCCGTTGTGGCTGGGGTCGGTGAAGTCGAACATCGGTCACACGCAGGCGGCCGCGGGTGTGGCAAGCGTGATCAAGATGGTGCAGGCGATGCAGGCGGGCGTGCTGCCGCGGACGCTGCATGTGGACGAGCCGTCGGGTGAGGTGGATTGGGACTCGGGTGCGGTGCGGCTGCTGACCGAGGCGCGGGACTGGCCGTCGGGGGAGGGGCGTGTGCGGCGGGCGGGTGTGTCGTCGTTCGGGATCTCCGGGACGAACGCGCATGTGATCGTCGAGGAGGCTCCGGAGGAGGAGCCCCGGCCGGAGGCTCCTTCCGTCGACGTGGTGCCGTGGGTTCTTTCG
>MUMD01000604.1 GCA_002155895.1 Streptomyces rochei
GCACCAGGCTGGTCCGCGGCCGGCCGGGCGGGAGGCCGCGGACCGGCCTGGTGCGGTGTGTCGGCCGGCTTCGGGCCGGTCGTCGCTGGGATGGGACACGTTCGGGCTCCGTTCGGGCATACGGGCACAACGCTCGGGTTTCAGCCGCGATCCGGCCCTGGACGGAGAGCCAAATCGATTTGGCCAAATCGATTTGGCCGTCAGTATGGGGAGCCCGTCGCCTCACCGTCAAGCGCTGGGACGGCGCCGCGGACGAGATCGGCTCAGCCGCCCGTCGGCCGAGCGGCGGTCACCGAAGTGGGTCCCGGCCCGCGTGGCGTCCTCCCGCCCGACGAGGTGCCGGGTGAGCATGAGGCCGACCCGTTCCCCGTCCGTACAGAGGCGATGCGATGCCAGGCCACGCCGATCCCGTCCCCCCGCACGGAGCCGTGCCGAGGGGCGGCCCGCGGCACCGGCCGGCGGAATGGTGGCTGTTCCGGGGCATCTACGGACTGGTGCTGGCCAGCGCCCTGGTGGCCGCGCTGGACGTGCCGGGCGAGGAGGCCGATCCCGCCCAGGACGCGCTGTGGGTACTCCTGACCGCGCTGGCCTCGGGCGCCGCCCACGGGTACGCGCACGTCATCGCCCGGCGCGCCGCCGGCGGAGGAACGGAGAGGGCGGGCCGGACACGGGCGATCCTCGCCGAGTGGCCGCTGGTCGCCGCCGTACTGCCCACCGTGCTGCTCCTGCTCGGCGCGACGGCTCACTGGTGGAGCGAGGGAACGGCCGCCGACGTGGCCCTGCTGTTCAACACCGTCGCCCTGTTCGCCCTGGGGTTCTCGGCGGCCCGGGCCGCCG
>MUMD01000605.1 GCA_002155895.1 Streptomyces rochei
CGCCCTGGCAGTCGGACACCCCGAGCCCGATCGCGCGGCCCTGCCCCAGGGGTCCGCGTTCGTGCGGCAGGAAACCCGCCGCCTCGCCGCCGTCGTAGACCACCGCCACCCGCGCGCGGGGCCGCACCCGGCCCACGACGTCGGTGAACTCCGGTTCCATGAACGGATTGCGCGGAGCCGTCGACTTGGCGCGCAGCTCGCGCCAGCGTTCCCGTTCCCCCTCGCCCAGCTCCTCCGGCCTGAGCACGCGCACACGTCCGCTGTTCAACCCGACCCCCCGATCAAGTCCCCCCTGGACACAAGGAAGGTACCCCCGGGGCCGTCCGGCCGGTAGGTAGCGGGCCATGTTGTTGCCAACCGGTGCACAGGCCTTTAACCGGCTTTAGCCGATGATGTGCCAGGTTTCGGACACGATCGGGCGTCGTCGTGCGTACTCGGACGTACTCGCCGCCACCTCGTTCGGAAGCGGTCGCCGGTGAGTCGGGCAGGTGCCGCGTCCGTATTCTCTGATCATGGACCGCACCGCATATTCACTCGTCGCCNNTGGCCGCGCTGGCCCGGGTGGCCGGCGCCGGTGCGCGGCACCTGGTGGTGACCGGGCGCCCGGCACCCCGGGTGCGGTCCCTGCTGGAACGCCTCGGCTGCACCGGGCTCGCGGTGTGCGGGCAGGGCGCGCAGGTGTACGACGCGGGGGCGCACCGGATGCTGTGGTCGGTCACCCTGGACCGGGAGCTGGCCGAGACCGCGCTCGGCAAGATCGAGGCGGAGGTCGGGCAGGTGCACGCCGCGGTCGACCAGGACGGCGTCGACGGCCTCACCCTCATCGAGCCGGGGTACCTGATGCCCCACCCGACGCTGCCCGCGGTGCGCGTCGACCGGCGCGACGAGTTGTGGGCCACGCCGATCAGCAAGGTGCTGCTGCGCCACCCCGAG
>MUMD01000606.1 GCA_002155895.1 Streptomyces rochei
CACCCAGTCCGCGGACCAGCCTCCTCCGGCCGCGGCCACCAGGGCGACCGCCGCGTAGGTGAGGGGGAACGCCAGGCCGTCGTTCAGACCCGCCTCGCTGGTCAAGGAGAACCGCACGTCGTCCTCGTCGTGCTCGTCCTCGCTCGGCTCCCCCACCCGGACCTCGGAAGCGAGCACCGGATCGGTCGGCGCCAGAACCGCTGCCAGCAGCAGCGCTGCCGCGGGCGGCCAGTCCAGCAGCCACCAGGCCGTCAGCGCGGTGAGGGCGACGGTCAACGGCATGGTGACGCCCAACAGCCGCCATGTCGCAGCCCATCGGCGCCACCCCACGGGCCGGTTGAGCGCCAGTCCGGCACCCATGAGGGCGATGATGACGCAGATCTCGGTAATGTGCTCCGCCATCAGCCGGTCGTCCACCGGGTCGATGACCGGCAGGGGCAACGGCAGCAGGTACACGCCGATACCGCCCCCCAGGAAGACGAGAGGAAGCGACAACGGCCGGCCGGCCACCACCCGTGGCAGGACCGCGGCGAGCAGCGCACCCGCGCCGAGCCACGCGAACACGGCGTCTCCGATCGTCACCGCGCTGTGAACTCCTTTCCGG
>MUMD01000607.1:0-1015 GCA_002155895.1 Streptomyces rochei
CCCGCCGCCCGGGCACGGCAGGCACGCGCCAAGGCATCCGCGGCTTTGTCGCCTCGTGGGCGGCGACCGCCCCCTGACAGCCACCCACCACCCACCGGCGGTCGAGCGCACAGGGCTCGGTGACGCACACAAGAAGCAGCACGAACAGAGCCGGACAACCGTTGAACAGACATCCTCCAGCTGTTTCACTCCGCACGCAGTCGCGTCTCCCCATGACCCGAGCATGCCGGTGTCCGTACCGGTCAGGGGGTATTAATCCAAGCTACTACTCACTCCGCCCCTGCCCGATCCCGCAGCTCCGTGCTGGCCGTGGTCGCCGCCCACCGCAGGCCCGGCCCGGCATCGCCGGGAACGCGGAGTCCGGCGCCAGCTCTTCGAACGCCACCTTCCAGAGCGCGTCCGTCCACCGTTTTCGGGCGGGCTGTCCGACCGGGTGTCTCATGGTCCGCATTTGCTGGGGCGACAGCCGACGGTGTGCTGGAGGACAGTCGCGGGACGCACGCGAGCAACCGAGTGCTTCAGCGAACTCCAGTAGGACCGGTCGGCGCCAGACAAGGTCCGCGGTACTGGTTGCCGAAGAATCAACGGAGCGGTCCTGGCCTGGTCCGTTGCTCCTGAGTTCGCAGCGGTGCGCACCGAGCCGCTCCTCGCCTCGGCCGCACGGCTCGGCGTCGTCGGGCCAGCTACCGGACGCCGCACGGGCCGGACACCGTCAGGAAATCAGAGGCGGAGCTGCTCGGCTACTTCGGGTCGCGATTGAACAGGGCCTTGGACCAGAGATAGCCGAGGACCGTCAGGCCCAGGCACCAGGTGACGGCCAGCCAGCCGTTGTGGCCGATCTCGCTGCCGAGCAGCAGGCCGCGCAGGGTCTCGATGGCCGGGGTGAAGGGCTGGTACTCGGCGATCGGCTGGAGCCAGCCCGGCATCGTCTCGGCGGGGATGAAGGCGCTCGAGATCAGCGGCAGGAGGATCAGGGGCATGGCGCTGTTGCTGGCCGCCTCTGCGTTCGGGCTGG
>MUMD01000607.1:1052-1205 GCA_002155895.1 Streptomyces rochei
GATGATGCCCTCGGTCATGTCCATGGCCATGTACACCGCGGCGCCGATCGTGGTGCTCCCGACGGTCATCAGCAGGATGCCCGGGACGATGTAGGCGACGTAGTCGGAGCGGTCCGCGCCGCTGCCGCCGAGGCCGGCGCTCATCGCGTCGCC
>MUMD01000608.1 GCA_002155895.1 Streptomyces rochei
CGGCGGCCCTGCGCAGGGCCGCCGAGACGGTGGGGCGGAAGGTCTTGGACATCTCCAGGTAGACGTTCTCCGAGGAGACCAGGATGTCCGCGTCCCGCACGAGTTCGATGGGACAGGTCCGGATCGAGATCCGGTTGGCGACGTGGGAGGGGACCGGCGGACCGGGGGGCGGGTCCGGGAGCGGCGGCGCGGCGGCGCCGGCCGGCACGGGTACCGCCGCGGAGCCCGGTCCGGCCGCCTCCCTGGCCACCGCGAGGCAGGCGGTGGCCAGTTCGGCGAAGATCTCCTGCTCGTGGCTGCGGCGGAACCGTTCGGTGCCGACTCCGTAGACGGCGGCCGCCGCCTTGCGCCGGTCGGCCGCGGGCACCCCGCGGCGCTCCGTGAACAGACCGAAGGTGTGGGCCGCGGCGCGCGCCAGCGGATCGCATCCCGGGTCGTCCCGGAGGGGACCGCCGCCCGTGAGCCGGCGTACGGCGGCCGCCAGCAGCCTCTCGATGCCCTCGAGTTCGTCCTCCTGTCCGGCGCACAGGCCGGCCGCGACGGCGGTCTGCCGCAGCGCCTCTCGCTCGCAGTGCCGGAGCTTGGGCAGACCGGGCCGCCGGATGCTCCTCAGTTCCATGACGAGGCTGGGGTGCGTGGGGAGGGAAGGCATGGCGTGCATCGTAATGCGGGGGCGCACGGGGAGCGCCCCTTGAGAATCAGGACGCCCCCTGTGCATCCGTCTCTGCTCCCGGAAATACCGGAAACTTCTTTTGACTCCGGAATACCTTGGGTATTCTCAGGCCCCTTCTCTCTCGAATCGGCACGGTCGTCCTCGAAGTCGGCTTCCCGGAAGGCCGTATGGTGACTGATTTCATCTCTCCCTCGGACGGCGGTTTCACCGACGCGCGCACGATAGAGACCCGCGCCGTGCGCGATGACATACCTCCTTCGCTGAACCGCCGTTTCGTCCTGGTGAAGGTCGTCCAGGTCGCCGAACGCCCCAGTCAGGCGGTGGTCCTGCGGGTGCGGCGGGCCGGTGACGGGGCCGGCGCGGCCTCCCTGGTGCTGAAGTGGTACCACCGCATGCACGCGCCGGACCCGGCGGTGGCGCGGCTCCTCTCCGAGGGTCCTCGCCCGCACCTCGAGGAGCTGCTGGAGACGGGGACGGCCGACGGCCACCCCTACCAGGTCTTCCGCTCGCACGGCGAGACGGACCTGCGCGCCCATCTCGACACCGGCCCCGGCAGGCTGCCGCCGCGCAGGGTGCGCGAGGTGGCCCGGCAGTTGCACACCGCGGTGTCCGCGCTGCACGCACACGAGGTGGTGCACCGGGACATCACCCCGGACAACATCATGGTGGAGAGCCGACGCGGCGACGAACTCACGCTGGTACTGGTCGACTTCGGGGTGGCCGTGCACCGGCCGGACGAGGACGAGGGCCCACGGCGGGCCTGGCGGGGCAAGCCGAGGTACCTGGCGCCCGAGGCCGGGCCGATGCACCAGACCGTCTCCGCCGAGGGCGACTGGTGGTCGGTGGGCATGGTCCTCGCCGAACTGGCCCTGGGCGAGCACCCGGTGGACTTCTACAGCGACGAAGCGGTGCTGCGGGAGATCGCCACCCACGACCCGGACTTGACCGGCATCCGCGACTCCCGGACCCGGCGGCTCTGCGAGGGGCTGCTGACGCGCGCGCCGGAGGAGCGGTGGGGCGCACAGGAGGTCGGGGAATGGCTGGAGGGGCGGTCACCGGAGGTCGGCCGCCGCTCCCGGACCCTCTTCCCGCCGCCCGAGGAGCCGCCGGACGCCGACCCCTTCGACTTCCTCGGCGAACGGTTCACCGAGCCGGAGCACCTGGCCCGCGCCCTGGACTGCCACCCCGCGGCCGCGACGGCGCTGCTCGCGCAGCCCGAGGACCGCGCCGCGCTGGCCGCGTGGCTGGGCCGGTTCGAGACGGCGGGGGGACGCAGCCCGGAGGAGCTGCGGCGGCTCGCCGCGCTCCGCGCCGAGCTGCGGGCGTCCCCGGGCCCGCTGACCTGCGTACGGCTGATCACCTGGCTCGGCCCGTACCGGGACGCGTCGCTGTGGGGCATGCCGCTGACCGCCGAGGGCATCCGCGCCCTGAGCGTGGCGGCCCGGCAGGGCGACGCCGAGGCGCTGCGCCTGGTGGACCATCTGGTGCGGACGCCGGACATCCTGACCGTCCTGTCCCGGCGCCCCCGGGGCGAGGACCTGGACGAGGTGCGGGTCCGGTGGCTGGCGCTGCGGGAGCGGTGGCCGCATCTGGTCGAGGAGTTGCGGCGCACGCCGGGCGTCTCCGGGCTCGACCGGGTCCGCAGACGGCTGCGGGGGACGACGGCCGTGTGGGCGCGGCTGCTGGAGCTGGCCCGGGAGCCCGACCGCACGGCGGCCCGGCTCACCGCGGAGGCCACCGCCGTGCGCGGCCGGCTCCCCGCGGCCGTGCCCTGGTTCGAGCGGCTGCTGCTGACGGGGCAGGACGACCCCCTGCGGCTGCTGGTCGCGGTCCTGCTCGCCGAGGACGCGGTCCGCGGCGCCGCCGAGTTGCACCGGCGGCAGGTGGACGAGGAGCTCCAGCGGCTCATGGACGAGGACACGGACGGCGTGCTCGCGGTGATGCGCCGCATGGACCTGCCGCCCACGCTGGCCTGGGCGCTGCTCGGGGCCACGGTCCTCATGGCGCCGTGGTGCTTCGTCATCGGGCTGGCGGACGTGCTCGGACGGGCGTCCCAGGGGGCGGTCGTCACCGCGTGGGCGCAGACGCTGCCGGCCGCGGCGGCCGTCTTCGCGCTGGAGCTGCTGACCGCCGCCTACATCGGCCCGCCCGCCTACCACCCCCGGCTGTCGCTGGCCGGCCTGCTGATCCGGTCGGCAGAGCGTCCCGCGCGGCTGACGCTGTCCCGCCGGTACGTCACGGTGCTGCTCGGCGCGGCGGTGGTCGCCGGGGCGGTCCTGCTGGGGTTCACCGCGCTGGCGGTGGCGCCGTGGGTGTGGCCGCTGGCCAGCGTGGTGGCGCTCGCCGCGTGGAGCGTACGGCGCTGTCTGGTCTGGCGGCGCCGACGGCGGGCCCGGGCGGCCCGCCGCCTGGGGGTGCGGCGCGGCCGGGTCGCCGCCCGGCAGGTCTAGGGGTGCCGGATGGACCACGGTGACCACGGAGGACCGCGCACCCCGGCGGGCCGGGGTGCGCGGTCCTCCG
>MUMD01000061.1 GCA_002155895.1 Streptomyces rochei
CCTCAACGCCCTCGCCGAGCACCGGCGTGCCCGCGGCGCCCACGGCACCGCGATCTCCTGGGGCATCTGGGCCGACGACATGAAGCTCGGCCGGGTCGACCCCGGCCAGATCCGGCGCAGCGGCCTGGAGTTCATGGACCCCCGGCTGGCCCTGACCGCCCTGCGGCAGGTCCTCGACGGCGACGAGGGCGCGCTGGCCGTCGCCGACGTCGACTGGGACCGCTACCACCCGGTCTTCACCTCCTCACGCCCCACCGACCTCTTCGCGGAGGTGCCCGAGGTCCGCAGGATCACCGAGGAGAGCACGGCCCGCGCCGCGGAGGGCGGCGAGTTCACCGCCCGGCTGCGCGGCCTGCCCGCCGGCGAGCAGGACCGCCTCCTGCTCGACCTGGTGCGCTCGGAGGCCGCCACCGTCCTCGGCCACGCCTCCCCGGAGGTGCTGTCCGAACGGCGCGCCTTCCGCGACGTCGGCTTCGACTCGCTCACCGCCGTCGACCTGCGCAACCGGCTCACCACCGTCACCGGCCTCACCCTGCCCAGCACCCTGGTGTTCGACTACCCGGACCCGCTCACCCTCGTCGGCCACCTGCGCGAGCTGATCGGCGGGCCCGCCACCGAGACCGACGCGCCCGTCCGCGCCGCGGGTGCCACCGACGAGCCCATCGCCATCGTCGCCATGAGCTGCCGCTACCCGGGCGGAGTCACCTCCCCCGAGGCCCTGTGGGACCTCGTCGAGGCCGGTGCCGACGCCATCACCGGCTTCCCCGCCGACCGCGGCTGGGACGCGGACGCCCTGTACGACCCCGACCCCGACCGGCCCGGCACCACGTACTCCACGCAGGGCGGCTTCCTGCACGACGTGGCCGACTTCGACGCCGGCTTCTTCGGCATCTCCCCGCGCGAGGCCCTGGCCATGGACCCGCAGCAGCGGCTCCTCCTGGAGACCGGCTGGGAGGTCATGGAACGCGCCGGGATCGACCCCGCGACCCTGCGCTCCAGCCGCACCGGCACCTTCATCGGCGCCAGCTACCAGGACTACACGGCCGGCGGCGCCGGCTCCGAGGGCGCCGAGGGCCACCTGATCACCGGCACCATCTCCAGCGTGATGTCCGGCCGCCTCGCCTACACCTTCGGACTGGAGGGCCCGGCGGTCACCCTGGACACCGCCTGCTCCTCCTCCCTGGTGGCACTGCACCTGGCCTGCCAGTCGCTGCGCAACGGCGAGTCCACCCTCGCCCTGGCCGGCGGCGTCAGCGTCATGGCCACCCCGCAGGCCTTCACCGGCTTCAGCCGCCAGCGCGCCATGGCCCCCGACGGCCGCTGCAAGGCCTACGCCGACGGCGCCGACGGCATGAGCCTGGCCGAGGGCGTCGGACTGGTCCTGGTCGAGCGCCTGTCCGACGCCCGTCGCAACGGGCACCCCGTCCTCGCCGTGATCCGCGGCTCCGCGGTCAACCAGGACGGCGCCTCCAACGGCCTGACCGCCCCCAACGGCCCCTCCCAGGCCCGCGTCATCCGCCAGGCACTCGCCGACGCCGGACTCACCCCGGGCGAGGTGGACGTGGTCGAGGGCCACGGCACCGGCACCGCCCTCGGCGACCCCATCGAGGCCCAGGCCCTGCTCGCCACCTACGGCCAGGACCGGCCCGGCGACCGGCCGCTGCTGCTCGGCTCGGTGAAGTCCAACATCGGTCACACCCAGATGGCCTCCGGCATCGCCGGCGTCATGAAGACGGTCATGGCGATGCGCCACGGCACCGTCCCGCGCACCCTGCACGTGGACACCCCCTCCAGCCACGTCGACTGGACCTCCGGCGCCATCGAGCTGGCCACCGAGACCCGGCCCTGGCCCGAGACCGGCCGCCCCTACCGGGCGGGCATCTCCTCCTTCGGTCTGTCCGGCACCAACGTCCACACCATCGTCGAGCAGGCCCCCGAGCAGCCCGAGCCCGCAGCCGCGCCGGCGCCCGCGGCGGCCGACCCGGACACCCTGCCCGCGGGCGTCCCCGTGGTGCTGTCCGCCCGCACGGCCGAGGCCCTCCGCGAGCAGGCCGCCCGTCTCCTCGACCACCTGACGGACCACCCGGAGCTGCCGCTGACGGACGTGGCCCACTCGCTGGCCACCTCCCGCGCCGCCCTGGAACACCGGGCCGCCGTCCTGACCGACGACCGCCGGGCACTGGAGCGCGCGCTGTCCGCACTGCGCGACGGCACCCCCGACACCGCCCTGGTCACCGGTGCCCCGGCGCGGGGCCGCCTGGCCTTCCTCTTCACCGGGCAGGGCAGCCAGCGCGCCGCCACCGGACGCGGTCTGTACGAACGCCATCCCGTCTTCGCCGACGCCCTGGACGCCGTACTCACCCGCTTCGACCAGGAGCTCGACCGTCCGCTGCGCGAGGTCCTCTTCGCACCGGAGGGCACCGAGGAGGCCGCTCTCCTGCACGACACCGCGTACACCCAGCCCGCCCTGTTCGCCCTCGAAGTGGCCCTGTACCGGCTCGTGGAGTCCTGGGGCGTCGCCCCCGACGGCGTGGCGGGCCACTCCGTCGGAGAGATCGCCGCCGCCCACGTCGCCGGAGTGTTCTCCCTGGAGGACGCCTGCACCCTCGTCGCCGCACGCGGTCGCCTCATGGCCGCGCTCCCGGCCGGCGGCGCCATGGTCGCCGTCGAGGCCGCCGAGGACGAGGTGCTGCCCCTCCTGGCCGGTCTGGAGGACCGCGTCTCCCTCGCCGCCGTCAACGGCCCCCGCTCCGTGGTGATCGCGGGCGACGAGGAAGAGGTGGCCGGCATCGCCGCCCGCCTCGCCGAGGACGGCCGTCGCACCCGCGCCCTGCGGGTCAGCCACGCCTTCCACTCGCCGCGCATGGAGCCCATGCTCGACGACTTCGCCCGCGTCGCCCGCGGCCTCACCTACCAGGCTCCGGTACTGCCGGTGGTCTCCACCGTCACCGGCGACCTCGCCACCGCCGAGGAACTGCGCACGCCGGAGTACTGGGTGCGCCAGGTCCGCGCCACCGTCCGGTTCGCCGACGCGGTACGCGCCCTGGACCGCCAGGGCACCACCTCCTACCTGGAGCTGGGCCCCGACGGCACCCTGTCCGCCGCGACCCGCGCGATCCTCGACGGCGACGGTGGCCGTGCGGACGGCTCCGCACCCGTCACCGTCCTCCCCGCGCTCCGCCGCGACCGCGACGAAGTCTCCGGCCTCACCGCGGCCCTCGCCGGGCTGTACGTGCGGGGCACCGGCGTCGACTGGGGCGGCACCCTGCACGGCACCGGTGCCCGCCGCGTCGACCTGCCGACGTACGCCTTCCAGCGCAGCCGCTACTGGCCCGACACCACCTTCGCGCCGCACACGCCCGACACAGGCACCGACGGTGGTGCGGACGCCGCCTTCTGGGCGGCCGTGGAGCGCGGCGACCTGCCCGCGCTCGGCGCCGACCTCGGACTGGACGAGGAGACGCTGACCGCCCTGGTGCCCGCCCTGTCCTCGTGGCGGCGCCGCCGCACCGAGCGGGCCGCCGCCGACCACCGCCGCCACCGGATCGTGTGGAAGCCGCTGGACGGCGCCCCCACCGGCCGGCCCGCCGGCACCTGGCTGGTCCTGCGCCCGGCCGGCACCCCCGCACCCGAGGCGAGCGCACTCCTGGAGGCACTCGGCCCGGACACCGCCGTCGTCACGGTCGACACCACGGCCACCGCCGACCGCACCGCGCTCACCGCCTCCCTGCGCCGACTGGCCCACCCCGACGGCGGGTTCACCGGCGTCCTCGCCCTGCTCGCCCTGAGCCCCGCCGGCACGACCGAAGCGGGCGCCGTCGACGACCCGGCCGGCACCGCCGCGCTCGCGCCCACCGCCGCCGCCCTCACCGCCCTGGACGACGCCGGGATCACCGCCCCCGTCTGGCTGTTCACCCGGCAGGCGGTGAGCACCGGCCGTGCCGACCGCCTCGCCCACCCCGGGCAGGCCGCCCTCTGGGGCCTCGGCCGCGTCGCCGTCCTGGAGCGCCCCGAGCGCCGGCTCACCCTGGTCGACCTGCCCGAGCACATCGACGAGCGGGTCGTACGACGCCTCGCGCACCTGCTCACCGCACCCGGTACGGAGAACCAGCTCGCCGTCCGCGCCTCCGCCACCTACGCGCGGCGCCTCACCCGCCACCCCGCTCCCCAGGGACCGGCGCCCCGCGCGTTCGCCCCCGAGGGCACCGTCCTGATCACCGGCGGCACCGGCGCCCTCGGCGCCCACGTCGCCCGGCTGCTCGCCGGACGCGGCACCCCGCACCTGCTGCTCGCGGGCCGACGCGGCCCGGACGCCCCCGGTGCCGCCGAACTCGTCGCGGAGCTGCGCGAGAAGGGCGCCCGGGTGACGGTCGTCGCCTGCGACACGTCCGACCGCGCCGCGCTCGCCGCGACCCTGTCCGCCGTACCGGAGGAGCACCCGCTCACCGCCGTCGTGCACGCTGCGGGCGTCCTCGACGACGGTCTGCTCGACACCCTCACCCCCGAGCGGTTCGCCTCCGTCCTCGACGCCAAGGCCCGCTCCGCCGCCCACCTGCACGAGCTGACCCGCGACCTCGGGCTCACCGACTTCGTGCTCTTCTCGTCGACCGCGGGCGTCCTCGGCTCCGCCGGCCAGGCCAACTACGCCGCGGCCAACGCCTACCTGGACGCCCTGGCCGAGCACCGGCGCGACCTGGGCCTGCCCGCCACCTCCGTGGCCTGGGGTCCCTGGTCCGGCACCGGCATGGCCGGCGACGGCACCGGCGTCGAGGACCGGGTCCGCCGCGGCGGCTTCACCCCGATGAGCCCCGAGGACGCCCTCGCCGCCCTCGACACCGCCGTCGGCCACGGCGACACCGCCCTCCTCGTCGCCGACATCGACTGGCAGCGGTACGCGGCCGTGTTCGCCCCGAACCGGGCCCTCGTCGGCGACCTGCCCGAACTCCGCGCCGGCGGCGGCGCGCACGGCGCCCCCGCGGACACGGAGCCGGTCCTGCGCCGCCAGGTCGCCGCCCTGTCCGGCGCGGCCCGCGAGCGGTACCTGATCGACTTCCTGCGCGCCCAGGTCGCCGCCGTGCTCGGCCACCCCGACCCGGCCGCCGTCGAACCCGACCGGGCCTTCACCGACCTCGGCTTCGACTCGCTGACCACCGTCGAACTGCGCAACACCCTGACCGCCACCACCGGCCTGCGGCTGCCCGCCACCCTCGTCTACGACCACCCGACCACCCGAGACCTGGCCGCCCACCTCCTCGCCGAACTCCTTGGCGGCCTGCCCGAAGCGGCTTCCGGACACGACGCCGACGCGGGAGCGGGACGGTCCACGGACGACGACCCGGTGGTCGTCGTCGGCATGGGCTGCCGGTTCCCCGGCGGCATCGAGTCCCCCGACGACCTGTGGCGCCTGCTGGCCGACGGCCGCGACGCCGTCGCCGGCTTCCCCACCGACCGCGGCTGGGACCTGGAGTCCCTCGCCCGGGGCGGCTCCGCCACCCTGGAGGGCGGCTTCCTCGACGGCGCCGGGCTCTTCGACGCCCCCTTCTTCGGCATCTCGCCGCGCGAGGCCCTGGCCATGGACCCGCAGCAGCGGCTGCTCCTCGAAACCGCCTGGGAGGCCCTGGAGCGGGCCGGCATCGACCCGCAGAGCCTGCGCTCCAGCGCCACCGGTGTCTTCGTGGGCACCAACGGCCAGGACTACGCCACCGTGCTCCGCCGCGGCACCACCGACGTGCGGGGCCACGCCGCCACCGGCACCACCGCCAGCGTGATGTCCGGGCGCCTGTCCTACACGCTGGGCCTGGAGGGCCCGGCGGTCACCGTCGACACCGCCTGCTCCTCCGCCCTGGTCGCCCTCCACATGGGCGCGGGGGCGCTGCGCTCCGGCGAATGCTCCCTGGTCCTCGCGGGCGGCGTCTCGGTGATGTCCAGCCCCGACGCCTTCGTCGAGTTCACCGCGCAGGGCGGCCTCGCCGCGGACGGCCGCTGCAAGGCGTTCGCCGACTCCGCCGACGGCACCGCCTGGTCCGAGGGCGCGGGCGTCCTGGTCCTGGAGCGGCTGTCCGACGCCCGCCGCAACGGCCACCCCGTCCTCGCCGTCCTGCGCGGGTCGGCCGTCAACCAGGACGGCGCGTCCAACGGCCTGACCGCCCCCAACGGCCGCGCCCAGCAGCGCGTCATCCGCCAGGCGCTGACCGACGCCCGCCTCACCCCGGCCGACGTGGACGCCGTCGAGGCGCACGGCACCGGCACCACCCTCGGCGACCCCATCGAGGCGCACGCCCTGATCGCCGCCTACGGCAAGGGACGCGCCCCCGGGCGACCGCTGCTGCTCGGCACGGTCAAGTCCAACCTGGGCCACACCCAGGCCGCCGCCGGTGCCGCCGGCGTCATCAAGACGGTCCTGGCCCTGGGCCGCGGAGAACTCCCGCGCACCCTGCACGTGGACACCCCGTCCTCGCACGTCGACTGGTCCGGCGGCACGGTCGAACTGCTGCGTGAGCACCGGGCCTGGCCCGAGACGGGCCGCCCGCGCCGCGCCGGTGTCTCCGCCTTCGGCGTCAGCGGCACCAACGCCCACGTGATCCTGGAACAGCCCGCACCGGTCGCCGAGCCGGACTCGTCGGTGGAGCCCGAGACCGCCCCGACCGTCGTACCGTGGCCGGTCTCCGCCCGCTCCGAGGCGGCCCTGACCGCCCAGCACACGCGGCTGACCTCCTTCACGCAGGCGAGGCCGGAGGTCCCGGCGCTCGACACCGCCTACAGCCTGGCCGTCGGCCGCTCCGCCTTCGCGCACCGCGCGGTCCTGCTGGTGACGCGCGAGGGCGAGCCGGTGGAGACCGTCCGCGACCACGCCACCGAGCGCAGGCTCGCGGTCCTCTTCTCCGGCCAGGGTTCGCAGCGGGCGGAGGCGGGACGTGAGCTGTACGCGCGCTTCCCGGTCTTCGCCGAGGCCCTTGACGCGGTGGCGTCCCGGCTCGACGCCGACCTCGAACGACCGTTGCACGAGGTGCTGTTCGCGCCGGCGGGGACGCCCGAGGCGGCTCTCCTCGACACCACCGGGTACACCCAGCCCGCGTTGTTCGCGCTCGAGGTGGCGCTGTTCCGACTGATCGAGTCGTGGGGCGTGGTTCCCGACTTCGTCGGCGGTCACTCCGTCGGTGAGATCGCGGCCGCGCACGTGGCGGGGGTGTTCTCCCTGGAGGACGCGTGCACCCTGGTGGCGGCCCGGGCCCGGCTGATGCGGGAACTGCCCGCGGGCGGTGCCATGGTCGCCGTGCGGGCCACGGAGGAGGAGGCCGCCGCACGCCTCACCGAAGGTCTGTCGCTGGCCGCGGTCAACGGACCGGAGTCGGTCGTCCTGTCCGGTGAGGAGAGCGAAGTCCTGTCCGTGGCCGCCGCGTTCGCGGCCGAGGGCCGCAAGACGCAGCGGCTGTCGGTCAGTCACGCCTTCCACTCGGCCCTGATGGAGCCGATGCTCGCGGAGTTCCGCCGCGTCGCCGAGACCCTGGAGTACGCCGAACCCCGGGTCCCCGTGGTCTCGAACGTCACCGGTTCGGTCGCCGAGCCGGGGCGGCTCACCGACCCCGAGTACTGGGTGCGGCACGTCCGCGCGACCGTCCGGTTCGCCGACGGCGTACGCGCCCTGGCCGAAGCGGGTGCCGACGCCTACCTGGAGATCGGCCCCGACGGCGTGCTGACCGGCCTGGCCGCCCGGGTGCTCGACGACGCGACGGACGCCGACGGCGGCGACGCGGCGCGCAGCCCGCTCGTACCCGCGCTGCGCAAGGACCGTGACGAGGAGCGCGCCCTGCTCACCGCGCTCGCCCGCCTGCACACGGCCGGCGTCGGCGTCGACTGGGCGGCGTGGTTCCACGGCACCGGCGCGCGCCGCACCGAACTGCCCACCTACGCCTGGCAGCACCAGCACTACTGGCCCGAGCCCGCCTCGGCCACCGGCACGGGTGCCGGGCAGGAGCCGGTCGACGCCGCGTTCTGGGCGGCGGTGGAGCGGGAGGACACGGAGTCCCTGTCCGCCGCCCTCGGCCTCGACGA
>MUMD01000609.1 GCA_002155895.1 Streptomyces rochei
GGCCGGAGTCGGAGAGCAGGGCGAACACCTCGCGCGGGAAGGTCCCGGCGTCCTCCTCCTCGGCCGCCCTCGGGGCGATCTCACGCTGCGCGATCTCGCGGACGAGTGAGATCAGGTCCCGTGCCTCGTCCGTGGGCAGTTGCCGGTCCACCGGCTGCGGGGCGTGGTCGGGCATGGCGACGCTCTCCTCCCTGTCGGGCGCAACGGCGGAGGTGCGCCTTGGGTGGAGGCGGTTCCGCCGGCTCTGTTCGGCCTGGCCGATGCTCGCACTCCCGGGTCGCGGAAGCGGCTGACCAGCGGCTGTGCGCTGTGAGTATGCCCGATCGGACGCATGGCGTCACCAGTTAACGACCGCTTACTTCAAGAAAGGTCCGGAGCACGCCCGGAGGGCCGAATTCCGGTCGGCGGGCCCGAAGATGGTCCGCACCATTGACCCGACTGGTCTAGTCCTTCTACGGTGACGGCCCGAACGCCTTACCGCGTTCATGCCAATCGGCGCGCGTTTCCCTCTTCCCCCCACGAGGAGACACCCGATGCACGTCCCGCACCTCCCCCGCGCCCGCNNCGGGGCTGCTGGCCGGCGCCGGCACCACCGCGGCCACGGCCGCGCCCGACACCCGGGCCGCCCACTCCGCGTCGGCCGCGGCGGGCTCGAAGGTCGTCGGCTACTTCACCGAATGGGGCACCTACGACCGGAAGTACTACGTCAAGAACATCGAGACGTCCGGCTCCGGTGCCCGCCTGACCCACATCAACTACGCCTTC
>MUMD01000610.1:0-311 GCA_002155895.1 Streptomyces rochei
GCGTTGAGTAAGGCGTAGATGAGGGCTTCGCTGAAGGTGGTGCCCCGGTGGTCGATGCTGGCGCCGGGAGTCAGACTGGCCAGGTAGGCGTCGCGATCGGCGTCAGCCAGGTGGGCGAGGCACGCGGTCTGTCCCGGGACGTGAATGCCGCGGCAGCCGACGGGGTCGGCAGCAGGGTCTGCGCCGTGTGCGCAGTGCGGCCAGAGTGGCGATTCGGATGCGCTCATCGGGCGGCGGCTCCACGGTGTCAGGTGCCTGTATGGACGCCCTGGGAACGAGAACGGTTTCAGGCTCGCCGATCACGGGCAGCG
>MUMD01000610.1:370-1285 GCA_002155895.1 Streptomyces rochei
GGTGACCGCCGGGGTGATGCGCCGGGTCGCCGATCTGACGGCCGGACACTCCGCCGTGAACCTGATCACCAGCAAGGGGGAGGCGGCGACGCAGAGCGTGTTCCACCTCCACATCCACGTCGTGCCCCGCCGGGAGGGCGACCGTCTGCCCTTGCCCTGGACGCCGCAGCACACCGCCCGCGCCACCGCCGCGTAGACCGGAGAGAGCCGATGAACACGGTCCGCCTCGTCATGGCACGCGAACCCGTCCCCGCCGGCCCCACGGTGTTCCTGGCCGGGCCGACCCCCGACAGGAGCGCGCCGGTCCCGTCCTGGCGGCCCGAGGCTGCCCGGCTCCTGGCCCGGCAGTGGACCGGCGAGCAGCCTCTGACCGCCCTGAGTCCGGAGTCCGGCACGGCGAGCGCGCCGAGTGCTACGAGGACCAGGTCGACTGGGAGACCGAAGCCCGCGCCGGCGTCAACGCGATCCTGTTCTGGATTCCCCGTGACATGCGCACGATGCCGGGCATGACGACGAACGTGGAATGCGGCCTGGACGTCAGTACCGGCCGGGCCGTCCTCGGCGTACCGGCCGACTGCCCCAACCCTGAGGGGAACAGGTCAGCTCGTCCAACCGTAGCCCCTGCTCATGCCGTCGCCGCNNGCGGCGACGCCGCCGTGGTGTCCACGGTCAAATCCCAGGCCATGCCCGGGTGCACGTTCAGGTCCTGCTGAGTCGCCTCCCACGCAGCCAGCCGCGCCGTGGTGTCGCTGTCGCCCCGATCAACGGACCGCTCCCCGGCTCGAAGACGGGTGGTCTGCCGCGCCGCCCGCGGTGGGCAGCCTGGTGGGCTGAGGTCTCACCGGCATTGTCACCAGGACTAACCCGTGTGTGCGCCGAGGAGGCTGGAGACACGGTGTGGCGGCCGCCACACCC
>MUMD01000610.1:1291-2774 GCA_002155895.1 Streptomyces rochei
GGCGGCATGGGCGAGGTGTGGGCCGCGCGGGATCACGTGCTCCACCGTGAGGTCGCGCTCAAGCTGCTGGATCTCGGCGGGATTACCCAGGATGACCTGCCCCGGCGGTTCGAGCGCGAGGCGGTCGCCGCTGCCCAGATCGTCCACCCCCACGTCGCCGCCCTGTACGACCGGGGCGTGCATGACGACGTGCTGTTCCTGGTCATGGAGAAGGTGAACGGCCGGACGCTCGCAACGCTTCTCCAGGCTGAGAGTCGTTTCCCACTGAGGCGTGCCGTGGCCATCGCCAGCGGCGTCTGCGCCGCGCTGGAGGCCGCCCACCGGGCCCAGGTCATCCACTACGACATCAAGCCCCACAACGTCATCGTCACCGGCGATGGGCTTGTGAAGGTCATCGACTTCGGGATCGCCGGGTTCGTCCAGGCCGCGTTCACCGTGGCGCGCTCCTCCCAACTGACTCCAGCCGGAACGCCGGAGTACGGCGCACCGGAGCAGTTCCTCACGGAACGCGGCGACGAACGCTCCGACCTGTACGCACTCGGTGGGATGCTCGCCGGCCGACCGCCCTTCGCCGGGCACAACAGCATCGCGGTCGTGCGGCGCAAGCTCGACGAGGAGGCCCCACCCCTCGACGCGTTCCGCCCCGGCCTGCCGCCGGAGGTGACCGCGCTCGTCGCCGAACTACTGAAGCGCGACCCCGATCGGCGCCCCCAGTCGGCGCAACAGGTACAGCAGCGGCTTCAGGCACTCCTGACGTCGTGCGCGGCAGCGGAAGCTCCCACCGCGACGATGCCCCCGTCCCCCCGCACCCGCCTGATGGACAACACCCAACAGGCCCCTCGGCTGCCCTCTCCCGACTCCTGGGACCGCGCCTCCACCGACGAGACGCCGTTCACTGCAGACGCCCTGCTCCCGCGGCGGTTTACCAACGACATGGACATCGAGTTCGCCCGGATCGCCGAGGACACCCGCCTCTCCCGTGAAGCGGGCCCCAGCGACCTGGCCGGGGAACTCGCGCGCCGTGGCTGTACCGAAGAAGTGGTCGTCGGCGTCTACGCGGAGCAGCCCGGTCCCCACGCCACGCCTGAGAACCCCGTCTACGTCTGCGTCCAGGTCTTCGCGTTCCCCGACGTGGCGACGGCCCAGGACGCGCACAAGCACTTGGGCGACGGGGGCGGGGCCTGGCGCCTCACCATGTGGAGCGCCCGCGACGGGGGCGGCCTCGCCCCCAGTCCCGACAAGGTCTACCGCAGCTACCGATGGCGGTACAGTTGGAGAGCCCACCGCTACCTGACCGTGGCGTTGGCCTACTGCGCCGACCTCACCAACGACGGCTCCATCGGGCCCTGGTTGGCCGCAGCCGCCCGCCGAGCCGCAGTCTCCACCGGGCCGCAGAACCATCACGGTTAGTCCGGCCCGCCCCCATCGTCGTCCTCGTCCAGCACGGGCGTGTCCGGGTCGCGCAGCGGGCGCAGGGCGCCGG
>MUMD01000611.1 GCA_002155895.1 Streptomyces rochei
GACACGGCCCCCCTGGACACCCCCGTCGAGGAGGAGTTCCGGGTCGGGACCATGGCGCTGGCCTGGGACGGCGAGGACCAGCGCATGATCGTCGAGGCCCAGGCCCTGGTGGAGCTGGACGCCGAGTCCGAGGAGGACCTGGCGGAGGCCGAGGAGCGGCTGCTCCAGGACGAGGAGAACGGCCCGCCGATGCTCCGCGTCCGCCTCACCGGCGCGCAGGCCAGGGCCTTCGCCAAGCGCGCCCTCGACGTCGTCAACGCCGGGCGGCCGCCCTGCCCGCTGTGCAGCCTCCCGCTCGACCCGGAAGGACACGTATGTCCGCGCCAGAACGGATACCGCCGCGGAGCGTGACGACCGACGCGGCGACCGCCGACCTGCTCGCCCTGGGCGAACTGACCGTGCGCGGACGCATCCGTGACGCCTCCAACGCGGCGCTGTACTGCACGGTGACCCACCAGGGTCGGGAGGTCGCCTGCGTCTACAAGCCGGTCGCCGGGGAGCGGCCCTTGTGGGACTTCCCCGACGGCACCCTCGCCCAGCGCGAGGTGGCCGCCTACGAGGTGTCCGAGGCGACCGGCTGGGGCCTGGTCCCGCCCACGGTGCTGCGCGACGGGCCCTACGGCGAGGGCATGGTGCAGCTGTGGATCGAGACGGTCCCGGAGACGGACCTGCTCGCCCTGGTGGACACCGAGGAACCCGGCCCCGGCTGGAAGGCGGTCGCCCTGGCCGAGGTCGGCGAGGGCCGCACCGCGCTGCTGGTGCACGCCGACGACGAGCGGCTGCGGCGGCTCGCCGTCCTGGACGCCGTGATCAACAACGCCGACCGCAAGGGCGGCCACCTCCTGCCCGCCGCCGGTGAGCGGCTGTACGGCATCGACCACGGCGTCACCTTCCACGCCGAGGACAAGCTGCGCACCCTGCTGTGGGGCTGGGCGGGCGAGCCCCTCACGGGGGAGGCCCTGGCCGTGCTCGACGGCCTCAGGGAGGCACTGAAGGACGGCGGGACCCTGGCCACCCGGCTCGGCGCGCTCATCACCCCCGCCGAACTCGACGCCACGCGCGCACGCGTCGCCTCCCTGATCGAGTCCGGCAAGCACCCGGAACCGGGCGGCGAGTGGCCGGCCATCCCCTGGCCGCC
>MUMD01000612.1 GCA_002155895.1 Streptomyces rochei
CGCTGACCGGGAGCCGGCGCAGGTTGGCGAGGTTCGAGTACCCGGTGCCGAAGTCGTCGAGGGCGATGTCGACGCCCATCTCTGCCAGCCGACGCAGCGGCTTCAGCAGGTCGTCGTCGGCGCCGATCAGGGCGGACTCCGTCACCTCCAGGCACAGCGCGTCCGGGGCGACGCCCGTGCGCTCCAGGATGTCGACGGTGTCCTGGACCAGCCCGGGGTGGGTGAGCTGGCAGGGCGAGAGGTTGACGTTGATGCGCAGCGGACCGGCGGATGTCGTCCCGCCGTACCGCTCCCGCCAGAGGCGGGCCTGCCGCACGGACTGCTCCAGGACCCAGCGGCCCAGGGGCACGATCAGCCCCGTGCGCTCGGCGAGCGGGATGAAGCGGTCCGGGCCGAGCACGCCGTGCTGCGGGTGCAGCCAGCGCACCAGTGCCTCGGCGCCGCGCACACTGCCGTCGCCGAGGTGGACCAGCGGCTGGTACTCGATGAAGAACTCGCCGCGCTCCAGGGCCGCGGGCAGCGCGGTCGTCAGCCCGTGCCGGGTGATGACGCGGGCGTCGGCCTCCGGGTCGGCCAGCTCGAAGCGGTTGCCGCCCGCCGACTTGGCCCGGTACATGGTGATGTCGGCGCTGCGCAGCACCTCCGCCGGGCTGCGCTCCCCCGCCGGGCCCTCGACGATGCCGATGCTGCCGCGCACGGTCAGTTCGCGGCCGTCGACGCTGATCGGGGCGTGCAGCGCGTTCATGATGCGCCCGGCGAGTTCGTCGACCTCGTGCCGGGTGTCGGGCCCGGTGGTCAGGGCCACGAACTCGTCGCCGCCGAGCCGGGCGACCATCTCGCCGGGTGCGGTGGCACAGGACTGCAGACGGTCGGCGACCTCCACGAGGAGACGGTCGCCGGCCGCGTGGCCGAGGCTGTCGTTGACGGCCTTGAAGCCGTCGAGGTCCAGGTAGCACAGGCCGAAGCGCTGTCCCGGTCCCGCGTTCAGGGCCTTCTCCAGGCGTTCGAAGAAGAAGCTGCGGTTGGGCAGTCCGGTCAGCGCGTCGTGCGTGGCCTCGTAGCGCAGCCGCAGGTTGAGCAGCCGGCGCTCGGTGGTGTCCTCCATCAGCGCGAGCTGGTACTGCGGCGTGCCGTCGGCGTCGCGCAGCAGGGAGACGGTGAGGTTGGTCCACAGGACGGTGCCGTCGGGCCGGTAGAAGGCCTTCTCCACGTGGTAGTGCTCGCGCTCGCCGCGGACCAGCTCCTCGTAGAGCCGCCAGGTCTGGGGCGCGTCGTCGGGGTGCGACCACTCGCGGACCCTGCGTCCGCGCATCGTGCGCTCGGTGATGCCGAACATGCGGGTCAACGCCCCGTTGACCTGGAGGATGTTGCCGTCCAGGTCGGCGATGCCGATGCCTATGGCGGCGCCCTCGAAGACCGCCCGGAAGCGGGCCTCGCTGGCGTGCAGCGCCTCGGCGACCACGCCCTGCGCCTTCAGCGCGGCCTGTGCGATGGCCTCCTGTTCGGCCAGCGTCCGGGCCCGCAGCGCTCCGGCGAAGCCGGCCGCCATGGCGTGCTGGAGCCGGGCCGAGCGGGCCCGCAGGTCCTCGGGGTCGCCGTCCTCGCCGCAGTAGAGCACCAGATAGGCGTCCACGCAGTCCAGGGTCCGGGCGAGCGCCTCGGGGTCGGTGCAGTGGGAGTCGACGAGCGCGGCGCCGACCGCTCGGGCCTCGTCGGCGTCGAAGCCCCGGGCCCGCAGCGCCGCACTGAGTCTGCGGGCCAGCGGGAGCAGTTGCTCCTCGAACTCGGGCCGGGTCGACGACGTGGAGGTCACCGGGAACACGGCCCGGCTCCAGATCGTCGCGAACCGGCGCAGTCTGTCCTCCGGTCCGCCCGGCTGTGCCGTCACGCCGTACGCCCCACGCCGGCGAACCCCGAGAACGCGTACGGGTCCTCGTCCTCCGGCTCCCCCTCGGGCCGCCAGCGCGGCATCGGAACCAGTCCGGGTTCCACCATGTCGTACCCCTCGAAGAAGCGCGCGATCTCCTCGCGCGAGCGCATGATCAGCGGGTTTCGGATGTCCTTGTACACGTCCACCGCGCCCGAGGCCCGCTCGGCGGGCAGCGGAACACCCTCGTACGAGGCGTGCGTGAGGACGAGCATGCTGCCGGGCGCCAGGGCGCCGCTCAACTCGGCCACCGCACCGTACGGGTCGTCCGCGTCCTCCACGAAGTGCAGTATGGCAACCAGCAGCAGGGCCACCGGCCGATTCAGGTCGATCAGCCGCTCCACCTGGGGGCTGGCGAGGATGTCGTGCGGCTTCAGAAGGTCGGCGGCCACCACGCCCGCGTCGTCGTGGCCCGCCAGGACCGCCTCGCTGTGGGCCACCGCGACCGGGTCGTGGTCGACGTACACGACGCGGGAGCCGGGGCGGCTGCGCGCGGCCACCTCGTGGACGTTGCCGAAGGTGGGGATGCCGGAGCCGATGTCCAGGAACTGGTCGATGCCCTCGGCTGCCGCGAAGCGCACGGCGCGGCGCATGAACGCCCGGTTCGCCTGCATGATCTTGGGGAGTCCCGGCATGAACTCCATGGCCCTGCGGGCCGCTTCCCGGTCGACCTCGAAGTTGTGCGAACCGCCCAGGTAGAAGTCGTACATCCGGGACACGCTGGGCACCGAGATGTCGATGCTGCGAGGGGCCCAGGCGGGACGCTCCATCTGGCTCTCCAAGGCGTTGGCGATCCGGTGTTCGAGCTGAGGCTACTGATCGTCCGCCAAACGGGCGAGTCCAAACGGAAATTGACCGTCCGTTCCCGGTCACTGCCTGGGGCACGTGCCAGGCGCCGGGGGCGCCCCGGTCACGCCGCGGCACGCGAACGGGGCCGCCCCCTCCGCCTGGTGCGGAGAGGACGGCCCTCGGGCCGGGCGCCGGAGCGTGACGGGCGGGAGGCCGCTACTTCTTCGGCGCGCCGACCGGCTTGCCGTCGGGCGAGACGGCGTACCACGTGCCGCCGACGCCCTGACCGTTGGTGTCGCCGGGCTTCTCGTCACCGGCGAAGGTGTAGATCGGCCAGCAGTCGACCGTCTGCTGCTCGGCGCCGTCGGGCCGGGTGAAGGTCATCAGGTCCTTCTTGACGACGCCCTCGGTGTCGTTCGGCTCCACGGGTGCCACCACCGGCCACTTCTCCAGGCAGGCGCCGGTGCAGGCCGACACGGGCTTCGGCCAGGCCTCGTCCTTCATGAAGCGGTAGACGGTCATCCCGTTCTTGTCGACGACGATCTCGCCGAGTTTGGGGTCGTTCCGGGTGGACAGTCCGGGCGCGTCGTCGGCCTGGGCCTTCTTGCCGTCGGCGGCCAGCGCGAACCACTTGCCGCCCACCCCTTGGCCCTTGACGTCGCCGGCGGCGGTGTCCTTGGCGTAGCGGTAGGCCGGCCAGCCGCCGATGGTGAGCTGCTTGGTGCCGTCGGGCCGGGTGACCTCGCCCAGCAGCTTCTCGTCGATGCCCTCGCCGGCCAGCGCGTCGTCGGCGGCCACGGGCGGCCAGGCGGCGGCGCAGTCGTTCTCGCAGGTCGTCTTGGGCGGCTCGGCGGTATCGGCGTCGAACCGGTACAGGGTGCGTCCCGCTCCGTCGGTCACCAGCTCGCCGATCTCGGCGTCGGTGGTGACGGACAGCTTGCCTGCGGGCTGGGGCGCCTTCGCCGACGCCTGCGCTCCGGCGCCGTTGCCGGTGCCCTGTCCCGCGCCGGCCCCGGCCCCGATGTCGCCGACGTCACCGGGCGCGGCCGTGGCGCCCACGTTCTGGCTGCCGGTGGCGCCGCCGCCGTCCTGGCCGCACGCCGTCGTCAGGGCCAGCACCACCGCGGCGCTCGCCACGAGTGAGGCGCTCCGCCAGGAGGTCTTCATCGTCAATCCCCGATCGTCACGAAGGTGTTGGGGCGGCTGCGCGCCGCCGCACGACACTGGGTACGCACATGGGCGCCGCTCGTGTTCAATCCGGGCGAGGATTTCTTCCGCCGCAGGGACGGGCCGACGGCCTCGCACACGGATACGCACCCCGGCGCGAGCGAAGGCGCGCAGGTCAAACCGCCGACCTCCCCGCATACCCCCTTCGGGTCAATCGTCCGGTAATCACGACTGGTTCCCCGTGCGGGGCCTTCATGATCTGCTCGTGCATGGACCCGAACCGACCCGATCCGCCTGTGCCGGACGGGTGTTGGCCCTGGTGACGCTGACGTTCACGCTCGTCGGCGCGCCGATCGGCCCGGCGCGGGCGGACGCCTGCGCGTACGCCTCGACCGGACCCGGCGGCACCGACGCCGTGGCGATCGCCGGCAGTGGCTCCTGGCCCACCTTTCCCTCGTGCCCCGAGCCCACAC
>MUMD01000613.1 GCA_002155895.1 Streptomyces rochei
TCCTCGCCGCCGCGCTGGTGCTCGGCGCGCTGCTGCTGCCGAACACCTCCGCCGCCCTCGAACCCAACCGGTTCGCGCGCATCCCGGCGGAAGCCGTCATCGGCGCGGTCCTGCTGCTCCGCCTGCCCCGCGCCGCGCGGCTGGCCGCGTCGGCCCTCTTCGGCACCGCCCTCGGGGCGCTGACCGTGCTGAACCTGCTCGACATGGGCTTCACCGAGTACCTGGGGCGGGGCTTCAACGTGGTCCTGGACTGGGGCCTGCTGGACGACGCCCAGTCCTACGTGGCGGACTCGATGGGCGGCGCGGCGGCGACCTGGGCCGCCGTGGGCGCGGTCGGGCTGGCCCTCGCCCTGCTGGTGGTGACGGCGCTGGCGGCGGTGCGGCTGGGCGAGCTGCTGGCCGCGCACCGGGAGCGGGCGACGCGGGGTGCCTTGACGGCGGCCACCGTGTGGATGACCTGCGTGGCGCTCGGCGTGCAGACCTTCGGGACGCCGATCGCCACGACGAACGCGTCCGCCCTCCTCCAGGGGCAGGCGCACCGGGTGGTGGACACGCTGCGGGACGAGGCGGCGTTCGCGAAGGAGGCCGGATCGGACCGGTTCGGGGCCACGCCCGGCGCCCAGCTGCTGCCGGACCTGCGGGGCAAGGACGTGATCTTCACCTTCATCGAGAGCTACGGCCGCAGCGCCGTCGAGGACCCGGTGACGGCGCCCGGCGTCGGCCGCGCCCTCGACACGGGCACGCGGGCGCTGGAGGCGGCGGGCTTCCGGGCCCGCAGCGGCTGGCTGACCTCCGCCACCTTCGGCGGCAGCAGCTGGCTCGGCCACTCCACCTTCATGTCGGGCCTGTGGGTGGACAACCAGCAGCGCTACCGCACCGTCACCGCCGGCGACCACCTCACCCTGACCAAGGCGTTCGAGAAGACCGGCGCCTGGGACACCGTCGGCGTCATGCCGGGCGTCCAGAAGGCGTGGCCGGAGGCCGAGTGGTACGGGCTGGACAAGGTCTACGACGCCTTCGACGTCGGCTACCGGGGGCCGAAGTTCAGCTGGTCGACCATGCCGGACCAGTACGCGCTGGAGGCGTTCCAGCGTCTGGAGCACGGCAGGGAGCGGGACAGGCCGCTGATGGCGGAGGTGATCCTGACCTCCAGCCACCAGCCCTGGGCGCCGATCCCGCGGATGGTCGACTGGGACGAGATCGGCGACGGCTCGGTGTACGAGGGGATCGAGGCGTCGGGCGTGGAGGCGGCCGACGTCATCGCCGACTCCACCCGGTCGAAGGAGGAGTACGGCAAGTCGGTCGAGTACTCCGTCACCAGCCTCACCCAGTGGCTGGAGCGCTACGGCACCGACGACACCGTCCTGGTCTTCCTCGGCGACCACCAGCCGCTCGCCCGGGTCAGCGGCGACCGGGCGAGCCGGGACGTGCCCGTCTCGATCGTCGCCAGGGACCCGAAGGTGCTCGACGCCGTCGACGACTGGAACTGGACGGAGGGGCTCGAGCCCGCGCCCGACGCCCCGGTGTGGAAGATGAGCTCCTTCCGCGACCGCTTCCTGACGGCCTACGGCTCCACCCCGCACCCCACCGGGGGCTGATCAGCCGCCGGAGGTGTCCAGCTCCGCGTCCTCGCCGACGCCCGCGCAGTCGTAGGGGTCCTTCAGCCAGCCGTCCGGCAGCACCACGCGGTTGTTGCCGGAGGTACGGCCGCGGGGGCCGTCGGCGCCGGCGGGCCAGGGCTGGTCGAGGTCCAGCTCGTCCAGCCCGGCACGCAGTGCCTCCAGGGAGGAGGTGATCGCGAGCCGCTTGCGCATCTCGGAGCCGACCGCGAAGCCCTTGAGGTACCAGGCGACGTGCTTGCGGAAGTCGACGACACCGCGCGCCTCGTCGCCGATCCACTCGCCGAGCAGGGTGGCGTGCCGCACCATCACGTCGGCGACCTCGCGCAGGGTGGGCCGTACGTACGCGTCGGTACGTCCCTCGAAGGCGGCGACGAGATCGGCGAAGAGCCACGGCCGCCCCAGGCACCCGCGCCCGACCACGACACCGTC
Organism: Streptomyces rochei; assembly: GCA_002155895.1. GTDB lineage: Bacteria > Actinomycetota > Actinomycetes > Streptomycetales > Streptomycetaceae > Streptomyces > Streptomyces rochei. Next base: position 2,052 of record MUMD01000613.1, read on the forward strand.
GCAGCCGGTCTCCCGCACCATCCGCAGCGCGTCCTCGGCACACCAGATGTCGCCGTTGCCGAGCACGGGGATCTCCGGGACGTGCTCCTTGAGGCGGGCGATGGCGTCCCAGTCGGCGGTGCCGCCGTAGTGCTGGGCGGTGGTGCGGCCGTGCAGGGCGATGGCGCTCACGCCCTCCTCGACGGCGATCCGGCCGGCGTCGAGGTAGGTGAGGTGGTCGTCGTCGATGCCCTTGCGCATCTTCATCGTGACGGGCAGGTCACCGGCGCCGGTGACGGCCTCGCGGACGATGGCGCGCAGCAGGTTCCGCTTGTACGGGAGGGCGGAGCCGCCGCCCTTGCGGGTCACCTTGGGCACCGGGCAGCCGAAGTTGAGGTCGATGTGGTCGGCCAGGTCCTCCTCCGCGATCATGCGGACGGCCTTGCCGACGGTCACCGGGTCGACGCCGTACAGCTGGATCGAGCGCGGCTTCTCGGTCGCGTCGAAGTGGATCAGCTGCATGGTCTTCTCGTTGCGCTCGACCAGCGCCCGGGTCGTGATCATCTCGCTCACGAACAGGCCCTTGCCACCGCTGAACTCCCTGCACAGGGTGCGGAAGGGAGCGTTGGTGATCCCGGCCATGGGGGCGAGGACGACGGGCGGCTGGACGGTGTGCGGACCGATCTGCAGGGGCGTGGGCATGTCTCCATTGTGCAGGGCAATGACTTGGCAAAATTCATTAGTTAGCCACACTATCGAAATCGGCTACGATGGACGGCATGCCCGAGCCGAGTCACCGCCGCCGCATGCTGGTGCTCGCGATCTGCTGTATGAGCCTGTTGATCGTGAGCATCGACAACACGATCCTCAACGTCGCCCTGCCGGCCGTGCAGCGCGACCTGCACGCGAGCACGTCGGGCCTCCAGTGGGCGATCGACGCCTACACGCTGGTGCTGGCCGCGCTGCTGATGCTGGCCGGCTCCACGGCCGACCGGATCGGCCGCAAGCGGGTCTTCATGACCGGCCTGGTGGTCTTCACCCTCGGCTCGCTGCTCTGCTCACTGGCACCGGACCTGTCGTCCCTGGTCGCCTTCCGGATGATCCAGGCGGTGGGCGGCTCCATGCTCAACCCGGTCGCCATGTCGATCATCACCAACACCTTCACCGACCCGCGCGAGCGCGCCCGCGCGATCGGTGTCTGGGGCGCGGTGGTCGGCATCTCCATGGCCGCCGGCCCGCTGGTGGGCGGTCTGCTCGTAGAGTCGGTCGGCTGGCGCTCGATCTTCTGGGTCAACCTGCCGGTGGGCCTCGCGGCCCTGCTCCTCACCCTCCGCTTCGTCCCCGAGTCCCGCGCGCCGAAGGCCCGCCGCCCCGACCCGCTGGGCCAGCTCATGGTGATCGTGCTGTTCGGCTCCCTGACGTACGCGATCATCGAGGCGCCGAACGCCGGGCTCGGGGCGGTGCTGCCCTTCGCCGCGACGGCGCTCGCCGCGCTGCTCGGCCTCCTGTTCCACGAACCCCGCCGTGCCGAACCCCTCATCGATCTGCGCTTCTTCCGCTCGGCTCCGTTCAGCGGCGCCACCGTCATCGCCGTCAGCGCGTTCGCGGCCCTGGGCGGCTTCCTGTTCCTGTCCACGCTCTACCTCCAGAACGTGCGCGGGCTCAGCGCCCTGCACGCGGGGCTGTGGATGCTGCCGATGGCCGTGCCGACCTTCCTGTGCGCCCCGCTCGCCGGGCGGCTGGTCGGCAGCCGGGGACCACGGCTGCCACTGCTGGTCGCGGGCGGCGCGCTGACGGTGAGCGGGGTCCTGTTCGCCGCCTTCGAGGCGGAGACCTCGAACCTCACCCGTTTCCTCGGCTACGTCCTCTTCGGCGTCGGCTTCGGCTTCGTCAACGCCCCCATCACCAACACCGCCGTCTCCGGCATGCCCCGCGCGCAGGCCGGGGTGGCCGCCGCCGTCGCCTCCACCAGCCGCCAGCTGGGCCAGACGCTGGGCGTGGCGGTGGTCGGCGCGGTGCTGGCGGCGGGCGTCGGCGCCTCCTCGTACCGCGACTCCTTCGTCTCCGCCGCCCGGCCCGGCTGGTGGATCCTCACCGCCTGCGGTCTCGCGGTCCTGGTGCTGGGCACCCTCACCACCGGCCGCTGGGCCCGCCGCACGGCCCGGCGCAACGCCGAGCGCCTGGAGGCCCCCGAGGCACGCCGGGCGGCCCGGTCGGCCGCGTAAGCGGCCCCACGCCTCCAGCCACCCCGGCGAAGCGCCCCCGAAGGGGCGCGGGGAACTGCGCGCCCAGCCCCGGGCCGACGCTCAAGCGAAGGCGCCCCGCGCGACCCCCGGCAGCCGTTCCGCCACCGTCGGCCAGTACTTCACGACCGCCTGCTCCACCGCCGGCAGCGCCCGCTGCCCCGCCAGCGCCAGGACGATCGCCGCCGCGACGCCCGCCCAGGCGAGAGGGCCGAGCGGTGTGCAGCCGAAGAGCTGACTGGCGCCCGGGGTCTGCACCAGGGCGACCAGGGCCGCGGCGGACCCCAGCGACGTGACCTGGACCAGCCGGCTGCCGCGCCGGTCGGCGAGGGTCTGGGCGAGCTGAGTGCCGACCACCGCGCACAGCGCCATCGTCGTCGAGCGACGCCCCGTGCCCGGGGTGAAGCGGCCGAACAGCCAGGCCGCGGTCGCGCCCAGCGCCGTGGTCATCGCCCGGTGCCGGATCTGCCGGATCAGCGGCTCGCCCAGTACGGCCGTCCCCAGCGGGGCCCCCGCGTCGTCCTCCTCCTGCTCGGCGTCGCCGGTCTCCGTCACCGCCACCGCCATCGCGGGGAACAGGTCCGTGAAGAGGTTGACCAGCAGCATCTGCCGGGTGGACAGCGGGGCGGCACCGCCCAGCACCGTGCCGAGGATGCCGAAGCCGACCTCGCCGGCGTTGCCGCCGATCAGGATGGCGATGGCGTCGGCGACGCTGTGCCACAGGGCGCGGCCTTCCCGCACCGCCTCCACCAGGACCAGCAGGTCGTCTCCGGTGACGACGAGGTCCGCGGCGTTGCGGGCGGCGGCCGAGCCGCGGGCGCTGATGCCGACGCCGATGTCGGCGGCGCGGATCGCGGCGGCGTCGTTGGCCCCGTCACCGACCATGCCGACGACCCGCCCGGCGTCCCGCAGCGACTCGACGACCTGGAGCTTCTGCTCGGGCGCCACCCGGGCGACGACATCCGCGTCCCGCAGCATCCGGGAGCGTGCCGTGCGGTCCGCGGCGGCGATCTCGTCACCGGTGACCACGACCGCGTCCTCGGGCCAGCCCAGGTCGACGGCGATGGCGTGGGCGGTCTGCGGGTGGTCGCCGGTCAGCACCACGGGCCGTACGCCCGCCTCGCGCAGCCCGCGCACCAGCGCCGGGGAGGTCTCGCGCGGCACGTCGGACAGCCCGAGCATCCCCGTGAACTCCAGCTTCTCCGGCTCCTGTTCGAGGACGTCGGCCGCCTTCTCCCCCGCGCGCAGGGGGCGGCTGGCCACCGCGATGATGCGCAGCCCGTCGCGGGCCAGCCTGTGGGCCACGTCGGTGGCGTGCGGGGGCAGGTCCGCGCAGGCGGGCAGCACGGTCTCCGGGGCGCCCTTGACCACCAGCACCGGCGCCCCGTCACCGTCGCGGCCGACGGCGGCGGCGTAACCGCGCGAGGTCTCGAAGGGCAGGCCCTCCTCCTGCGTCCACTCCGGGTCGGGACCGGCCGCGTCCAGCACCGCCTCGTCGGTGGCGTGGGTGGGGCGGGCGCCGTCGCCGTTGAGGCGGGGGCAGGCCCGCGCGGCGATCCGTACGGCGTCGGCGGCGTCCGGGTCGCCCGCCTTGCGGACCGTGCCGTCGGCGCCCGCGACCCGGGTCAGCCGCAGCTTGTTCTCGGTGAGCGTGCCGGTCTTGTCGAAGCAGATCGTGTCCATGCGGCCCAGCGCCTCCAGGGTGCGCGGGGTGCGCACCAGGACGCCGTGGCGGCTGAGCCTGCGGGCCGCCGCGAGCTGCGCCACCGTCGCCACCAGCGGCAGCCCCTCGGGCACGGCGGCCACCGCCACCGACACCCCGCCGGCGACGGCCTGCCGGATCGGCGTCCCGCGCAGCAGCGAGAGACCGGTCACCGCGGCCCCGCCGGCGAGGGTGAGCGGCAGCGCCTTGCGGGTCAGCTCCTGGAGCCTGGCCTGCACGCCGGCCGCCGAGGGCGTACGGGCGGCCAGCGAGACCGCCCGCGCGGCCTCGGTGTGCTCGCCGGTGTCCACGACCACGGCCTGGGCGCGTCCGGCCACCACGGTCGTGCCCTCGAAGACCATGCAGTGCCGCTCCGCCACGGGCGCGTTCGTCACCGGGTCCACGTTCTTGTCCACCGGCAGCGACTCGCCGGTGAGCGCGGACTCGTCGACCTCCAGGCCGTCCTCCCACAGCAGCCGGGCGTCGGCGGGCACCACGTCGTCCGCCTTGAGGTCGACGATGTGGCCCGGGTGGAGCTTCGCGGCGTCCACGACGCGCGGTTCGGCGGCCGGGTCGTGCGTCTCCTCCTCCGCGACCCGCGCCTTCTGCTTCTGCTGGGCCAGCAGCCCGGACAGCGCCCGTTCGGCCCGCAGCCGCTGGAAGCCGCCGACCAGCGCGTTCAGGTCGAGGGCGCCGACCACGAGCAGCGCGTCCATGACGGAGCCGAGGATCGCCTCGGCCGCCGAGCCGACGGCCAGCACCGGGGTGAGCGGATCGTCCAGCTCGCCCCGCACCGCCTGCCCCAGCTGCCACGTCCACTTCACCGGCGCGAGCACGGGCACCCGGCCCGCCCGGTCGGCCGCCACCTTCATCCGCGCCGTCAGCTGTTCACCGAGGGACGGCTCCGGCTCCTTCTCGCGCGCCAGGCGTTCCCGTACGCCCGTGGGGTCCAGCGTGTGCCACGGCACCCGCGCCCGGGGGTGCGGGGCGCGGGCCATCGCCACGCCCAGCGCGGCGCGCGTACCGGAGAACAGGGCCGCCGCCGCGCTCACGTCGACGGGCGCGTGCCGCAATCCGGGCAGCGCCGAACCCTGGCCCCCTCCCCCCTTCTTGCCCTTGCCGCGCGCCTCGCCGACCGCCACCAGCAGCCCCGAGAGCGCGGCCCCGGACCGGGCCAGCGTCTGCGACCGGCGTCCGACCCCGCGGGCGGCCGGCACCGCCCGCAGCAGCCGCCACACGTCGGCGAGTCCTCCCGGCGCGAGCACGTCCGCGCCCCAGGCCACCGGGGCGTCCCCGTCGGCCAGCGCGACGGCCACGTCCCCGCCGAGCAGTCCGGCCAGCACCGAGCCGTCGTCGCCGGGCCGGGGCCGTACGACGGTGATGACGCCGCCGTCGGCCCGCAGTTCGTCCACGACCTCCCGCAACGGCCTCTTCCCGCTGACCACTTGGTCCGCGAGGCCGGTGAAGTCGGCCAGCGCTGGGTCCTCCACCATCACCACCCGCAGTCCCGCGCGGCGCGCGGCGTCCAGCACGTCCTCGGTCCACGGGTCCGCGCCCGCCTCGGGCGCCCGCAGCGCGCTGGGGTGCAGGACGACCGTGGCGGCCATCTCCAGCTGCCGCAGCCGCTCGGGGTCGCGCACCAGCACACCGGAGCGGGAGAGCGCGGCGCTCAGTACGGCGTGGAAGGCGGCGGGCCCGTAGCGGGCGGCCTTGGGCGACCCGGCGAGCACCGCCTCGGCGGCCTCGGCGACGTCGTGCTTGACCAGCAGCGTCGCCACCGCGCCCGCCACGCTGCCGGTCGAGGCGTGGGCCGCGTAGTCCTGGGCGGGGGTGCTCCGCAGCGGCGGGCGCAGAGCCGGGTCGGCGGGCAGGCTGACGCGGTCCGGGAGGCAGAGCCCGTCGTGCACGACCTCGAAGGCCGCCGTCCGGGTCACCGCCTCGGTCAGCTGGCAGGTGCGCAACGCCCCGTCCAGCCACAGCGAGGTGGGGCTCTGCCCGGCGCCGTGGACGGCGGCGTTGGCGGCGGCCAGGGCCACGTCCATGCCGTGGGCGCCGAGCCGTTCGCGCAGCCAGGCGCGGAAGGTCGGGTTCTCGCGCAGCAGGGTCGCCACGGCCGTCACCAGGCGGGGCGTGGGCGGCAGGCGCAGGCGGGCGCCGGTCATGGCGGCGGCGATGCCCAGTGCGTCGGCGCCGAGGGCGGTCGCGGCGACCCGCACGGAGACCGGGTCGCCGGGGTGGGCCAGCTCCTCCACCGCGTCACCGGGGTCGGAGTCCGAGTCGGAGTCGGACGGGGCCGCCCGGGTCAGTCCGTGCCGTTCGGCCAACTCGGTGGCGCGGTCCACCACCCGGTCGGTGAGCGCGTCCTCGGTGGCGGTCACCACCAGGCGGGCCAGGCCGGTGTCCCAGTAGGCGAGCGCCACGTCCGGGTGCTCCGCCAGGGCCGCCGCGACCCGCCGCGCCACCCGCGCGGTGCCGCCCGCCCGGCGCACCTTCTCCGTCGCGGCCGGCCGCAGCGCGAGGTGCGCCCGGTTCCCGGCCCGCCAGTCCCGGGTGTCACCGCCCGGCAGCGCGGCGCGGGCGACCCGTGCCGCCCGCGCCGCGAAGTCCGCGCCCCGCACACCGGCCCGCGCGGTGCCCGCCACGGCGCCGGCCGCGGCACCCACCGCGGGGGCGGTGCCGCGGGCCAGCAGCCGGGGGCCGGCCAGCACGAACCCGGTGACGGCGTCCTGGGAACGCGTCAGAAGCCCTACACCGACCATCGTTGTCTCTCAGCCCGCCTTCCGTGTGGACGTGCTCGACTTCCGGCTCCGGCCGCCGGAGGCACCGGCGGACGCCTTGGCCTTGGACGCCCCGGCCGTCGTCTTCTTGGCGGCCTTCTTGGCGGGGCTGGTGGCCGAGGCGCTCTTCTTGGCGGGCCGTCGGCCGGCGGTGCTCTTGGCGGCCGTGCTCTTCTTGGCGGTGCTCTTCTTGGCGGTGCTCTTCTTCGCCGCGGTCGTCTTCGCCGGGCTCTTCTTCGCCGTGGCCGACTTCGCCGCGCTCTTGCCGGCGGTCCCGGACTTCGCGGCCGGGCTCTTGCGGGCGGCGGTCTGCGTGCCGGAGGTCTTCG
>MUMD01000614.1 GCA_002155895.1 Streptomyces rochei
CCCGGGGCACCCCTACCTCCCCGGCTCCGTGGACCAGGACCTGCTGGTGGAGGCCGAGGGCCTGCTGCAGTACTCGCTGCGCGGCCACTGCCCGACCTGCGGCGGGCGCTGCGGGACGGCTTCTGGGAGCACTTGCAGGCGCAGTACTAGCCGCACGCGGGCGGTGGCCGCGGGGCGGGGCGGCTGCGCCGGGGGAGGGGGCTGGTCGGTGCGCGCCGTCCGCGTCGGGGCGGTGGTGCGGGTCGGTCCGCGCCGGTCCGCTTCGGTGCGCGGGGTCGGCCGCCTCCGCGGCTACGACCGGCGGGGCAGGCCGTCCCAGAAGTCGGCGAGGGCGCGGGCGGTCGGCAGGGGCCGGTCGGTGTTGGGGGAGTGTTCGGCGCCGTCGATGACGGTCCGGCGCGCGCCCAGCCGCACGGCCATCTCGTCCAGGAGCGGGACGGACCAGGTGTCGTCGTAGGCGCCGGAGAGCACGTGGCAGGGCAGGGGCGTGGCGGCGAGCTCGGCGACTCGGTCCGGCTCGGTGCACAACTGACGCCCGGTCGCGAGCAGCTGGGCCGGCTTGGTGCCCAGCCAGCGGTCGCGCAGTCGTTCCGGGTCCTCGGGGCCGTGCGCGGGCGCCGGGGCGCCGACCTCCTCGGGCGGCCCCATGGCCTGGATCACCGCCCAGACCTCGGCCATCGTCATGGTGTCGAGCGCGTCGCGCAGCAGCTTCACCCGCTGCTGCTGGGAGACGGAGATCCGTGCCGGGCCCGAGGACATCAGCGTGAGGGAAACGAAGGGCGCGTGGTCGAGGAGGACGGCGGCCCGCGCGATCTGACCGCCGAGGGAGTGCCCGAGGAGGTGCACCGCGGTTCCGAGAGCGGCGGCCTGCGCGAGCACGTCCCGGGCCAGCTCACTCTGCGCGTAGGCGGCCTCGTCGTGCGCGGGCCCGTCGGACTCGTACTGCCCCCGCCCGTCCACGGCGACTGTTCGGTACCCGCGTGCGCCGAGCGGCTCGTGCAGCAGCGTGAAGTCCTCCTTGCTCCCCGTGAAGCCGGGCAGCATCAGCACCGTCCCCCTCGCCTCGACCCCGCCGGCCACGGGCGAGTCGACGACGGCGAACTCACCGCGCGCGGTGCGCAGCCGGTACGTGCGGGCGTCGGGGGGCGGGGTGAAGTCGGCGTTCCTGCTCACGGGCAGAGGCTATCGGGCGGCCGGCCGGGGCAGGGGGCGCGTGAGGCGCGGCCGGGTGAGGTGAGCGGGAGGGGAC
>MUMD01000615.1 GCA_002155895.1 Streptomyces rochei
AGATGTGTATAAGGGCCAGGTCCCCCCGCTCCCCGAGCCCCGGCCGCCCGCCGAGCGCCGGGTGTGGCCGCGCACCTTCCACGACCGGCTGACCGCACCGCTGCCCGGTCTCAAGGCCTTCGCGAGATTCGCCCGCGAGGGGGCGGTCAGACCCGGCCCCGAGGGCCTCGCCGACATCCCCCGACTGCCGTACGAGCCCGGCCCGCTGCCCCGTGTGGACGCCCGCACCGTCGCCGTCACCTGGGCGGGACACGCCAGCTGGGTGGTGCGGATCGGCGGGCTCACCGTGCTCACCGACCCGGTCTGGTCCCGCCGCATCCTCGGCACCCCGGCCCGCGTCACGCCCGTCGGCGTCCCCTGGAGCGCCCTGCCCCGCGTCGACGCGGTCGTCATCAGCCACAACCACTACGACCACCTGGACGCCCCCACCCTGCGCAGGCTCCCGCGCGACACCCCGGTCCTGGTACCGGCCGGACTCGGCCGCTGGTTCCACCGCCGCCGCTTCACCCGCGTCACCGAGCTGGACTGGTGGGAGGCGACGGAACTGGACGGCGTCCGCTTCGACTTCGTACCGGCCCACCACTGGTCCAAGCGCAGCCTCACCGACACCTGCCGCACCCTGTGGGGCGGCTGGGTCCTCACCGCCCCCGACGGCCGCCGGGTCTACTTCGCCGGCGACACCGGGTACGGCCACTGGTTCGACCGCATCGGCCGCCGCTACCCCGGCATCGACCTCGCCCTGCTCCCCATCGGCGCCTACGACCCCCGCTGGTGGCTCCGGGACGTCCACTGCGACCCGGAGGAGGCGGTACGGGCCGCCCAGGACCTCGGCGCCCGCCGGATGGCGCCCATGCACTGGGGCACGTTCGTGCTGTCCGCGGAACCGGTCCTGGAGCCCCTGACCCGCGTACGCACCGCCTGGGAACGCGCCGGCCTGCCCCGCGAGCACCTGTGGGATCTCCCCGTGGGCGGCTCCCGGGTACTGGAGTGACTTCCCGGCAAGCCCCCTGGGCCGGAGGGCCTACGCCTTCGCCGGCCCCCGCAGCCGCCGCCACACGCTCGGCGCGCCGCTCACCAGCACCGTCAGGGCGATCGCCGCGGCCACGCCCTCCCACGGCTCGCTGAACAGGGCACCGCTCAGGATGCCGATGAGCTGGTACGTCACCGCCCAGGCCAGGCAGGCCGGGAAGTTGCCCCGGGCGAAGCGGCGCGCCGGCCACTCGGCCAGCAGGCAGGCCAGCATCACGGGTATGCGGCCCGCCGGCACCAGCCGCGACAGCACCAGCACCGCGACATCGTGCTCGGCGAGCTTCTCCTGCGCCTGCTCCAGCCGGTCCTCGGGCGCCCGGGACCGGATCGCCTCCAGCCAGCGCGAGCCGTTCTTCGAACCGACCCCGCGCCGCCCCAGCCAGTACAGCGCCATGTCCCCGCAGAACGCGGCCAGCGACGCCGTCGCGAACACCATCAGCATCGAGTACGGCAGCGTCTGGTGCATCGCCACCACGGCCGCCGAACTCACCAGCGCCCCCGTCGGCACCACCGGCACCAGGGCCCCGATCAGCACCAGCAGGAACAGCGAGGGATAGCCGAACGCCTGCTGGGTCGGCTCGGTCGGAATGCTCGTCACGGCGGCGCCCAGCGTGCTCACCGCGCGACCTCCACGCGCACACGCTCACCGTGCCCCAGCCGGTGCACCGCCACGCCCGGCGCGCGCAGCGCCGACAGGCGCACGAACTCGTCACCCGGCGTGTGGAACTCGTGCGGGCGCACCGCGTCCATCCCGATCGGCCAGTACGTGCCGTAGTGCACCGGCACCGCCGTGCGCGGCGCCAGCCGGGCCAGCGCCTCGGCCGCCCGCCCCGCGTCCAGGTGCTCCGGGCCGAGGTACGGTCCCCAGCCGCCCACCGGCAGCAGCGCCGCGTCGACCGGCCCGACCTCCTTCTCCATGTCGTCGAACAGGCCGGTGTCCCCGGCGAAGTACGTCCGGGCCTCGCCCTCGACGACATAGCCGAGCGCGGGGGAGCGGTGCGGGCCGAGCGGCAGCCGGCGCCCGTCGTGCCGGGCGGGCACCGCCCGTATCCGCAGGTCGCCGACGGTGGTCTCGTCGCCGGGCACCACTTCGGTCAGTTCCAGGTGTCCGAGTCTGCGCATCCCGGGCACCGCGCGCGGCGCGCCCCGGGGCACGAGCAGGCGCGTGCCCGGCGCGAGCCGCGCGAGCGACGGCACGTGCAGATGGTCGGCGTGCAGGTGCGACACCAGCGCCACGTCCGCGCGCCAGGCGTCCGGCGGCGGCACCGCGCCCCGTCTGCGCCGCAGATGGGCCAGCCGGCGGACGAACAGCGGATCGGTGAGCACACGGATGTCCGAGTCCTCGACCGTGCAGGTGGCGTGACCCCACCAGGTGAGCTCCACCGGCACTCCTTTGCCTCCTTCGCGCGACTCCCCGCAGCCTACGTCCAGGAGTAGGGTCGGCGGCGAAACGGGAGGTGAGGGGGACACCATGGGACTGGTGAGGGTGACGGCGATCGCGAGTCTGACGCCGCTGGAGCAGCTGGACGACGACCCGTTCCTGGTCGACTCCCGCAGTCAGCACGCGATGTGCGCCCGCTGGGCCGCCGAGCACGGCTACGTCGTCGCCCGGGAACTGCTGGTCCGCGGACTGCGTCCCGACCACGACGCCCTGTGGGACGGCGTCCGCCCCGGGCACGACCTGTTCGTCGCGCCCAGCCGCCGGGTGCTGGAGAGCGCGTTGTCGTCGGTGGACGCGTTCACCGCCGAGTGCGCGCGCCGCGGCGTCCGCGTCGAGACCGTCGGCCGTGCCGAACCGGCGTACGACGCCCGGATGAAGGCGTGCGTGCACCGGCGGCTGTCCATGCCGACGGCCGGGTACGACGGCCGCTGACCGGAGTGCCACGGCCCCGTCGGGGGTGTGAACCGGACCCCGGGGGACAAACGGACGTCCCGGAGCGTTGTGGCAGGGTGGGGGAGGCCCGTGCCGACGGACGGGCCGGGACGTGAGGTGTGCGGAGCGTGGGTGGAGGGCGTTGGCGCCGGGTCGCCAGTCAGATCGGCCGGAGTGTCGCCGTGTGGGCCGTGTCCACGCTCACGATGCTCGCGCTCGCCGGAATCCTGCCGGACTTCCGGCTCCAGTCGCCCGACGGGGACAGCGCCACCGACATCGCCGTGACCGCCGCGGTCGGCGCCGGTGCCTTCGGTCTGCTGTCCGCCCTGGTGTGGCCGCTGATGGTCCGGCTGCTGCTCCTGGTGCCGGCGCTCGTCCTCGGGCTGCTGGTCTTCTTCCTCAACGGCGGGCTGCTGCTCCTCGCCATCGACGTCAACCCGGCCGGGCGCGGCGGCGTCGCCCCCGAGACCGCCGTCGTGGTGGCCGCCGTCATGTCCGCGGTCGCCTCCGCCACCGGCGGTGCCCTGGCCGTGCGCGACGACGACGCCTACCGGCGGCGGCTCTACCGCCTCGCCGACCGCCGCCGCAGATCCGGCCCGCCCTGCCCGGACGGGCCCGGCACCCTCTTCCTGCAACTCGACGGCGTCGGCCACGACGTCCTGCTGGACGCCGTCGAGGCCGGTGACATGCCCACCGTCGCCCGCTGGCTCGGCCGCGACGGCGCCTCCGCCACCCACCGCCTCGCCCCGTGGCGCACCGACTGGTCCAGCCAGACCGGCGCCAGCCAGCTCGGCATCCTGCACGGCTCCAACCACGACGTCCCCGCCTTCCGCTGGTTCGAGAAGGACACCGGCGAGGTCGTGGTCTGCAACCGCCCCACCAGCGCCGCCGAACTCCAGCACCGCGCCATCGCGCACACCGGCGACGGCGGCCTGCTGACCTTCGACGGCGCCAGCCGCGGCAACCTCTTCAGCGGAGGCGCCGACGAACAGGCCCTCGTGCTGTCCATCGCCACCCGCCGCCGCAGCAAGGAGACGCGCTCTCGCTCCGGCTACTTCGCCTACTTCTCCGACCCGGCCAACGCCGTGCGCACCGCGCTGTCCTTCGTCGCGGAGGTGTGCCGGGAGATCGGCCAGTCCACCCGCGCCCGTGTCCACAAGGTCCGCCCGCGCGTCTCGCGCGGCGGCCTCTACCCCTTCGTCCGCGCCTTCGCCACCGTCGTCGAACGGGACGTCGTGGTCGCCGCGGTGATGGGCGACATGCTCGCCGGCCGCACCGCCGTCTACGCCGACCTGGTCGCCTACGACGAGGTCGCGCACCACTCCGGACCGCGCAGCCGGGACGCCGCCAAGGTCCTCCAGCGGCTCGACCGTTCCCTCGCGCTGATCGAGAAGGTCGCCGAGCACGCCCCCCGCAAGTACCGGATCGTGGTCCTGTCCGACCACGGACAGAGCCCCGGCGAGACCTTCCGCGCCCGCTACGGCCTCACCCTCGGCGATCTGGTCCGGGCCGGCTGCGGCCTGCCCGTGCCGCGCCGCGCCCAGCGCACCCGCAGCGGCGCCGAGGCCCGCAACACCGTACGGGCCGCCCTGCACCGGCCCGTCGAGGAGGGCGCCGAGCAGCAGCGCCCCGCCGACACCCCCACCGGCCGCCGCTCGGAGCCGATCGTGCTGGCCTCCGGCAACCTGGGCCTGGTCTCCTTCCCGGACGTGCGGCACCGGATGACCCGCGAGGAGATCGACGCCCGCCATCCCGCCCTGCTGACCACCCTCGCCAACCACCCCGGCGTCGGCTTCCTGCTGGTCCGCAGCGAGGAGCACGGCGGTGTGGTGCTCGGCGCGCGCGGCGCGGAGGTCCCGCTGGACCGGCTCGACGAGGACCCCGGACCGCTCGCGCCGTTCGGGCCCGGCGCCGCCGAGTCCGCCGTGGGAGCCGATCTGCTCCTCGAAGGCGAGCACCTCGCCGTCGACCGGGTCGTGGAAGGAGTTGACCATGATGTCGGCGGTGTGCGGGAAGGAGTGGGTGCGCCGGACGGCGTCGGCGGCGCCGGGCCCGAAC
>MUMD01000616.1 GCA_002155895.1 Streptomyces rochei
ACCCAGGCCGACACCGGCTGCGACTTCGAGTTCCTGGCCCGCCCGGGCAAGGTGCAGGACCCGTACGCCGGCTGACCCCCCGTACGACACGCACACCCCCCCGTACGACACGCACCCACCCCCGCACACCCCTGCACGCCGAGAAAGCGCTTCCTGCACGACCCGCGCACGACGTACCAGAACGGAGAACTGTCATGGCCCAAGCCGCAGCCGTGGCGAAACCGCCCGCGCCACCCCGGCGGCGCCGTGCCTCCGCCACACCGCGCAGGCTCCCGTACCTGCTGATCGCACCGGCCGCCCTGCTGATGCTGGGCTTCATCGCCTACCCGGTGCTCAGCGTCTTCTACTACAGCCTGCAGGACTACAACCCGACCAAGCCGTGGCGGAACGGCTTCGCGGGCCTCGACAACTTCACCAGGATCTTCACCGAGGACCCGATCTTCTGGGACACCCTCGTCTTCAGCGCCAAGTGGGTCTTCGTCGAGGTCGGACTCCAGCTGCTCTTCGGCCTGGCACTGGCGCTCATCGTCAACCAGACCTTCGTCGGCCGGGGCATCGGGCGGGCCCTGGTCTTCTCCCCCTGGGCCGTCTCCGGCGTGCTGACCTCCGCGATCTGGGTGCTGCTCTACAACTCCCAGACCGGCATCACCCGTTACCTCGCCGACCTGGGCATCGGCGACTACGGCACCAGTTGGCTGTCGGACACCTCGACCGTGTTCTCGGCCGCCGTCGTCGCCGACCTCTGGCGCGGCGTGCCCTTCTTCGCGATCCTCATCCTCGCCGACCTCCAGTCCGTCTCGAAGGACCTGTACGAGGCGGCCGAGGTCGACGGGGCGAGCCGCTTCAAGCAGTTCTGGCACATCACGCTGCCCCACCTGAAGGACGCCATCATCCTGTCCACGCTGCTGCGCGCGGTCTGGGAGTTCAACAACGTCGACCTGCTCTACACCCTGACCGGCGGCGGTCCCGCGGGCGTCACCACGACCCTGCCCCTCTACATCGCCAACACCAGCGTCGACGCCCACGACTTCGGCTACGCGTCGGCCCTCACCACGGTCGCGTTCGTGATCCTGCTCTTCTGCTCGATCGTCTACCTGCGGCTGAGCAAGTTCGGAGGCGAGAACAAGTGATCACCAAGGAGGCCACCGCGCCCGCCCCCGCGCCCGCGCGGGCCGACCACGAACCGCCGCGGCCGGCGAAGAAGCGCCGCCCGGCCTGGGACGAGGTCCCGCGCTGGCAGATCTACCTGCCGCTCGGCGTCTACCTCGTCTTCACCCTCGTCCCCTTCTACTGGATCCTGCTCTTCGCGCTCCGCCCGGCCGGTTCGACCTCGCTCGTGCCCTGGCCGATGACCTTCGACCACTTCGAGAAGGTCTGGACCGACCGCAGCTTCGGCACCTTCTTCGAGAACAGCGTGTACGTCGGCCTCGCGACGCTGGTGATGACCACCCTCGTCGCCCTGGCCGGCGGCTACGCCCTCGCCCGGTTCGACTTCAAGATCAAGCGGGCCTTCATGCTGGCCCTGCTCTGCTCCCAGTTCGTGCCCGGCGCGCTGCTGCTGGTCCCGCTGTTCGAGATCTTCGCCGAACTCCAGATGATCAACTCGCTGGGCAGCGTCATCATCGCCGAGACGGTCTTCCAGCTGCCGCTGTCGATGATCCTGATCAGCAACTTCATCAAGAACGTGCCGTACTCCCTGGAGGAGGCCGCCTGGGTCGACGGCTGCGGACGGATGCGGGCCTTCCTGGTCGTCGTCCTGCCGCTGCTGCGGCCCGGTCTGATCGCCGTCGGCTCCTTCGCCTTCGTGCACTCCTGGAACCACTTCCTGTTCGCCCTGATGTTCCTCAACAACCAGGACAAGCAGACCATCCCGGTCGGCCTCAACACCCTGATGAGCGCGGACAGCGTCGACCTCGGCGCCCTCGCCGCCGGCGGCATCATCGCCGCCGTGCCGGTGGTCCTCGTCTTCGCCTTCATCCAGAAGTGGCTGATCACCGGCTTCAGCGCGGGGGCGGTGAAGGGATGAGCCCGGTCCCCGTCGTCCTCGCCGGCGCCCGCGGCCACGGCCGCTGGCACGTCGCCAACATCCGCCGCCTGGAGCGGGCGGGACTGGTCCGGCTGGCCGGCATCTGCGAGCTGACCCCGCTGACCGAGGAAGAGGCCGGCGGGGAGGTGCCCGAGCAGTCCGCCGACTTCGGCGCCCTGCTCGATTCCACCGGCGCCCGGATCGCCGTGATCTGCACGCCGATCCCCACCCACACCGACCTGGCGCTGACCGCCGCCCGCCGTGGCGTGCACCTGCTGCTGGAGAAGCCCCCGGCCCCGTCGTACGCGGACTTCCGCCGGATGGCCGACGGGGTGGCCGAGGCGGGCGTCGCCTGCCAGATCGGCTTCCAGTCGCTGGGCTCGCACGCGGTGCCGGCGATCCGCTCGCTGATCGCCGAGGGCGCGATCGGCGAGGTCGTCGGCGTCGGCGGGGCCGGGGCGTGGGTGCGCGACGAGGCGTACTTCCGCCGGGCGCCGTGGGCCGGACGGCGGCGGCTGGACGGCGTCGACGTCGTCGACGGAGCGCTGACCAACCCGCTCGCCCACGCCGTCGCCACCGCCCTCGCCCTGGACGGCAGCACCCGCGCCGAGGACGTCACCGGCATCGAGACCGAGCTGAGCCGTGCCAACGACATCGAGGCCGACGACACCTCCTGCGTACGGATCGGCACCGCGCACGGCCACCGCGTCACGGTCGCCGCGACCCTGTGCGCGGAGCGCGCGGACGAGCCGTACGTCCTGGTGCACGGCGGCAGCGGCCGCGTCACCTTCTGGTACAAGCAGGACCGGGTCCTGCTCCAGCGCGGCGGCCACGGCCCCGAGGAGTTCGAGTACGGCCGCACCGACCTGCTGGAGAACCTGGTCGCCCATCTCACCGACGGCACCCCGCTGCTGGTCCCGCCCCAGGAGACCGGCGCCTTCATGCGGGTCGTCGAGGCGATCCGCCGGGCCCCCGACCCCGACCGGCTGCCCGAGGCCGCCTGGCGCCGTGTGCCCGGCGAGGACCGCCGGGTGGTCCCCGGCATCGACGGACTCGTGGCCGCCGCCGCCGACACCCTGTCCCTCTACTCGGAGCTGGGCGCCCCCTGGGCACCGCGCACCGAGCACCCGCTGAGCGAGGTGAGCACCCGATGACCGGCCACGACTCCCTGGTCCTGCGCGTGGCGGGCCGCCCCGTCGGCCGCTACGTCACCCGGCCCGAGCTGCCCGCCCGGCTCTCCCCGCGCCCCTGTCTGCACCCCGTCACCACCCTGGCCGGCACGGCCGTGACCGAGTTCGGCCCCGCCGACCACCTCCATCACCTCGGCGTCGGTGTCGCCGTTCCCGACGTCGAGGGGCACAACTTCTGGGGCGGGCGCACCTACGTACGCGACCGGGGACCGACCGAGCTGGACAACCACGGCGCCCAGCGGCACACCGCCTTCCAGCTCCGCGACCCCGACGGCTTCGTCGAGGAGCTGCGCTGGGTCGCCGCGGGCACCGAGCTGCTGCGCGAGCGCCGCACGGTCGCCGCCACCGGGATCACCGCCACCGCCTGGGCGCTGGACTTCACCTTCTCCCTCACCAACGTCACCCCGGGCCCCCTCACCATCGGCAGCCCCGCCACCAACGGGCGCCCCGGCGCGGCCTACGGCGGCTT
>MUMD01000617.1 GCA_002155895.1 Streptomyces rochei
CAGGACGCGGTGAGGGCGGGCCGGTCGGTGCCGCCGGCGGAATCCCGGTCGGCACCGGTGTCGCCGGCCGTGCCGTCGGCCGATCCGTCCCGGCCCGGGGCGCCGGTCGTGCCGGACGTGGGACCGGTGGGGATCGAGCCGTCCCGCAGCCCGTCCAGCGGCGAGGGCGAGGTCGTCGGGCGGTCGGGGGACGCGGCGGCCGAGCCGGTGACGGCGGTGTCCGGCCCGGCACCGGGGAACGGTCGGGGCAGGACTCCGTTTGCGGCCGCCACCGCCACCCCGCCGACCATGCCGACGGTCAGCGCGGCGGCCAGCCCGAGGTGCAGGGGGCGGCGCCTCCGGGGGCGCCGGGAACCCTCGTCGCGCGGGCCGATGCGGATCAGCCCGGCGTCGGCGGGCCGTGCCGCGGCGCCGCGCACCCGCCCGGACCGCGCCGCCGCCGCCTCGTCGGCCCGCTCGGCGCGCACCTTGCGGAAGGCGGCCAGCGCGGCGGCCTCGCCGGGCATCTCCTCGCTGGTGGGCGCGGGTGCGGCGGCGAGCGCGCCCAGTGCCTCGGCCAGCCGTTCGGCGCGGTCGCGGGCCGCCGGGTCGACAGCCTCCAGTGACTCTCCGCGCAGCAAGATCTCCGCCGTTTCGCGGTCCAGCCACCTGTCCTGCTCGTCGGCCATCACATGTCCTTCTGCGTCCGCGTACGCGTATGCGTCACACTCGCGGACGTCACCGCACGGGCGCGCGGTTCTCGCTGGGGCGGCAGGCCGTCGAGCCCGCCGGCCGATTCCGGATCGCCGCCGAGACGCTGGGCAAGCGGCCCGGTGCCGTCCGCACGGCGGCGCACCGCGGTCTGAAGCGCCTGGCGGAACTGCTCGGCGGCGATCCGGAATCG
>MUMD01000618.1 GCA_002155895.1 Streptomyces rochei
CTCACCGAACGACAGCCCCGCAACCACCCCACGGAACTCATCGAGCATCGGCTCCATCAGCGGCGAGTGGAAGGCATGCGAAACCCGCAGCCGGCTCACCCGCCGTCCCTGCTCCCGGAACGCCTCGGCCACCGCCTCCACCGCGTCCTCCGCGCCGGAGACCACCACGGAGGCCGGCCCATTGACAGCCGCGATCGAGGCACCCGCGACGGTGCCCAGGTGCTCAAGCACCTCCGCCTCGGTGGCCTCCACCGCCACCATGGAGCCACCCGCGGGAAGCGCCTGCATCAGCCGGCCACGCGCGGCGACCAGCGCACAGGCATCTGCGAGGGAGAACACCCCCGCCACATGCGCCGCAGCCACCTCACCAATGGAATGCCCGGCCACGAACTCCGGCCGCACACCCCACGACTCCACCAAACGGAACAACGCCACCTCGACGGCGAACAGACCCGCCTGAGCAAACTCCGTCCCGTTCAGCGACTCGGCGTCCTCGCCCCACACCACCTCACGCAACGGACGCCCCAACAGCCCGTCCAACACCGCACACACGGCATCGAACGCCTCCGCGAACACCGGGAACCGCGCATACAACTCACGCCCCATCCCAAGCCGCTGCGAACCCTGCCCCGAGAACAGGAACGCGGTACGGCCGGCCTCGCACTCACCCACGACCGCGGCCGGGTCGGGCTCGCCCACGCACACAGCGGCCAGACCGCGTACGGCGGTCTCCCACTCGTCCGCCAGGACCACGGCGCGGTGATCGAAGTGCGAGCGCTGCGTGGCGAGGGAGTGCCCCAGGTCCACCGCGCGCAGGGCGGGGTCGGCCTCGATACGGGCAAGGAGTCGTGCGGCCTGCGCCCGCAGGGCTTCCGCCGACCGCCCGGACAGCGTCAACGGCACCACACCCGGAGCCAGGGAAGCGACACCCTCACCGGCGGGCTCCAGCTCAGCGACCGGTTCGGGCTGTTCCAGGATGAGGTGCGCATTCGTACCGCTGATACCGAACGAGGAG
>MUMD01000062.1 GCA_002155895.1 Streptomyces rochei
CCACCACCCCCTCCTCCCGACCCACCGTCACCGAACGTGAGGCCCGCCAGGTCGCCGAGGCGGCCCGCGAACAGCACTGGCGCAAGCCGAGCTTCGCCAAGGAACTCTTCCTCGGCCGCTTCCGCCTCGACCTCGTCCACCCCCACCCGCTCCCCGCCGACGAGGACGTCCAGCGCGGCGAGGAGTTCCTGGCCAAGCTGCGCGACTTCTGCGAGACGAAGATCGACGGGGCGGTGATCGAGCGCGACGCCCGCATCCCGGACGACGTGATCACCGGGCTGAAGGAGCTGGGCGCCTTCGGCATGAAGATCGACACCAAGTACGGCGGTCTCGGCCTCACCCAGGTCTACTACAACAAGGCCCTCGCCCTGGTCGGATCGGCGAACCCGGCGATCGGCGCGCTGCTCTCCGCGCACCAGTCGATCGGGGTGCCGCAGCCGCTGAAGATGTTCGGCACCCAGGAGCAGAAGGACACCTTCCTGCCGCGCTGCGCCCGTACCGACATCTCGGCCTTCCTGCTCACCGAACCGGACGTCGGCTCCGACCCCGCGCGCCTGGCCACCACGGCCGTCCGGGACGGCGACGACTACGTCCTCGACGGCGTGAAGCTGTGGACCACCAACGGCGTCGTCGCCGACCTGCTCGTCGTCATGGCCCGCGTCCCGAAGCCCGCCGACGGCGAGGGCGGCCCGGACGCCAGGGGCGGCATCACCGCCTTCGTCGTGGAGGCCGCCTCCGAGGGCATCACCGTCGAGAACCGCAACGCCTTCATGGGCCTGCGCGGCCTGGAGAACGGCGTCACCCGCTTCCACCGGGTGCGCGTGCCCGCCGCCCACCGCATCGGCCCGGAGGGCGCCGGCCTCAAGATCGCCCTCACCACCCTCAACACCGGCCGCCTCTCCCTGCCCGCCATGTGCGTCGGCGCCGGCAAGTGGTGCCTGAAGATCGCCCGCGAGTGGTCGGCGGTACGCGAGCAATGGGGCAAGCCGGTCGCCCTGCACGAGGCGGTCGGCTCCAAGATCTCCTTCATCGCGGCGACCACCTTCGCCCTCGAAGCCGTCCTCGACCTCTCCTCCCAGATGGCCGACGAGGACCGCAACGACATCCGCATCGAGGCCGCCCTCGCCAAGCTCTACGGCTCGGAGATGGCCTGCCTGATGGCCGATGAGCTGGTCCAGATCCGCGGTGGCCGCGGCTTCGAGACCGCGGCCTCCCTCGAAGCCCGCGGCGAGCGCGCGGTCCCCGCCGAGCAACTCCTGCGCGACCTGCGCATCAACCGCATCTTCGAGGGCTCCACCGAGATCATGCACCTGCTGATCGCACGCGAGGCCGTCGACGCCCACCTCTCGGTCGCGGGGGATCTGATCGACCCCGACAAGAGCCTCTCCGACAAGGCGAGGGCGGGCGCGCAGGCCGGCGTCTTCTACGCCAAGTGGCTGCCGAAGCTGGTCGCCGGCCCCGGACAGCTCCCGCGCTCCTACGCCGACTTCCACCCGTCCGGCCACCGGGACCTCTCCGGCCATCTGCGCTACGTCGAACGCGCGGCCCGCAAACTCGCCCGCTCCACCTTCTACGCCATGTCCCGCTGGCAGGGCCGGATGGAGACCAAGCAGGGCTTCCTGGGCCGGATCGTCGACATCGGCGCCGAGCTGTTCGCCATGAGCGCCGCCTGCGTCCGCGCCGAACACCTGCGCGCCGAGGGCGACCACGGCCGCGAGGCGTACCAACTCGCCGACGCCTTCTGCCACCAGGCCCGCATCCGCGTCGAGGAACTCTTCGGCCGCCTGTGGACCAACACCGACGACCTCGACCGCAAGGTGGTCAAGGGCGTGCTGGGCGGCGCGTACGAGTGGCTGGAGGAGGGGGTCGTCGACCCGTCGGGCGACGGCCCGTGGATCGCGGACGCCACACCGGGCCCGAGCACCAGGGAGAACGTCCGCCGCCCCATCGGCTGAGCGCCGGCGGTCCGCCGACACGGCCCCGCCCGCCCGCGCCGACCCGGGCGGACGGGGGCCGCGCCCCCTTCCCGCGGTACCGCGACACCCGTGCGAGGGACGCGCTGTCCTCGCGGAGGGCCGTTGCGGCCACAATGGGGGAATGAGCGACAGTCCAGCCCCCCTCGCCGACCCCCACCTCGTGTACGACCCGGTGGCGGGCGACGGCCCGAAGGACGTGGTGATCCTCGGGTCCACCGGGTCGATCGGGACCCAGGCCATCGACCTCGTGCTGCGCAACCCGGACCGCTTCCGGGTCACCGCCCTGTCCGCCAACGGCGGCCGGGTCGCCCTCCTCGCCGAGCAGGCGTACCGACTGAAGGCGCGGACCGTCGCCGTCGCCCGCGAGGACGTCGTACCGGCGCTACGGGAGGCCCTGCGGGCGCGGTACGGCGGCGGGGAGCCGCTGCCCGAGATCCTCGCGGGACCGGAGGCGGCCACCCAGGTCGCCGCCTCCGACTGCCACACCGTCCTCAACGGCATCACGGGCTCCATCGGGCTCGCCCCGACCCTGGCCGCCCTGGAGGCGGGCCGCACCCTCGCGCTCGCCAACAAGGAATCGCTCATCGTGGGCGGCCCCCTGGTCAAGGCCCTCGCCAAGCCGGGGCAGATCATCCCGGTCGACTCCGAGCACGCCGCCCTCTTCCAGGCGCTGGCCGCCGGCACCCGCGCCGACGTGCGCAAGCTGGTCGTCACCGCCTCCGGCGGCCCCTTCCGGGGACGCACCAGGGAGCAGCTGGCGAGCGTCACCGTCGAGGACGCCCTCGCCCACCCCACCTGGGCCATGGGCCCGGTGATCACGATCAACTCCGCCACCCTCGTCAACAAGGGCCTGGAGGTGATCGAGGCGCACCTCCTCTACGACATTCCCTTCGACCGCATCGAGGTGGTCGTGCACCCGCAGTCGTATGTCCACTCGATGGTCGAGTACACGGACGGATCGACACTGGCCCACGCCACGCCCCCCGACATGGGCGGGCCCATCGCCGTGGGCCTCGGCTGGCCCGAACGCGTCCCGGACGCCGCGCCCGCCTTCGACTGGAGCAAGGCGTCGACCTGGGAGTTCTTCCCGCTCGACGACGAGGCCTTCCCCTCGGTGAACCTGGCCCGGCACGTCGGGCAGCTCGCGGGCACGGCCCCAGCGGTGTTCAATGCCGCCAACGAGGAGTGCGTCGAGGCGTTCCGCTCCGGCGCGCTGCCGTTCCTCGGGATCATGGAGACCGTCACGCGTGTGGTCGAGGAACACGGCACCCCCCGTGCGGGAACCTCGCTCACCGTCCCGGACGTCCTCGAAGCGGAGACCTGGGCGCGCGCCCGGGCCCGGCAACTGGCGGCACAGACGGCGGAGGCCCGTGCATGACGACCCTGATGTTCATCCTCGGCATAGTCGTCTTCGCGGTCGGCCTGCTGTTCTCGATCGCCTGGCACGAGCTGGGGCACCTGTCCACGGCCAAGATGTTCGGCATCCGCGTGCCGCAGTACATGGTCGGGTTCGGACCGACCCTCTTCTCACGGAAGAAGGGCGAGACCGAGTACGGCGTCAAGGCCATCCCCTTCGGCGGCTACATCCGCATGATCGGCATGTTCCCGCCCGGCGCCGACGGCAAGCTTGAGGCCCGCTCCACCTCGCCCTGGCGCGGGATGATCGAGGACGCCCGCTCGGCCGCCTTCGAGGAACTCCAGCCGGGTGACGAGAAGCGCCTGTTCTACACGCGCAAGCCGTGGAAGCGCGTCATCGTCATGTTCGCCGGCCCGTTCATGAACCTCGTCCTCGCGGTCGTGCTCTTCCTGACCGTCCTGATGGGCTTCGGCATCTCCCAGCAGACCACCACCGTCAGCTCCGTCTCGAAGTGCGTCATCTCGCAGAGCGAGAACCGGGACGACTGCACCAAGTCCGACCCGGCCTCCCCGGCCGCCGCGGCCGGCCTGCGCGCGGGCGACAAGATCGTCGCCTTCGACGGCGTACGGACCGACGACTGGGACCGGCTGTCCAACCTGATCCGCGCCAACCCCGGCGAGAAGGTGCCGGTCGTGGTCGAGCGGGACGGCCGGGAGGTCACCCTCCAGGCGACCATCGCCACCAACAAGGTCGCCAAGAAGGACTCCAACGGACAGATCGTCGAGGGCGAGTACGTCACCGCCGGCTTCCTCGGCTTCAGCGCCGCCACCGGCGTGGTGAAACAGGACTTCGGCCAGTCCGTGACCTGGATGGGCGACCGGGTGGGCGACGCCGTCGACTCCCTGGCCGCGCTGCCGTCCAAGATCCCCGCCCTGTGGGACGCGGCCTTCGGCGACGGGCCCCGCGAGGCCGACTCCCCGATGGGCGTCGTCGGCGCCGCCCGCGTCGGCGGCGAGATCGCCACCCTCGACATCCCGCCCACCCAGCAGCTCGCGATGTTCGTCATGCTGGTGGCCGGCTTCAACCTCTCCCTGTTCCTCTTCAACATGCTCCCGCTGCTGCCGCTCGACGGCGGACACATCGCGGGCGCCCTGTGGGAGTCGCTGCGCCGGAACGCGGCCAAGGTGCTGCGCCGCCCGGACCCGGGACCGTTCGACGTGGCGAAGCTGATGCCGGTGGCCTACGTGGTGGCGGGCATCTTCGTCTGCTTCACGCTGCTCGTCCTGGTGGCCGACGTCGTCAATCCGGTACGGATCAGCTGACACCCGTGCGAACCGGACCTCGCTGGTGATCCGGCGTGAGGCCCGATCCGGGGAGCATGTCCTCCCGGGCCGGGCTTCACGCCGCCCGTACGGCAGATGGACGCCAAAGGATGCATCTCCCGTACGCCGTGTGCCGGGCGTTCACGTCCGTGCCGTAATCTCGAATGCCGGAGCCCGCCGCTGACGGGACCGGACCTTGATCCACGACTTGGGGTTGCACAGCAGATGACTGCGATTTCTCTCGGCATGCCGGACGTTCCGACCAGGCTCGCGGAGCGCCGCAAGAGCCGGCAGATCCAGGTCGGGACCGTGGCGGTGGGCGGCGACGCGCCCGTGTCCGTGCAGTCCATGACCACCACCCGTACGTCCGACATCGGCGCGACCCTCCAGCAGATCGCCGAGCTGACGGCGTCCGGCTGCCAGATCGTGCGCGTGGCCTGCCCCACCCAGGACGACGCCGACGCCCTCCCGGTGATCGCGAAGAAGTCGCAGATCCCGGTGATCGCCGACATCCACTTCCAGCCCAAGTACGTCTTCGCCGCGATCGAGGCCGGCTGCGCGGCGGTCCGCGTCAACCCGGGCAACATCAAGAAGTTCGACGATCAGGTCAAGGAGATCGCCAAGGCGGCCAAGGACCACGGCACGCCGATCCGCATCGGCGTCAACGCGGGCTCCCTGGACCGCCGCCTGCTCCAGAAGTACGGCAAGGCGACCCCCGAGGCCCTCGCCGAGTCCGCGCTGTGGGAGGCGTCACTCTTCGAGGAGCACGACTTCCGGGACATCAAGATCTCCGTCAAGCACAACGACCCGGTCGTCATGGTCGAGGCGTACCGCCAGCTCGCCGCCCAGTGCGACTACCCCCTCCACCTCGGGGTCACCGAGGCCGGTCCCGCCTTCCAGGGCACCATCAAGTCGGCCGTCGCCTTCGGCGCGCTGCTCTCCCAGGGCATCGGCGACACCATCCGCGTCTCCCTCTCCGCCCCGCCGGTGGAGGAGATCAAGGTCGGCATCCAGATCCTGGAGTCGCTGAACCTGCGTCAGCGCGGCCTGGAGATCGTCTCCTGCCCGTCCTGCGGCCGCGCCCAGGTCGACGTCTACAAGCTCGCCGAGGAGGTCACCGCCGGCCTCACCGGCATGGAGGTCCCGCTGCGCGTCGCCGTCATGGGCTGCGTCGTCAACGGTCCGGGCGAGGCCCGCGAGGCCGACCTCGGCGTCGCCTCCGGCAACGGCAAGGGCCAGATCTTCGTCAAGGGCGAGGTCATCAAGACCGTCCCCGAGTCCAAGATCGTGGAGACCCTCATCGAGGAGGCGATGAAGATCGCCGAGCAGATGGAGGCCGACGGTGTGACCTCCGGCGAGCCCTCGGTCTCGGTCGCCGGCTGACCCACCCCCGCTCCTGCCGCGTCGCCCCGGGAGGCGGCGCGGCATTTTCGCGGCAGGTACAGTGCGGAGACCAGCAGATCTCAGGGTGAGGCCCCCGCACGTGTTGACGCAGACCACCTCCCGCGTGCTCGAACCGAGCGACCTGGACGCCGCGCTCGCCGTCCTCGACCGCGAGCCGGTAGCGAACGCCTTCGTGACCGCCCGCGTGCAGGTCGCCGGCCTCGACCCCTGGCGCCTCGGCGGCGAGATGTGGGGCTGGTACGAGCACGGCATGCTGACGTCCCTGTGCTACGCGGGCGCCAACCTCGTCCCCATCTGCGCCACCCCGCGCGCCGTGCGCGCCTTCGCCGACCGCGCCCGCCGGGCCGGCCGCCGCTGCTCCTCCATCGTGGGCCCCGCCGACACCACCGCCCAGCTCTGGCGCCTGCTCGAACCGGGCTGGGGCCCCGCCCGTGAGGTCCGTGCCCGCCAGCCCCTCATGGTCACCGACCACCTCCCCGACGACATCGCCCCCGACCCGTACGTCCGCCGCGTCCGCAAGGACGAGATGGAGCGGATCATGCCGGCCTGCGTGGCGATGTTCACCGAGGAGGTCGGCATCTCCCCGCTGGCCGGCGACGGCGGCCTGCTCTACCAGGCCCGGGTCGCCGAACTGGTCGGCTCCGGCCGCTCCTTCGCCCGCTTCGACGCCGACGGCAAGGTCGTCTTCAAGGCCGAGATCGGCGCCGCCACCGACCGCGCCTGTCAGATCCAGGGCGTGTGGGTGGCCCCCGAGTACCGGGGCAGGGGCCTCGCGGCCCCCGGCATGGCGGCGGTCCTCCGCTACGCCCTCGCGGACGTCGCCCCGGTCGTGAGCCTCTACGTCAACGACTTCAACACGGCGGCCCGGCGGACCTACCGGCGCGTGGGCTTCCAGGAGGTCGGCGCCTTCATGAGCGTGCTGTTCTGAAGCCGCCCGGGCAGCTCCCGGCACACCACCGGAAGCCCCCTGTAGGCTCCCGCACATGGACGTCGTGATCGGCCCTCTGGACCTCTCCGCCCACGTCGACGAGGCCCTGGCCGTCCAGGCCGCCGCGTTCGGCCTCGGCCCCGACGAGGTGGCCGTCCGCCGCCAGATCGTCCAGCGCCACATGACCTACCGCGGTGCCCGCGCCCTCGGCGCCACCGTCGGCGGCGACCTCGTCGGCTTCGTCTACGGCATGCCCAACGACCGCGCCCACTGGTGGTCCACCGTCGTCGAGCCCTACCTCCGCGCCCGGGACAACGACGCCTGGCTCGACGACTCCTTCGTCATCACCGAACTCCACGTCCACCCCGCCCACCAGAACCGCGGCCTGGGCCGCTCCCTGATCACCACGATCACCGACGCGGCCACCGAACCCCGGTCGATCCTCTCCGCCATCGACCGGGACAGCCCCGCCCGCGGCCTCTACCGCTCCCTCGGCTATCAGGACCTCGCCCGCCAGGTCCTCTTCCCGAGCGCCCCCAAGCCGTACGCCGTGATGGGCGCCCCGCTGCCGCTCCGCAGGCGCTAACCGATTTCCACCGCGCCGGACCACCCGGCTAACCTCCTAGCACCACCCTTACGCAGCAGGAGACACGAGAACCATGGCCAACGCACAGGTCCAGCGCATGTCGAAGTTGATGGCGAAGACGCTGCGCGACGACCCGGCGGACGCCGAGGTCCTCAGCCACAAGCTGCTGGTCCGCGCCGGGTACGTGCGCCGCACCGCCGCCGGCCTGTGGAGCTGGCTGCCGCTCGGCAAGAAGGTCCTCGGCAACATCGAGCGCATCGTCCGCGAGGAGATGGACGCCATCGGCGCCCAGGAGGTCCAGCTCCCCGCCCTGCTGCCGCGCGAACCGTACGAGGCCACCGGCCGCTGGGAGGAGTACGGCCCCGAACTCTTCCGCCTCCAGGACCGCAAGGGCGGCGACTACCTCCTCGGCCCCACCCACGAGGAGATCTTCACCCTCCTCGTCAAGGACCAGGCGTCCTCCTACAAGGACCTGCCGGTCATCCTCTACCAGATCCAGAACAAGTACCGCGACGAGGCCCGCCCCCGGGCCGGCATCCTGCGCGGCCGCGAGTTCCTGATGAAGGACTCCTACTCCTTCGACGTCGCCGACGAGGGCCTGGCCGAGTCCTACGCCCTGCACCGCGCCGCCTACCAGCGCATCTTCGAGCGCCTGGGCCTCGACTACCGCATCTGCGCCGCGACCGCCGGCGC
Source organism: Streptomyces rochei (assembly GCA_002155895.1). Classification (GTDB taxonomy): domain Bacteria; phylum Actinomycetota; class Actinomycetes; order Streptomycetales; family Streptomycetaceae; genus Streptomyces; species Streptomyces rochei. The sequence continues at coordinate 8,267 of MUMD01000062.1, forward strand.
GATGGGCGGCTCCAAGTCCGAGGAGTTCCTGGCCCCCGCCGAGGCGGGCGAGGACACCTTCGCCGACTGCCCGAACTGCGACTTCGCCGCCAACACCGAGGCGATCACCTACGCGCTGACGCCCGTGGACGCGACCGGCGTCCCCGCCGCCGAGGACATCCCCACCCCCGACACTCCCACCATCGAGACGCTGGCCGCCTCCCTCGGCGTCCCGGCCTCCGCCACCCTCAAGAACCTCCTCGTCAAGGTGGACGGCGAGATCGTCGCGGTGGGCGTCCCCGGCGACCGCGAGGTCGACATGGACAAGGTCGAGGCGCACTTCGCCCCGGCCGCCGTCGAGCTGGTCACCGCCGAGGACTTCGTCGGCCGCCCCGACCTGGTCCGCGGCTACGTCGGCCCGCAGGGACTGGGCGAGAAGGTCAAGTACATCGCCGACCCCCGCGTCGCGCCGGGCACCGCGTGGATCACGGGCGCCAACAAGGAGCACACGCACGCGAAGAACGTCGTCGCGGGCCGCGACTTCGAGGTCGACGCGTACGTGGACGTGGTCGTCGTCCGGGAGGGCGACCCCTGCCCGAAGTGCGGCACCGGCCTCAAGCTCGACCGCGCCATCGAGATCGGCCACATCTTCCAGCTCGGTCGCAAGTACACCGACGCCCTCAAGCTCGACGTGCTCGGCCAGAACGGCAAGCCGGCCCGCGTCACCATGGGCTCCTACGGCATCGGCGTCTCCCGCGCGGTGGCGGCCCTCGCGGAGCAGCACGCCGACGAGAAGGGCCTCGTCTGGTCCAAGGAGGTCGCCCCGGCCGACGTCCACGTCGTCGCCGCCGGCAAGGCCCTGCAGACCGAGCTGGCCCTGGAGGTCTCCGACAAGCTGGCCGCGGCGGGCGTCCGCGTCCTGGTGGACGACCGCGCGGGTGTCTCCCCGGGCGTCAAGTTCACCGACGCCGAACTCATCGGCGTCCCGCAGATCCTGGTCGCCGGCCGCCGCTCCGCCGAGGGCGTGGTCGAGCTCAAGGACCGCCGCACCGGCGAGCGCGAGGAAGTGACGGTCGAGGAGGCCCTCACCCGCCTCACCAACTGACGCGGACCGCGAACGGCGTGACCGTGGGGGCGGGTACAGCGACCCCGGTGCTCACGGTCACCCGGCGCGGGTGTGGGCGCGGGGTGGGTGTCGCGGCCCGGCGTAGCGGGGTGCCGCTGCGCCCACC
>MUMD01000619.1 GCA_002155895.1 Streptomyces rochei
CGCCGCCGCGGCGGCGAGCGCCGACGGAACCCGTGTGCTCGGCTGGGAATGCCACGGCGGCCGCAACCAAGGCTGGTGGTACGACCGGACACGCGGCACCCTCCACACCGAACTGACCCAGGACCGCTGCCTGGACGTCCCCGACACGAGGTACCCGGCCGGCACGCCCCTGGTCCTGTGGAACTGCCACGGCGGGACACACCAGAAGTTCTTCCGGAACGGGGAGACGCTACGGCCGACAGCCGCGCCGCAACTCTGTCTCACCGTGGCCGCACGGGGCGAACCGTTGCGGATCCAGCAGTGCGACGGATCGGCGAANNGCCGGATCGCCCGGCCTGCCGCCGCGGCCCGGTCAGTGACCCGCCACCGTCCCGGACAGTTCGTTGGTGCCCTGGGGCAGCGTGACGGACGTCAGCCTCTCGCCCGAGTCCAGGTCGAAGGCGTGCAGTCGGCGCTTGCCCGGCTCGGAGACGTACGCCGTGTGGTCACGGACGAAGAGGGTGGGCCTGGGCTGCTGCCAGTCCAAGGGCTCGGTCCAGTCGCCGACCGCGTCGATCCTCTTCTCCACCTTGCCCGTCTCCGGGTCGATGACGTGGAGGACGCCGTTGGTGCCGAGGACCAGGGCCTCGCCGTGCGGGCCGCGGGCGAGCGAGCGGAAGGAGTAGCTGGTGCCGAGGTCGACCAGCTTCATCTTCGCCGTGCGGGTGTCGATCAGCGATATGCGGGTGGGCCGTTCCAGTTCCGCCTCGGGATCGGTCTTGTAGTCGCCCAGGAGGACCGGGGAGACGTCGCTGCCCGCCTGGTTGCCGGTGCGGGCGTAGTCGTCGGGGGCGTCGACCTTCGTGAACTCGCCGTCCTTGTAGAGGAGTACGCCGTCCTCGCAGCCGAGTCCGACCACCTCGTCCTTGGCGGCGGCCTCTCCGTGCACGCCGGGGCAGTTCTCGGCGCGGGCGATCTCCTTGTTGTCCTTGTCCAGGACGAGGGCCCCGGTGCGCTTCTCCTCGGTGCCCAGGGTCGTGACGAGTTCACCGTCGGTCAGCTCGATGGCGACACCGTGGTGGGGCTCGGCGGACGTGTAGGTGCGGGTTCGCGGTTCGGCGCCGTCGCCGAGTTCGGCCGGGTCGAAGACGTTGACCTCGCCCGTGCCGTCGGTGAACAGGGTGGTCCTGCCACCGTGCCGGACGACGTGACCGGGCTTGGCGCCCTTGAACTCGGTGTCCGTGAAGGTCTGCCTGGCGGCGTCGAAGACGCGGAAGCCCTCGTCGGTGGAGATGACCACGTGGTC
>MUMD01000620.1 GCA_002155895.1 Streptomyces rochei
TCGCGGACTGCCGGCCGAGGAACACCTCGGCCGGACGGTCCGCGAGGTACTGCCGCTGGTGGACGCCGGCCCCCTGGAGGAGGCGGCGCGCCGGGTACTGGAGACGGGGCGGCCGGTGGTCGACCTGGCGGCGACCGGGCGGACCCCGGCCGACCCGGACGAGGAGCACGCCTGGTCGCTGTCGCTGTACCGGCTGGAGGACGCCGTCGGCGCGGTGATGGGCGTCGCCGTGTCGGTCGTGGACGTCACCGAGCAGCACCGGGCGGGAGTCGAGGCCGAGGCCGCGCGGCGCCGGCTGGCCGCGGTCGCGGACGCCTCCACCCGGATCGGCACCACGCTGGAGCTGGAGCGCACCGCGCACGAACTGGCCGCTGTGGCGGTGCCCGGCCTCGCCGACGTCGCGGCGGTGGATCTGCTGGAGTCCGTGGTCAAGGGGCGGCGCAGCACCCTGCGTCCGGCCGAGGCGGCCGTGATCCGCGCCCTGGCCGTGCACGCCGACGACGCGCCCGAGGCGCTGCGGGCGGCCGACCCGCCCGGCCAGGTCGCCCGGTACGGGCCGGACCGCCTGGTCACCGAGTGCGTGCGCTCGGGGCGGCCGGTCAGGGTGGAGCGGGTGACGGACGCGGACCTGCCGCGGATCGCCCGCTCGCCCGAGGCGGCCGAACTGCTGCGCCGGGCGGGCGTGCACTCCTATCTGGCCGTGCCGCTGATCGCGCGGGGCGAGGTGCTCGGCGCCCTGGACCTCAAGCGGACCGGCAACCCGCTGCCGTTCGGCGAGGACGATCTGCTGCTCGCCCGCGAGCTGGCGGTCCGGGCGGCGCTCCAGATCGACAACGCCCGCTGGTACCAGAACGCCCGCGACGCCGCCCTCACCCTGCAGCGCAGCCTGCTGCCGCGTCATCCCCCGGTGACGGGCGGACTGGAGGTCGCCTCCCGCTACCGGCCGGCCGGCGCCGCCAGCGAGGTCGGCGGCGACTGGTTCGACGTGATCGAACTGGAGGGCTGCAAGACCGCGCTGGTGGTCGGTGACGTGATGGGCAGCGGGATCGCGGCGGCGGCCTCCATGGGGCGGCTGCGCACGGCGACGAACACGCTGGCCGCCCTCGACGTCGATCCGGCGTTCCTGCTCGAACACCTCGACCGGGCCACGGTCGGCCTGGACCAGTCCATCGCCACCTGCGTCTACGCGGTCCACGACCCGCACCTGCGGCAGTGCCGGATCGCCAACGCGGGTCACCTGCCGCCGGTGCGGCTCCGGGCGGGACGTCCGCCGGAGCTGCTGGACCTGCCCACCGGGGTGCCGCTCGGGGTGGGCGGCGTGCCCTTCTCCACCACCACCGTGGACCTAGAGCCCGGTGACCGGCTGGTGCTCTACACCGACGGTCTCGTCGAGACGCGGCGGCAGTCGCTGGACGAGCGGCTGGACGCGCTCCTCGCCCTGCTGGACGGCCCGGACCGGCCGCTGGAGGAGGTGTGCGACCTGCTGCTGCGCACGCTGCACGAGCCGGAGAACTCCGACGACGTGGCCCTGCTGATCGCCCGGGCCACGCCGCCGGCCGAGCCGGGGGGCGCGGTCAGCCCCTGACGCCGATCACCACGTGGGCGTACAGCTCCTCGCAGACCGCGAGGCGGGTCACCAGGCCGGCCCGGGCGAAGACGTCGACCGCGGCCGGCGCCTGGCGTTCGCTCGTCTCGGCCAGCAGGCAGCCGCCGGGCGCGAGCCAGGCCGGGGCCCCGGCGGCGACCCTGCGCAGCACGTCGAGGCCGTCGGCGCCGCCGTCGAGGGCGACCAGCGGCTCGTGCTCGCGTGCTTCGGCGGGAAGCAGCGGGACCTCGTCGGTGGGGACGTAGGGCACGTTGGCCGCGAGGATGTCCACCCGGCCGCGCAGCTCGTCGGGGAGCGCGTCGAAGAGGTCTCCGGCGTGGACCTGCCCGCCGACGGCGGCGAGGTTG
>MUMD01000621.1:0-133 GCA_002155895.1 Streptomyces rochei
GGGCGACGCGATCGCCGGCGAGGCGAGCGCGGGCACCCTGCGCTATCTGCTCGTGGCCCCGGCCGGCCGGACCCGGCTGCTGCTCACCAAGTACGCCACGGTGATCGCCTTCTGCCTCGCCGCCACCCTGGTC
>MUMD01000621.1:185-531 GCA_002155895.1 Streptomyces rochei
ATCGGGGTCGCGGCCCTCGGCCTGTTCGTCTCCACGCTGACCGGCAGCGGCATCGCGGCGATGGCGACCACCGTGGGACTGCTGATCACCGTCCAGATCCTCGACCAGATCCCGCAGCTCGACGCGGTCCAGCCGTACTTCTTCTCGCACTACTGGCTGTCCTTCGCCGACCTGATGCGCGAACCGGTCTACTGGGACGACCTGACCCGGAACCTCGGCCTCCAGGCCCTCTACGCGGCGGTCTTCGGCTCGGCGGCGTGGGCGCGGTTCACGACGAAGGACATCACGGCCTGACGCCCCTCGGCACCCGCTGCCCCAGGCGCCCTCCGCTGCCCCCTGCCGGCAC
>MUMD01000622.1 GCA_002155895.1 Streptomyces rochei
CCCCTCATGTCCCCGACCACGCCCCCGGCCCGGAGCACGGCCCCCGACGACTTCGACGACTCCCTGCGGATCCACTTCATCGGCAACGCGACCGTGCTGCTGGGCTATCGCGGACTGAGTCTGCTCACCGATCCCAACTTCCTCCACCGCGGCGAGCGCGCGCACCTGGGGTACGGGCTGGTGAGCCGCCGTCTGACCGAGCCCGACCTGGATCCGGGCGAGTTGGCGCGGGTCGACGCCGTGGTGCTGTCCCATCTGCACGGCGACCACTGGGACCGCAGGGCCCGGCGCAGGCTGTCCCGGTCGCTGCCGATCGTCACCACCCCGCACGCCGCCCGCCGCCTCCAGGGCGTGCACGGGTTCCACCGGGCCGTGGGGCTGCGCACCTGGCAGGAGGAGACCGTGCGGCACGGGGACGCGCGGGTGCGTATCACCTCGCTGCCCGGCCGGCACGCGGGGCATCCGGTACTGCGGCGTCTGCTGCCGCCGGTGATGGGCAGCCTGCTGGAGTTCGGTCCGGCCGTCGGCCCCGCCCACCACCGGCTCTACGTCTCCGGGGACACGCTGCTCTTCGACGGCCTGGACGAGATCGGCCGCCGGTTCCCCGGCCTCGACCTGGCCGTCCTGCACCTGGGCGGAACGACCCTGCCGGGCGGTTTCGTGGTGACCATGGACGGGCGCCAGGGCGCGGAACTCGCCCGGCGCCTCGACCCCCGCCTGATCCTGCCGGTGCACTACGACGACTACACCGTCTTCCGCTCGCCGCTCGACGCCTTCCTGGCCGAGGCGGACCGCAAGGGCCTCGCGGACCGGCTCGTGCACTGCCGGCACGGGCAGCGGGCCGTACTGCGGGCGGAGGGCGGGCCGCCCGTCGTGATCTGACGGTCGGCCCGCCGCCGTGCCCGGGTCAGTGCAGCTTGTCGACGGCCGTGACGGTGGTGGCCCGGAAGTCCGCCACCTGCGCGTGCTCGAAGGTTCCCATCTGCCCCCACTTCACGATGGTCACGGTCCTGCCGTCCCGGCCCACCGAGAGCAGGTTGATGTCGGAGGCGCCCCACTCGGCGACCGTGTGGACGCCGTAGACGTGGGCGCCCTCCTCGACGGTCAACCGCCCGTAGTACTTCTGCGTGGCGGTGACGTCGGGGTACCGCTCCCTCACCGTCCGGGCGCAGTCGGCGAGGTCGGCGCGGATCAGGGCGGCGAACTCCCTGGCCCGCTGGGTGCTGCGCTCGACCACCGTCACCTGGAGGGCGCCGGTGTCGTACTCGGTCCAGTACTGCCGGTGGGACGCGGTGGACGGCAGTGCCTCGCCCACGCACATCGGCAGCGGGTCGGGCTGTCCGGCGGTGACCGGGCCGGCGTACCAGTCCGAGGAGGGGTGCGGCGGCAGTTCGGCCGGTTCCAGGAAGGCCGGCGGATCGGCGGGCGATGTCGCGGCGGTCGCCGGGACCGCGGCGACGGCCACCGCCGCCCCGGCCGTCAGCACGGTCACCGCGGCGCGGGCCCCTCGGGCACGGATGTTCATGTTTCCCCCATGTCGGTTCGTCGGTGTCGACGTCGGATCCGGTGGAGCATTTCCCTTTACGACACGACATGACCGCCATGGGTTGCCCTCGTCACCCGGCCGGGTTGTCGGTGCGTAGCCGTACCTGCTCCTCCAGGCGCCGCAGGCTGCCGTCGAGGGCGTCGTCGACTGCCCGCCGCCCCGGGTCGTGGTCCTCGTCGAAGAAGGACAGGTGCACCGTCACCTCGCTGGCCCCGCCGTCCAGTCCGGCGACCTGCAGCCAGCCGGCGTAGCTGCCCTGGTCGCGGGTGCCCCACTCGAGGCGCATCTGCTCGGGCCGGGCGCTCAGCAGCGCGGACATGTCCTGGTCGGTGCGGTCCTCGTGCACGGTGACGGCGGGCGGTTCCTCCGGCTCGACGTGCAGGTCCCGGGGCAGCCAGGTGTCCAGCTGCCCGACGTTCGCGGCCTGGTCGAAGACCTGCTCGGGCTGGGCGGGCATGGTGCGGGAACGCTCGTACTCGGTCATGTGGCACCACTCCTCGGCGTTCGTGGCCTACGCCATGACGCGTGCCCTCGTGGCCGGGACCGAAGCGCCCGGAGCGGGTGTCCGGAGCGGGTGCCCGGGACAGCCGCGCCGGGGGTCCGGGCCGGGACGCCCATGGCCGGCGGCCGACGGGCGGGGCCCGGCGTCCGGTGCCAGACTGCTGCCACGTGCTCCCGCCGCGGCGGGCCGCCCGACGAGAGGGGACGAGGTGTCCACGCCGGAGAGCAGCGACGCGGCCCTGCAGGACTTCCTCGCCGACCCCGCCCACCTCACCCTGGACCTGCCCACCGCCGTGTCCCGGTGCGCCAAGGCGCTGGGGCTGCGGCACGCGGTCGTCTACCTCGTCGACATCCAGCAGCGGCACCTGATCCCGCAGACCGACGTGGCCTCCACGATCCCGGTCGACGGGACGCTGGCGGGCTGGGCGTACCGCACGCAGGCGCTGCGCGTGGAGGAGTCCGACGCGGGCGGCATCACCGCCTGGTTCCCGCTGCTGGACGGGGCGGAACGGCTCGGCGTGCTCGCCGTGAGCCAGTCGGCGCTCACCTCCACCTCGCTGACCCGCGGGCGGGCGCTCGCCTCCCTGCTGGCCATGATGATCACCTCCAAGCGGGCCTACGAGGACTCCTTCGTCCGGCGTACCCGGACCGAGCCGATGCGGCTGCCCGCCGAGATGCTCCGCGCCTTCCTGCCGCCCCGCACCATCGGCAACGCCCAGGTGGTGTCGACGGCCGTGCTGGAGCCCGCGTACGAGATCGGCGGCGACGCCTTCGACCACTCGCTCACCAAGACGACCCTGCACGTCTCGGTGCTGGACTCGATGGGGCACGACCTGGCCTCCGGGCTCACCAGCGCCGTCTCCCTGGCGGCCTGCCGCAACGCCCGGCGCACCGGCGCTGACCTGCCCGAACTCGTGGAGTGCGTGGACGAGGCACTGGCGCGCTGGCTCCCGGACAAGTTCTGCACCGCGGTCCTCGCGCAGCTGGACCTGGGCACCGGGCTGCTGCGCTGGAGCAACTGCGGTCACCCGCCGCCCATCCTCATCCGCGGCCAGCGGCTCATCACCGACGCCATGGAGCGCGACGCCGATCCGCCCATGGGGATGCCCTCGCTCCTGTCCTCCCGGCCGCGCCGTACCCATGAGATCTCCCTGGAGCCCGGGGACCGGGTCCTGATGTACACGGACGGGGTCATCGAGGCGCGGACCCGGGAGGCGAAGCTGCTCGGGCTGGAACGCTTCGCCGACTACGTGATCCGGGCGACGGCCGGCGGAGAGCTGGCGCCGGAGTCGATGCGCCGTCTCATCCACTCGATTCTCGCCATGCAGGAGGGCCGGCTGCGGGACGACGCGACCCTCCTGATGTTCGAGTGGCGGCCGCTCTCCCACTGACGGCGACGGCCGGACCGGACGGGCGCCCGGTTCGCACGGCGCCCCCGCGTGCGCGTCACACGGCGTGCGCGTCACACGGCGTGCCCCCGCGCGCGCAGCCAGTCGTGCACGGCGTCCTTGTCGGCCGGGGTGATGCGCACGTCTCCTTCGACGTAGGGCCCCTCGTCCTCGGTGAACCCGGTGTCCGTGATCCTCGCGGTGACCCAGGTGGCCAGGTCCTGGGCGGCCCGCTCGGGCAGGGCGCCCCGCTCCCAGCCGGCGCGCGCCTCGCCCGCCGCGGCCGGGTCGTGCCGTTCGGTCTCGGCGAGCCACGCCGCCACCAGTCGCTCCACGGTTCCGGGCACGTGCGTGCCGGTCCCTCGCTGTGTCCGCTTGTCGTCCATGGCGGCCGGGTGCCCGAATTCGCCCCGCCGCCCCACCTCGTCCCCCGAC
>MUMD01000623.1 GCA_002155895.1 Streptomyces rochei
CGGGCGGATGTGGTGAGGGCGTTCAGGCAGGCGTGGGAGGCGAAGGACATCCCCGCCCTCATCGGCCTGCTCGACCCCGGTGCCGTCGCCGTCGGTGACGGCGGCGGACTCGTCACCGCCTTGCTCCACCCGGTCGAGGGTGCGGAGTCCATCGCCCGCTTCTTCGCCGACCGGACGCTCCCGGGCCGGCTCACGGTCCGGGAGCGTCCGGTCAACGGCCAGCCCGGCCTGGTGGCCCACGTGGACGGCGCCGTTGTGTCGGTGTACGCCTTCGACATCGCGAACGGACGGATCCGGCGCATCTGGGCCGTGCTCAATCCCGAGAAGCTCAGGCCGTGGAAGTCGGCCTGAAGGTGAGATCTACTGCTCGCCTTCGGCTTCCGGCCGCGGCGTCTCGTAGATGTGGGCGAGGGCGGTGTCCAGGAGGTGGCGCAACTGGGCCGGCGTCGGGGCGACGGCGGTGGCGATGAGGGCCTGGGGGTCGGCGAGAGGGGTCAGTACGGCGTGTTTCTCTGCCGGGCCGTCGCCGATGAGGTGCGGCTCCTGTGGCGCGTCCAGTCCTGGATCGACCAGGAGGAGCTGTCCGGTCGCCCGGTGGTCCCCG
>MUMD01000624.1 GCA_002155895.1 Streptomyces rochei
CCGGTCGCCCGGTGGTCCCCGAGGACGGCGGGGCCGTCCCACGCCGGTGCCGGGTGGCCATAGGCGGACTGCTGGTCGAGGAGCGGTCGTCCGCCGCGCCGTACGGTCAGCCGGGTGGTGAGATGACCCGGCGCCTCGCCTGAGCGGCCCAGGAGGTGCTCCTCCCGCATGACCAGTCGGGAGGTGGGGGCGAGGTCCACGGTGAACGTCTGGTGGAGGATGCTGCCCCGGGTACTGATCAGGGGCTCGGGCAGCCAGTGCAGGGAGGCCGTGCTCCCTCGGGCAGACGGCCTCGCGCCGGCGATCACCGGCCGGGCTCCGGGCCCGCATCGGCTGGTTTCGCCCCCGTGCGCTCGTGCTGCGGGTGCCGAAAGATATCGAGGGCAGTCGATCGATCACAGGACGGGACAAGGGAGGATGGGCATGAGCGGGTCGGTCGGCAAGGCGCGTCTGGCTGTGGCGGGGAGCCTCCTCGCCGTACTGCTGGTGGCGGCGCTGTCAGGCTTCCTGGCGGGAGCTGTCGCAGGAGAAAAGGAACTGGACGTCGCCGCAGGACGGTCCTTGGCCGCCGTGGTGGTCGTGCTGGCGATGGTGGCGACTGCCGGGGCCTGGTGGTGGACTCGTCGCCGGGCGGCAAGGTTCGGGCTGAGCGCGAGTCGATACATGCGGGTCGGCCGCCGGATCCAGCGCGGAAAGGTGCCGGAAGATCCCGCCGAGCTGCCGGCCGCGATCGACATCGCGACGCGACAGCGCCGC
>MUMD01000625.1:0-198 GCA_002155895.1 Streptomyces rochei
GCGCTGTCGGCGCGCAGCGCGGGCAGGACCAAGGCGAGAAGGATCGCAGGGAACGCCGCGTCGAGCCCGAACTTGTCGGTGTCGCCGAGCGCCGTGCCGACGAGGGCGCCCGCGTGGACACTGACGTTCCACGCCAGGAACAGGCCGATGCCGGATATCCAGAACGCGGCCTTGCGCGCCCTGCCCTCGTCCTGGGCG
>MUMD01000625.1:255-1619 GCA_002155895.1 Streptomyces rochei
CGTCGGCGAGCCAGACGAGGGCGATGTCGCGCAGGACGCCGGGCGGGAGGTCGGAGAGGTGGACGAGGGAGGCGCCGGGCGCGCGTGTCGTTCTGTCTGGCGGGTCGTTTGTTCGGTTTGGCGAACGCATGCATCGTAGGATGGACAGTACGGGGTGCGTTCGTCAAGGCGAACGAATGGCCTTGCGCAGCGAACGATGTGCGAAACGAAGCGTCTCGATCAGGAGCGAAAGCGATGAACAACGGCACCGGTCCCGGTGGCGCCCAGCCGTCCCGCATGCCCCGCGAGTGGGTCGCCGCGGCGCNNCATCGAGACGATCTGGGCGCTCGCCGTGGCGCTCGGGGTGCCGTTCAGCGTCCTGGTGGAGTCGCCCGCGCCCGCCGTGACGGTGATCAGGGCGGGCGAGGGCCCGACCATGCACGCGGAGAACTCCTCGTACGCGGGCACCCTGCTCTCCCCGGGGCCGGCCGGGGTGCGGCGGGACATCTACCACGGGGCGCTGGAGCCGGGCGCCCCGCGTGAGTCGGACCCGCACATCCCGGGCTCGATGGAACACCTGGTCATCAGCACCGGCCGCCTGCTCGCGGGCCCGCGGGGCGAGGCGGTGGAGCTGGGCCCCGGTGACTACATGTCGTACCGAGGGGACGTGCCGCACTCCTACGAGGCCCTTGAGCCGGGCACGATGTTCGTGATGGTCATGCAGCACGTCTAGGCCCTGTCGTTTGGATCAGGAACGCGGTCGGCACGCGCAGCTGTCCGCGCCGCGCCCGAGCTGATCGCCGACGCAGCCGACCTGAGCCGGGCCCTGGAGGTGGTGCGGGAACAGGCCGGAGCCCCCAGCTTGCGCGACATCCGGGAAGGCTCGGCAACCCCCTCGCCCTGCCCGTCAGCACCGCCGCCCGCGTCATCAACCGCGACACCGTCCCCGCCGGCGTCCAGCAACTGCGCGCCTCCCCGACCGGCTGCCGCATCCCGCCCCAGCAGCACGCCGTGTGGTCGGCCGCCTTCGCCAAGATCAGCAGCGCCCCCTCCATGCCCACCGTGCAGGAGCTGTATCGGTCGTGGGCCCGGACGCCTGGATACTCCTCCGGGCTGCAGCGCCTGCTGCGCACGGCGTACGACTCCCACAGTGGGCCTGCCTCGCCGAACCACAGGCGCAGTGGCGCCGCGGTCCATGAGTAGGTGAGCGGGGACCACCGAGCCGGTGGGCCCCATCGCACTGGAAGAGTTGGTGGCCGACGAAGTGCAGAGTCTCCTGCCGACGGAGGCGCGCAGCGGCAGGGGCGCACGGTCACCCCGGCCCGGGCGGCGGGGGCTGCTAGCCCGCCGCCCGGGCACGGCAGGCACGCGCCAAGGCATCCTCG
>MUMD01000626.1 GCA_002155895.1 Streptomyces rochei
CAGGGCGCAGGTCCTGCGGCCCGCGTTCCGTCCCGAGGCAAGAGTCTGCGCAGCTGGCGCCGGCGTCACAACCACGATCACGCCAAGATCCGCAGCCTCGGCGAACGTGCCATGGCCACCCTCAAGTGCTGGCGGCTCCTGCGGAAACTCCGCTGCAGCACCACCCGGATCACCGCCAACGTCCGTGCCGTTGTCGCCCTCGAACTCGCCTCCTGATCAAGATGGAAAGGGCTCAGTGGTCGCGGCTGTTCCGTCTGCCCTCGGAGGGGCTGCGAAGGTAGAGAGCTGAGAGCAGGTATCCACTGTTCGGTCACGAGGTGGATCGTATGCAACTCCCGTTCAGGCGGGTGCGCCTCATCGGGTCCGACATCGCAATCTTCGTCATCTCGCACAGCTCGGGCAACGTGAAGGTCTTGGCTGGCCGCCCTGCTCCCGACAGCGCGCAGCGCATCAGGTTGCCTCCTGGGTACTTCGGTGGCTGGCCGTTCTTCGAAGACCTGCGGACATACGCCACGGAGCACGAGACGATCCGGCGCACCATTGTCGACCCTGACTTTCGATACTGGATTGAGAGGTGACTGGCCCGCGGGTGTCGCCAAGTACCCCTTGAGTTGCGCGGCGGCGTCACGTGACGGCAGCGTGCCAGGATCGTCCCGGCGAGGACCTCACACATCAGTCCAGAAGCAACGGTGGTGTAGGGCTCCCCCGGCCGCCGGCGCCCTGCGCCCGCTGC
>MUMD01000627.1 GCA_002155895.1 Streptomyces rochei
GCGCTTCCCCCTGCCCCTGCTGGTGGCCGGCCTGTGCGCCGCCCTCCCCGTCTCCCTGGTCTGCGCGGCGGGCATCGGGGCGTCGGGACTCTCCTGGGGCGAGACGCTGCACTACCTCTGGGCGGGCCTGACCGGTGGCTCCCTGGCCCCGGACGAGGTCCCCTCCTACGTCATCGTCTGGGAACTCCGCGCCCCGCGGGCCGTGCTCGCCGCGGTCGTCGGGGCCGGACTGGCCTCCGTCGGCGTCGCGGTCCAGGCCATGGTCCGCAACGCGCTCGCGGACCCCTTCGTCCTCGGCATCTCCTCCGGCGCGGCCGTCGGAGCCAACGCGGTGCTCATCTTCGGCGCCTTCGGCGCACTCGGGCTGTGGGCGCTGTCCACCGCCGCGTTCGTCTCCGCCCTCGCGGCCATGGCGCTGGTGTACGCCGTCGCCCGGACACCGCGCGGGCTGACCCCGCTGCGGCTCGTGCTGACCGGCACCGCGCTGTACTACGGCTTCTCGGCCGTGACCACGTTCATGGTGTTCGCCGCCGAGCACGGTGAGGCGGCCCGGTCCGCCATGATGTGGCTGCTCGGCAGTCTGGGCGGGGCGAGCTGGTCGTCGGTGCCGATCGCCGCGGGCGCGGTGCTCGGCGGGCTCGTCCACCTCGGGTGGTCGGCGCGGCGACTGAACGCCCTCGCGATGGGCGACGAGACCGCCGCCGCGCTGGGGGTGGACGCCGGCCGGCTGCGCAAGGAACTCTTCGTCACCGCCGCCGCCGTCACCGGGACGGTGGTCGCGGTCAGCGGGGCGATCGGCTTCGTCGGCCTGATGGTCCCGCACGCCGCCCGGATGCTGGTCGGAGCCGACCACCGCAAGGTGCTGGCCGTCGCGCCCCTGGCCGGCGCCGTGCTGCTGATCTGGGTGGACATCCTGTCGCGGGTGGTGCTCGCCCCCGCCGAACTGCCGCTGGGCGTACTGACGGCCGCGATCGGCGTGCCCTGCTTCGTCCTGCTCATGCGGCGCCGCACCTACACCTTCGGAGGCGTGTGATGCGGGTCGAACTCGACGCGGTCACGGTGGAGATCTCGGGCACGCGGCTGGTGGAGGACGTGTCGCTCCGGGCGGGCAGCGGCCAGTTCGTCGGACTCGTCGGCCCCAACGGGAGCGGCAAGTCGACCCTGCTGCGGTGCGTCTACCGGGCGCTGCGCCCCACCGCCGGCGCGGTACGGCTGGGCGGCGACGACCTGTGGGCCCTGCACCCGCGCGAGGGCGCACGCCGTCTCGCGGCCCTTCCGCAGGACGCGGCCGCCGATTTCGACTTCACGGTGGCCGAGGTCGTGGCCATGGGCAGACTGCCGCACCAGCGAGCCGTCGCGCGGGAGACCGACGAGGACCGCCGCGCCTGCGCCGCCGCGCTGGAGGGAGTCGGCGCCGCCCACCTCGCCGACCGCGGCCTCCTCACGCTCTCCGGCGGCGAGAGGCAGCGGGTCCTGCTCGCCCGGGCCCTGGCCCAGCAGCCCCGGGTCCTCGTCCTGGACGAACCCACCAACCACCTCGACATCGCCCAGCAGTTGGACATCCTGGCCCTGGTGCGGGCCGGCGGCCCGACCGTGCTCACCGCGCTGCACGACCTCAACCTCGCCGCG
>MUMD01000628.1 GCA_002155895.1 Streptomyces rochei
GCCGACGGCGCGGAACTTCCAGGCGCCCTGACGTCGGTAGAACTCGCCGAGGACGAAGGCCGTTTCGACGGTCGCCCCCGGGTTGTCGAAGCGGGCGGCCACGGTGTTCGCCGCGGCGTCGCGGACCTCGATGTACAGATCGGGGACCTGCCCGAACCTCCCGCCGTCCGCGGAGGCGGCGAGGATCACCGTCTCGATCGAGGGTTCCACCCGCGTGAGGTCGACGAGCAGGCTGTCGGTCACCCGGCCGCCGCTCTCCCGCTTGCCCTCGTGGCGGACGGCGCCGGAGGAGTGCGCCGGCTGGTTGTAGAAGACGAAGTCCGCGTCGGACCGCACCTTGCCGCCCACCAGGAGCAGCGCCGAGGCGTCCGCGTCGGGCACGCCCGGGCCGGTCCGCCACCCCAGCTCGACCCGGAGCGCCGTCGTGGGCACCGGGGTGTTCGAGCCTTTCGACATTGACATGTCCGCCCCCATCGCGTGTCACCGAGCCGGGTCGCGTCCCGGCGGTCGCCAAGTTCTCGCGCCCAACCTATTCCCCGGTCGCACGTCCTCACGAGAGGTGCGGGCGGAGGTCGGGACAACCGCCGGTAACCCGCCCGGAACTCGCCCTTTACCCCAAGATCGCGCGGCGTGTCGCCCCTTTTCGCCGAATTCGCTCGCATTGGGGATGCCCGGTCACCGCGGACACGGAAAACAACCCTCTTATCGGTCTCCCCAACCAGCACATCGTGGGCTTAACTTATGTGCCATGACCTCCCCCCGCTCCACTTATGGCGGCGGCTATTACTCCGCCTCCTTCCCGGACACCCCGATCTACGACTCGCTCGTGGCCGAGCGGGGCACCCCGCAGATCGCCCCGATCCGGGTCCCCGCCGCGTACGACGCGCCCGGCAGCCACCTGCCCGCCCTGCCTTCCTC
>MUMD01000063.1 GCA_002155895.1 Streptomyces rochei
GCCCCCGCCCCGGGACACCCCGGGGCCGGGCGCGCGCATGCCGCGCTGGCTGCCGCGCGCCATGGTGCTCGCCCTCTCGCTCGTCGCCGTGTTCCAGCTGGGCAGCTGGGCCTTCCACCAGCTCACCGGCCTGCTGATCAACATCCTCATCGCGTTCTTCCTGGCCCTCGCCATCGAACCGGCGGTGAGCTGGATGGCCGGTCGCGGCCTGCGCCGCGGGCTCGCCACCTTCCTGGTGTTCCTCGCCGTGCTGGTCGCCGCCGCAGGGTTCGTCACCCTCCTCGGCTCCATGCTCGCGGGCCAGATCGTCAAGATGGTCGAGGACTTCCCGGACTACCTCGACTCCGTCATCAACTGGGTCAACAGCCACTTCCACACCGAGCTGAGACGGGTCGACATCCAGGAGGGCCTGCTCCGCTCCGACTGGCTGCGCAACTACGTGCAGAACAGCGCCACCGGCGTCCTGGACGTGTCGGCCCAGGTCCTCGGCGGCCTCTTCCAGATGCTGACGATCTTCCTCTTCTCCTTCTACTTCGCCGCCGACGGCCCCCGGCTGCGGCGCGCCCTCTGCTCCGTGCTGCCGCCCGCGCGACAGGCCGAGGTGCTCCGCGCCTGGGAGATCGCCGTGGACAAGACCGGCGGCTATCTGTACTCACGCGGTCTGATGGCCCTCGTGTCCGGCATAGCGCACTACATCCTGCTGGAGTTCCTGGAGGTGCCCTACGCCCCCGCGCTCGCCGTGTGGGTGGGCCTGGTGTCGCAGTTCATCCCCACCATCGGCACCTATCTCGCGGGTGCCCTGCCCATGCTGATCGCCTTCACGGTCAACCCCTGGTACGCGCTGTGGGTGCTGATCTTCGTCGTGATCTACCAGCAGTTCGAGAACTACGTGCTGCAGCCCAAGCTGACGTCCAAGACCGTGGACATCCACCCCGCGGTCGCCTTCGGCTCGGTCATCGCGGGCACCGCCCTGCTGGGCGCGGTCGGCGCGCTGATCGCCATTCCGGCGATCGCGACCCTCCAGGCGTTCCTGGGGGCGTACGTCAAGCGCTACGACGTCACGGACGACCCGCGCGTCCATGGACGCCGCGCGCGGGGGCCGGTCGGGACCGGTGGGCCCTCGCGCCTGCGCAGGCTGTGGGCCCGGCGACCGGAGGCCGGGGGGACCTCCGGTCCCGGTGGCGCCGGACCGGGCGGGGACGGCTCCTAGCCGACGGGGTACGAGGCGGCCGGACAGACTGCTGCGGCCGGGCACGGGACGGCCGGGCAGGGAGCGGTCGCCCTCGGCGTGGCCGGACGCGGCGCGGAGAGCAGGGGGCGGACGATCAGCCCTGCGGCTCCTGCGGCTTGACGTCGACCTCCCGCAGGCCGCGGTCCGTGTGGTCCGTGCGCGTCTCCGTGCGGTGGCCGCGGGCGATGTAGTCCCGCACCACCGCCTCGACCGCGTCCTGGGGCGAGCCGATGCCGGCCAGGACCATCACCTCCACCACCAGTTCGGCGTCAAGACTGACGTTGACCTTGGCCACGGTGCCCCCCTCGTCGCGTCGCATCCGCACTCTAGCCACCCGGCGGCCGGCCCGGTGGTCGTACGCTCGGGAGTGCCGCGTGGTGCGCTTGACACAAAAATCGAACATCCATTCTTATGGAGGCTCCGGCGAGGCTCGTGACGGGTGATTCGACTGGGTTTGTACGGAGAAGTGCCCGAGTTATCCACAGGCCGGACCCGCATCGGGGCGCATTGTCAGTGGCAGGCATTAGCGTCTTTGACGTGAAGCGATCGAATCAAGCAAACCGGGTGGAACCCATGGCAGGAACCGACCGCGAGAAGGCCCTGGACGCCGCGCTCGCACAGATTGAACGGCAATTCGGCAAGGGCGCGGTCATGCGCATGGGCGAGCGGTCGAAGGAGCCCATCGAGGTCATCTCGACCGGGTCGACCGCGCTCGATGTGGCCCTCGGTGTCGGCGGCATCCCGCGCGGCCGGGTCGTGGAGATCTACGGCCCCGAGTCCTCGGGCAAGACGACCCTGACCCTGCACGCCGTGGCGAACGCGCAGAAGGCCGGCGGCCAGGTCGCGTTCGTGGACGCCGAGCACGCCCTCGACCCCGAGTACGCGCAGAAGCTCGGCGTCGACATCGACAACCTGATCCTGTCCCAGCCGGACAACGGTGAGCAGGCCCTGGAGATCGTGGACATGCTGGTCCGCTCCGGCGCCCTCGACCTCATCGTCATCGACTCCGTCGCCGCCCTCGTGCCGCGCGCGGAGATCGAGGGCGAGATGGGCGACAGCCACGTCGGTCTCCAGGCCCGGCTGATGAGCCAGGCCCTCCGGAAGATCACCAGCGCGCTCAACCAGTCCAAGACCACCGCGATCTTCATCAACCAGCTCCGCGAGAAGATCGGCGTCATGTTCGGCTCCCCGGAGACCACGACCGGTGGCCGGGCGCTGAAGTTCTACGCCTCGGTGCGCATCGACATCCGCCGCATCGAGACCCTGAAGGACGGCACGGAGGCGGTCGGCAACCGCACCCGCTGCAAGGTCGTCAAGAACAAGGTCGCGCCGCCCTTCAAGCAGGCCGAGTTCGACATCCTCTACGGCCAGGGCATCAGCCGCGAGGGCGGCCTGATCGACATGGGCGTCGAGCACGGCTTCGTCCGCAAGGCCGGCGCCTGGTACACGTACGAGGGCGACCAGCTCGGCCAGGGCAAGGAGAACGCGCGCAACTTCCTGAAGGACAACCCCGACCTCGCCAACGAGATCGAGAAGAAGATCAAGGAGAAGCTGGGCGTCGGGGTGCGTCCCCAGGAGCCCGCGGCCACCGAGCCGGGAGCCGACGCCGCCCCGACCGACCCCGCGCCGGCGGTGCCCGCCCCCGCGACCGCCAAGGCCACCAAGTCCAAGGCCGCGGCGGCCAAGAGCTGATCCGTGACACGGCGAACCGACTGGGCCGAGTACGACGCGTACGCGGACGGCTCCGCCGGGAGGCACGACGGCGCGTACGGGGCGAGCGCCGCCCCGTACGAGACAGGTCCGTACGAGGTGGCCGTGGACGGGACGGACCCGCTCGCCCTCGGTGCCCACGAAGCGGGCGAGGCGCGCCACGGTGACGGCGAGGCGCGCCGCGTGGGCGGACGGGGCCGTGGACCGGGCGGCGGGCGAGGCCGACGGCGGCGCGAGCACGCGGAGCCGTCCGCCGAGGACGGAGGTACCACTTCCTCGTCGAGGGCCGAGAAGGGGGAGCCTCCGCGGGACCCGGTCGAGCAGGCACGGGCGATCTGCCTGCGCCTGCTCACCGGGACCCCGCGCACCCGCAAGCAGCTCGCCGACGCGCTGCGCAAGCGCGAGATTCCCGAGGAGGCCGCCGAGGAGGTGCTGTCCAGGTTCGAGGAGGTCGGACTGATCGACGACAGCGCCTTCGCGGACGCCTGGGTGGAGTCCCGGCACCACGGTCGGGGGCTGGCCCGGCGTGCCCTCGCCCGGGAGCTGCGGACCAAGGGCGTCGACGCCACGGTCATCGACACGGCGGTCTCCCAGCTGGACTCCGAGCAGGAAGAGGAGACCGCGCGCGAGCTGGTCGCCCGGAAGCTGCGCGCCACCCGGGGCCTCGACCGCGACAAGAGACTGCGCCGTCTCGCCGGGATGCTCGCCCGCAAGGGCTACCCCGAGGGCATGGCCCTGCGCGTGGTCCGCCAGGCGCTGGAGGAGGAGGGCGAGGACACCGAGTTCCTCGACGACGAGCCGTACTGAGCGGCGCGCCCGCTCCTGGGGACGGGGAGGCGCATCAGCGGGTGACGACACCGCCCCGCTGTCCTGCCCCGTCACCGACTCCGGAGCCCGTCGCCCCCCCCGCTCGGGCGGAAGCGCCCGCCCGGCCGGAGGCGCTACGGGCCCTCGACCGGCAGCCCCGCCGCCCGCCACGCCTGGAACCCGCCGATCAGATCGGTGGCCCGGTGCAGCCCGAGACGGTGCAGGGACTCCGCCGCCAGGCTGGAGGCGTACCCCTCGTCGCAGACCACCACGACACGCAGGTCATGACCCGTGGCCTCGGGAAGACGGTGGCTGCCCTGCGGATCCAGGCGCCACTCCAGCTCGTTGCGCTCCACCACCAGGGCGCCGGGGATCACACCGTCCCGTTCCCGCAGGGCGGCGTACCGGATGTCGACCAGCACGGCCGTGCCGGCCTCGGCGGCGTCGTGGGCGTCGCGCGGCCCGATCCGCTGATAGCCGCCGCGCACCCGCTCCAGCAGCGCGTCGATTCCGATCGGCTCGCTCACTGCCAGTCCTCCGGGCGCTCGACCTGCTCCAGGCGCAGGACATGGCCGCTGCGGCTGTAACGCCGGATCCGGGGCAGGGGCGGATAGTAGGCGTGCACGGAGACAGCGTGCACCTCGCGCGACTCGTTGAGCACCTCGTGCACATGGTGCCGGCCGAAGGCGCGCCCGCTGCCGGCGGGCAGCCGGCGTTCCCGGTCCACGTCGTCGGTGAGTTCCAGGGTCTTCCATCCGTCGGTGGGCAGACGGGCGGCGAGCGCGTTCTCCCTGAGTTCGCCCGCCGCGGTGACGAAGGCACCGACCGACTCCGCGTGGTCGTGCCAGCCGGTGCCGGTACCGGGCGGCCAGCCGATCAGCCACGCCTCGCTGCCGCCGGGACCGGCCAGCCGCACCCAGGTGCGGCCCTGCGGGTCGAGCGGGAGCCCGGCGATCAGCTCGGTGTCGGCGGCCGTGCGCCGCGCGAAGTCGAGGAGTTCGGCCTGCGTGGGCGCGGCGGTCGCCGGGGACGAGGCCGCGAAGACGGAGGAGGACGCGGAGACGCGGGAGGAGAAGGCAGGGGAGGAGGAGACAGACACGGATACCGTCCTGAGGGTTCGCGAAGGCGCGCGGCGGCACGTCGAGCGGCACGCGCGGGGGAAGTGAGGCGAAGTCAGCAGGACGGACGACACACGCAGCCCGCATAGCGGACGAGGTCCATATGGACCCTCCGCCACAGGCGCGCAAAGGTGTCGGTCACGTTCCGGAGTACACCACGGCGGTGTGGGTCGGTCAACTCACCGTCACCATGCGGACGGCGGGGCCGGCCGCGACGGATCGCCACCGACGCGGCCGTCGTCCAGGGGCCGCGGAGGCGGACCGGCGGACGACCGGTCAGCGGGATCCGGCCGCCGCTCGCGCCTCCGCGTCCTCGTCGCTGGGTGTGTCGGTCGTGTCCGTCGCCGCCCCGCCGAGGGCCGCCTCAGCCGCCGCGTACAGGTCGGCCGGCCGCACGCCGCTGAACGCCGAGACCAGGTGGCCGTCGGGCCGCACCAGCAGCACGGTATGGGCGGCGGCACCCGGGTACGCCTCGGCGACGAGCAGTTCGGCGCGGTGCGGCAGCGCCGTCACCGCCGCCGCCAGCCGGGGCATGATCCCGGCGGTCACCCAGTGCTTCCGGTCCCACACCCCCGTACCCGGCGCGATCAGCACCACCAGCAGCGACCCGCGCCCGAGCCGGTCCCGCAGCCGCACGAACGTGCCGTCCTCGGCCGTGACCCGTACGTCGGCGACCGGCGATCCCGGCGGTGTCCCGACGGCCGTCTCCCCCGCGAGGGGCCCCGGCGTGAGCGGCGAATCGGCGTACGCCCCCGGCGCGCCCAGGGCTCCGCGCCCCAGGTGACCGTCGGCGAGCAACGCGTCATGGCCGCGCGACGAGCCGGGGACGTAGGAACGCAGGCCCCCGCCGCCGCGCAGCAGCGGAAGGACCTGGTCGGCGGCGCGCAGCCGTGCGGCGATCACCGAACGCCGCTCCTCCTGGTAACTGTCGAGCAGCGCCTCGCGCGGCCCGTGGTGCCAGGCCAGGGCCAGCTTCCAGGCGAGGTTGTCGGCGTCCCGCAGCCCCTCCTCCAGACCCTGCGTGCCCAGCGCGCCCAGGAGATGGGCCGCGTCCCCGGCGAGGAACACACGGCCCACCCGCCAGCGGCGGGCCAGCCGGTGGTGGACGGTGTGGACACCGGTGTCGAGGAGTTCGTACGACGGAGTCACCCCCTCGGCCCAGCCGGTGAGGGTCTCACGGACGCGGTTCACCAGGAGTTCCGGAGTGACCAGGTCCTTCCCGGGCGGCAGCAGCCAGTCCAGGCGCCACACACCGTCCGGCAGCGGGCGGCCGACGACCTCTCCCGCCGAGGGACCGGACGTACGCCAGGGCGGCATCCGGTGGAGCAGCGCCTCGTCGGTCCACGGGAGTTCCGTGCGCAGCGTGGCGACGGCGTATCGTTCCACCGCAGTGCGGCCGGGGAAACGGATGTCCTGGAGCTTGCGCACGGTGGAGCGGGGCCCGTCGCAGCCGACCAGATAACTGCCGCGCCACCAGGTGCCGCCCGGCCCGCGGGTGTGGGCGGTGACGCCGGAACGCTCCTGCTCGATACCGTCCAGACGGCTGTCGACCGCGACCTTCACCAGTGACTCGCGGGCGAGCGCCGTGCGCAGGACGCCGGTCAGTTCGTGCTGGGGGAGGTGCAGCGGCGCGGGATCGGCGTCATCGAATTCGACCTCGCGCGTCACCTGCTTGCGCCGCATGGACCGCCATCCGGCCCAACGGCACCCCAGCCCCGCCAGGCGGACGCCGGTCAGCCGCTCGACGAGGGCGACGGTGTCCTCGCGCAGGACGACGGTGCGCGCGGCGCGTGGTTCGTCCTTGCCCGGCCCTTCGTCGAGGACGACGCACGGCACCTCCTGCCGCGCCAGCGCCAGGGCGAGCGTGAGCCCGACGGGCCCCGCTCCGGCGACGATCACCGGGTCCACGGTGCGGTGCCCCCTGCCCGTGGCGGTGTCCCGGGGGACGTGGGTGAACAGGACATTGGAGCAGGGTGCACGGTCACAGAACGTATGCAACCTACTGGCGCTGCCCGCGTCAAGCGACGGAGGCAGTGGCGATCATGCCACTGCCTCCGTTGGTGTCATACGAGGTGACCGAGTGTCAGGCGTTGCCCCCGGCGCCGGTCGCGTTGGACCCGGCGACACCCGCGTCGTCGGCCTTGAGCACCGCACCGGTCGACTTCTTGGCCCGCCGCAGCCTCCGCTCCAGCCAGCTCGCGAAGGTGGTCAGGAGGAAGTTGAGGGCGATGTAGATGACCGCGACGACGGTGAAGCTGGCGATGACGTTGGCGCCGTAGTAGCCGCTCATCGTGTTGGCCGACGCGAGCAGTTCCGGGAAGGTCAGGACCGCGCCGCCGAGGGCGGTGTCCTTCAGGATGACGACGAGCTGGCTGACGATGGCCGGCAGCATCGTGGTGACCGCCTGCGGCAGCAGGATGGTGCGCATCAGCTGGCCCTTGCGCAGGCCGATCGCCATGGCGGCCTCTGACTGGCCCTTGGGCAGGGCGAGGATGCCCGCCCGGACGATCTCCGCGAGCACGGAGGCGTTGTAGAGGACCAGGCCCGTGACCACCGCGTACAGCGGACGGTCGTCCGAGCTGACGTTGGTGTATTCGGCGAAGAGCGCGAGGCCGAAGATCATCAGGACCAGCACGGGGATGGACCGGAAGAACTCGACCACGACGGCGGCCGGAACCCGTACCCATACGTGGTCCGACAGCCGCGCGATGCCGAGCACGGCGCCGAGGGGCAACGCGATGATCATCGCGAGGGCGGCCGCCTTCAGGGTGTTCTCCAGGCCCGGCCAGATGTACGTGGACCACGCCTCGGAACCGGAGAAGAACGGCTTCCACAGGGCCCACTCCAGTTGGCCCTTGTCCTTGAGTGTGCCGAACACCCACCACAGCAGGGCCGCCAGGGCCACGAGGAAGACGACCGTGAGGACGACGTTGCGCCGCTTGGCGCGGGGGCCCGGGGCGTCGTAGAGAACGGAACTCATCGCTTCACCGCCACCTTCTTGCCCAACCAGCCGAGAATCAGGCCGGTCGGCAGCGTCAGAACCACGAACCCGAAGGCGATGACCGCGGAGATCAACAGCAGCTGTGCCTCGTTCTCGATCATCTCCTTCATCAGGAGCGCCGCCTCGGCCACACCGATGGCGGCGGCCACCGTGGTGTTCTTGATGAGGGCGATGAGCACGTTCGCCAGGGGAACGACAGAGGAGCGGAACGCCTGGGGCAGCACGACGTTCCCCAGCACCTGACCGAAGCTGAGCCCGATGGCCCGGGCCGCCTCCGCCTGCCCGACGGGCACCGTGTTGATGCCGGAGCGCAGCGCCTCGCACACGAAGGACGAGGTGTAAAGAATCAGGCCGAGGACTGCGAGGCGGAAGTTGATCGTCTCGACGTCGTCCGCGCCGAGGGACACCCCCAGCGTCTGGTTGAGGCCCAGCGACGTGAACAGGATGATCACCGTCAGCGGAATGTTCCGCACGATGTTCACGTACGCGGTCCCGAAGCCGCGCATCAACGGCACCGGGCCGACCCGCATGGCGGCCAGTACGGTGCCCCAGATCAGGGAGCCGACGGCCGAGAGCACAGCGAGCTGCACTGTCGTCCAGAAGGCTCCCAGCAGGTCGTAATCCTGAAGAAAGTCGAACACGATCTCCCGCGCTTCCGCGTGTAGGGATGCCCGCCCCGGTGCGCCGCCCCTTCCGGAGGGCGGCGCACCCTGTCAGGCCCGGCCTCAGCTCTTGATGTCGCCGATCTTCGGCGCCGGCTCGTTCTTGTAGTTGGCCGGGCCGAAGTTGTCCTTGACGGCCTTGTCCCAGGACTTGTCGGCGACCATCTCTTCGAGGGCCTTGTTGATCTTGTCCTTGAGATCGCTGCCCTTCTTGACGCCGATGCCGTAGTTCTCGTTCGTCAGCTTGAAGCCGCCGAGCTTGAACTTGCCCTTGAACTGGTCCTGGGCGGCGTAGCCGGCGAGGATCGAGTCGTCGGTGGTGAGCGCGTCGATGGCGCCGTTCTGCAGGCCGGGCAGGCAGGCCGAGTACGTCGGGTACGGCTGCAGCTGCGCCTTGGGGGCCAGCTTCTCCTTGACGTTCTGCGCCGAGGTGGAGCCCGTGACCGAGCAGAGCTTCGCGTCGTTCAGGTCCTCCGGCGACTTGATCTTGTCGTCGTCGGCGCGGATCAGCACGTCCTGGTGGGCGAGCAGGTACGGGCCGGCGAAGTCGACCTTCTCCTGGCGCTCCGGCGTGATCGAGTACGTCGCGGCGATGAAGTCGACGTCGCCGCGCTGCAGCATGGTCTCGCGGTCGGCGCTCTTCGACTCCTTCCACTCGATCTGGTCCTCGGAGTAGCCGAGCTTCTTGGCGACGTACGTGGCGACGTCGACGTCGAAGCCCTCGTAGCCGTCCGGGGTCTTCTGGCCGAGGCCCGGCTGGTCGAACTTGATGCCGATGGTGATCTTCTTGCCACCACCGTCGGAGGAGCCGCTGTCCTTGTCGTCACCGCCGCACGCGGTGGCGGTCAGGGCGAGGGCGAGCACGGTGGCCGAGGCGGCGGTGACCTTGCGGAGCTTCATGGTGAACATCCTTTGGCTGTGATCGAACGACGATCGAACGACGATCGGACGACGCGGCGTCGGAGCCGCGCACCGGTTCAGTGATGCAGGATCTTCGACAGGAAGTCCTTGGCACGGTCACTGCGCGGATTGCTGAAGAACTGGTCCGGCGTGGCCTCTTCGACGATGCGGCCGTCCGCCATGAAGACCACCCGGTTGGCGGCGGAGCGGGCGAAGCCCATCTCGTGCGTGACCACGATCATGGTCATGCCGTCCTCGGCGAGCTGCTTCATGACCTCCAGGACCTCGTTGATCATCTCGGGGTCGAGAGCCGACGTGGGCTCGTCGAAGAGCATGACCTTCGGGTCCATGGCCAGCGCCCGCGCGATGGCGACGCGCTGCTGCTGGCCACCGGAGAGCTGCGCGGGGTACTTGTCGGCCTGGGCGCCCACGCCGACCCGGTCGAGGAGGGCGCGCGCCTTCTCCTCGGCCTTCTTGGCGTCGATCTTGCGGACCTTGATCTGGCCCAGGGTGACGTTCTCCAGCACGGTCTTGTGCGCGAAGAGGTTGAAGGACTGGAAGACCATGCCGACGTCGGCCCGCAGCCTGGCGAGCTCCTTGCCCTCGGCGGGCAGCGGCTTGCCGTCGATCGCGATCGATCCGGAGTCGATGGTCTCCAGGCGGTTGATGGTGCGGCACAGGGTGGACTTGCCGGACCCGGAGGGCCCGATGACCACGACGACCTCGCCGCGGGTGATCGTCAGGTCGATGTCCTGGAGCACGTGCAACGCGCCGAAGTGCTTGTTGACACTCTTCAGGACGACCAGTTCGCCGGTCGAGGCCTTGTCTTCCTTGGCCACCGATACTTCGGTCATCGCTCTCGGGCTCCGTCCTCCTCGGTTTCGGAGGACAGTAGTAACGCCTGACGACCTGCGTCTCTACATCTGAGGGGAATCTGAGCATCACGATCCGATAGCAATCGGACACGAGTCGTAGCACTTGTGAGCAGGGCGCATATCGGCCGGATAACTTCGAGCGGCCGCAACCGGAACCCTCTTGACGCCGTCCCCTTCCATCGGCGTCACTGCACAGGACGTCCGCGCGCGTGCGCGTGGTTCCGCACCCGCCCCGATGACCGCCCGACCACAGAGATACCCGCCGCGAGCGTACGGCCGATGAACCGAAGGGAGCCCGGATGAGACTGCTGCTCGTCGAGGACGACAACCACGTGGCAGCCGCCCTGTCCGCGATCCTGGCCCGGCACGGCTTCGACGTCACCCACGCGCGCAACGGCGAGGAGGCTCTCCAGGCGCTCGTCCCCGACGGCGACTGCTTCGGCGTGGTCCTGCTCGACCTCGGACTGCCCGACCAGGACGGCTACGAGGTCTGCGGCAAGATCCGCAAGCTCACCGGCACCCCCGTCATCATGGTCACCGCCCGCTCCGACGTCCGCTCCCGCATCCACGGACTGAACCTGGGCGCGGACGACTACGTGGTCAAGCCGTACGACACGGGCGAACTGCTCGCCCGCATCCACGCCGTCAGCCGGCGCACCGTCCACGAGGACGCCACCGGGAGCACCGAGACCGTGGTGCGCCTGGGAGCCGTGCGCATCGAGCTGCCGACCCGGCAGGTCAGCGTGGACGGTGCGGCCGTCCAGCTGACCCGCAAGGAGTTCGACCTGCTGGCCCTGCTCGCGCAGCGCCCCGGCGTGGTGTTCCGCCGGGAGCAGATCATCAGCGAGGTGTGGCGCACCAGCTGGGAGGGCACCGGGCGCACGCTGGAGGTGCACGTCGCCTCGCTGCGCTCCAAACTGCGCATGCCGGCGCTCATCGAGACCGTCCGCGGCGTCGGCTACCGCCTCGTCGCCCCCGGCGCGTAGCGGGGCCGGGTGAGCACACGCCTGCTCCCGCTGCTCATCGTCCTGATGGCGGCCGTACTGCTCGCGCTGGGCGTGCCCCTGGGCGTGAGCGTCGCCCGCGCGGAGCAGCAGAAGGTGGTCATCGACCGGATAGACGACACGGCACGCTTCGCCGCGCTCGCCCAGTTCGTCACCGAGGAGGTGCCGGGCGGGTCGCGCCCCACCACCACGGACGAGCGCCTGGCGACCCTGCAGACCGAGCTGACCAGCTACCACGAGGTCTACGGCATCAAGGCGGGCGTCTACTACCGCAACCACATCCCGATGGCCAACGCGCCGACGACCTGGTTCCTGCCGCAGACGGGCGAGGTGCGCGAGGCGTTCGACGAGGCGCTGCTCAGCCGCCGCAGCCACGACCCCCCGCAGGTCTGGCCGTGGCAGGACGGCACCCTGGTGGTGGCCTCGCCGGTCATCCGGGACGGCGACGTCGTCGCGGTCGTGGTCACCGAGTCGCCCACCGATTCGATGGCGTCGCGCATCCTGCGCGGCTGGCTGATCATCGGCGCCGGGGAGACGGCGGCGATGCTGCTCGCCGTGGGCGCCGCGCTGCGGCTGACCGGCTGGGTGCTCAGGCCGGTGCGCGTCCTGGACGCCACGACGCACGACATCGCCACGGGACGCCTCAAGTCCCGGGTCGCGCCGGCCGGCGGGCCGCCGGAGCTGAGGCGGCTCGCCCGGTCGTTCAACGAGATGGCGGACCACGTGGAGGACGTGCTGGAGCAGCAGCGCGCCTTCGTCGCCGACGCCTCGCACCAGCTGCGCAACCCCCTCGCGGCACTGCTGCTGCGCATCGAACTGCTCGCCCTGGAGCTGCCCGAGGGCAACGAGGAGATCGCCTCCGTCCAGACCGAGGGCAAGCGCCTCGCCCGGGTCCTGGACGACCTGCTCGACCTGGCGCTGGCCGAGCACGCCGAGGCCGACCTCAAGGTCACCGACATCGGCGCGCTGGCCGCCGAGCGGGTGGCCGCCTGGGCGCCGACGGCCGAGGCCAAGGGCGTACGGCTGGTGGGGGACTGCCCGCCGACCACGGCCTGGGCCGACCCGGTGGCGCTCTCCAGCGCCCTGGACGCGGTCATCGACAACGCGGTGAAGTTCACGCCCGCCGACGAGACCGTAGAGGTCGCGGTGGCCTCCACCGGGGACTCGGCGACCGTAGTCGTCACCGACGGCGGTGCCGGGCTGACCGACGACGAACTCGCACGGGTCGGGGACCGCTTCTGGCGCAGCGGCCGGCACCAGAACATCAAGGGCTCCGGCCTCGGCCTGTCCATCTGCCGCGCGCTGCTGGCGGCGGGCGACGGCTCGATCACCTTCGCCCACCACGTCCCCCACGGCCTGGAGGTGACGGTCACGGTGCCGCGGTCGGGCCATACGGGGGAAGCGGCGGAGTCCTACGGTTTGACCGACCGGTAATAGCGCCGGGCGCCCTCGTGCAGCTCCAGCGGGTCGGTGTAGATCGCCGTGCGCAGATCCACCAGCTGCGCGGAGTGGACGTGCGCCCCGATGCCGTCGCGGCTGTCCAGGACCGTCCTGGTCAGCCACTCGGTGAGCCGCGGGTCCATGTCCGCGCGGGTCACGAGCAGGTTGGACACCGCCATGGTGGGCACCACGGCGCCGTTCTGCACGGTCGGGTAGGCCGACTCCGGCATGTTGGTGGTGCGGTAGTAGCGGGTCGCGCCGCCGGACTCGTGCAGTTCGGTGACCAGGTCCTCCGGGATGGGCACGAACCGGAAGGCCGAGGTCTCCGCTATCTGCCGGAGCCCGTCCGTCGGCACGCCGCCCGACCAGAAGAACGCGTCCAGTTCCTCGCCCAGCCGCCCGGGACCGGTGTCGATGCCGTCCGCGCGGGGCGTGATGTCCGTCTCCGGATCGATGCCCACGGCCTGCAGGAGCCGGGTCGCGATGAGCCGGACGCCCGAGTTCGGCAGCCCTATGGCCACCCGCTTGCCCCGCAGGTCGGCGACGGACTGGATGTCCGAGTCGCTCGGCACCACGAGCTGCACGTAGTCGTCGTAGAGGCGGGTGACACCGCGCAGTGCCTCGGCACCGGGCCGGTCGGCGAGCTTGTACGTCTCCACCGCGTCGGCCGCGGCGATGGTGAAGTCGGCCTCCCCGGACGCCACCCGCTCGACGTTCTCCTGGGAACCCGCGCTCGTCATCAGCCGCACCTTCAGGTCCGGCATGTCCTTGCGCAGCTCGGTGCGGAGCAGCTCGCCGTACTCCTGGTAGACCCCCGCCCGGGTGCCCGTGCTGAACGTGACCGTCCCGCCCGGCGGCTCCTCGCCCAGCGGCAGCAGCCACCACAGCAGCAGCCCGAGGGCGACGGCGCCGGCGACCGCGCCCCGGACGGCCCGGCGCCCGCCGATGCGGGAGAACAGCGAGGACATGTGCGCGATCCTGCCAGCCCGCACCCCGGCTGACCAGGGCCGAGGTCACACGGCCGGGGCGTCGGGACACCCGGGACCCGTTGTCGGTGGTGCTCGCTACAGTCGGCGGCATGAGTTCTTCGCCCGCCGACCTGGTCCGCGCCTTCCATCACGCCTTCGGACTGGACGCCCGCAGCGTCCCGACGGAGGTGTCGCCCGAGCTGGCCGCGCACAGAGGCGAGCTGCTCGCGGAGGAGGCCGCCGAGGTCGCCGAGGTGTCCGTGACGGGGCCGCTGGACCGGCTCGCGCACGAGCTGGCCGACGTGGTCTACGTCGCCTACGGCACGGCCCTCGTCCACGGCATCGACCTCGACGAGGTGATCGCCGAGATCCACCGCTCCAACATGACCAAGCTGGGCCCCGACGGCCGCGTCAGCCGCAGGGCCGACGGCAAGGTCCTCAAGGGCGACCACTACGAGGCACCGGACGTCGCGGGCGTCCTGCGCGGGCAGGGCTGGACGCCAGGGACACCTGTGGCCGGGGGGACACCGGACGCCTGAGGGGCGGCGCCGTGGAGCGCGGTGACCCCGGCACCTGGGTACCGGGGTCACCGCGCGCAGTCGGGTCGCGTCGCGCACGGGGTCACCGCGTGCGCGAGGGCGGTGGGTCAGTCGCCCACCGACGCCTCCGCTCCGGCCGGACGGGGCGTCCCGTCGGCCCCGCCGGGCAGGCCGGCGGAGTCACCGGGACGGTCGGGGTTGCCGCGACCGCGGAACAGGCGCATCGCCAGCGGCTCGGTGAAGCGGGCGGTCAGCGGGCCGAGCACGACCAGGATGAGCACGTAGGCCGTGGCCAGCGGGCCCAGGGACGGCTCGATGCCGGCCGACACCGCGAGCCCCGCGATGACGATCGAGAACTCGCCGCGCGCCACCAGCGCGCCGCCCGTGCGCCAGCGCCCCTTCACGGAGATGCCCGCGCGCCGCGCCGCCCAGTACCCGGTGGCGATCTTCGTCACGGCGGTGAGCAGCGCCAGCGCCAGCGCGGGCAGCAGCACCGGCGGAATACTCGCCGGGTCGGTGTGCAGCCCGAAGAAGACGAAGAAGACCGCGGCGAACAGGTCCCGCAGCGGACTCAGCAGCGTGTGCGCGCCCTCCGCGACCTCCCCGGACAGCGCGATGCCCACGAGGAAGGCACCCACCGCCGCCGACACCTGGAGCTGCTGTGCGACACCCGCGACCAGGATCGTCAGGCCCAGCACCACGAGGAGCAGCTTCTCCGGGTCGTCGCTCGACACGAACCGCGAGATCAGACGGCCGTAGCGGACCGCCACGAACAGCACCAGACCGGCCGCCGCCAGCGCGACCGCCAGCGTGATGCTCCCGGTCATCAGACCGGCACCGGCCACCAGAGCCGTGACGATCGGCAGGTACACCGCCATCGCCAGGTCCTCCAGGACCAGCACGCTCAGGATCACCGGAGTCTCCCGGTTGCCGACCCGGCCGAGATCGCCGAGCACCTTGGCGATGACGCCGGACGAGGAGATCCACGTCACGCCCGCCAGGACCACGGCGGCCACCGGGCCCCAGCCCAGCAGCAGCGCGGCCACCGCGCCCGGCACCGCGTTGAACGCGCAGTCCACGAGGCCGGCCGGATAGTGGGACTTGAGGTTGGTGACCAGGTCGCCGGCCGTGTACTCGAGGCCGAGCATCAGCAGCAGCAGGATGACGCCGATCTCGGCGCCGGTGGCGACGAACTCCTCGCTCGCGCCCAGCGGCAGCAGCCCGCCCTCGCCGAAGGCCAGACCGGCCAGCAGATACAGGGGGATGGGGGAGAGGCGGTACCGACCGGCGAACCGGCCCAGCAGCCCGAGCCCCAGGATGATGGAACCGAACTCGATCAGCAGAACCGCGGAGTGCACCGGCTCACTCCTGCCCGAGTATCGCCGCGGCGGCGTCGACGCCCTCACGGGTGCCGATGACGATCAACGTGTCACCACCCACCAGCCGGAAGTCCGGTGCCGGCGACGGAATCGCCTCGGCCCGGCGCAGCACGGCGACGATCGAGGCACCGGTCTCCGTGCGCATGCACGTCTCGCCCAGCAGCCGTCCGTTCCAGCGGGAGGTGGCGCCCACCTCGATCCGCTCGGCGACCAGCCCCAGATCCGTGGTGTACAGCAGGTTGGCGCTGTGGTGGGACGGCTTGAGCGCGTCGATCAGCGCACCCGCCTCCGCCGCGGCCAGCCGCAGCGAGTGGGCGCAGGAATCGGGGTCGTCGGCCCGGTACACGTTCACCGTGCGGGCGCCGTCGCGGTGTGCCACCACCGACAGATGGCGGTGTTCGCGGGTCACCAGGTCGTACTGGACCCCGATACCCGGCAGCGGCGTCGCCCTCAGGCGTGGAGCTGACACGAGCTTTCCCCTCATTCGTCTTTCTTCTCCTGCCGCTCTTCGCGCACGTGCGTGACGTGCTCACGGCCCCGCCATGCTGTCATCCACACGTACGGTGGCGATATGGGTGTCGTGACGGATATACGCAGCCGCACACGGTCGGCGAGGCTGGTCGAGGCGGTGTCGTGCGCGAAGGCCGGGAGGAGCGGGAAGAGGACCGTGTCGCTTTTCTGGCGGATCTTCTCGCTCAACGCCGCGGGTCTGGTCGTCGCCACCGCGCTGCTGCTCGGGCCGGTCACCGTCTCGACCCCGGTGCTGCGGCACGAGGCCCTGATCCTGCTCGGCGGTCTCGTGGTGCTGCTGGCCGGGAACGCGGCGGTGCTGCGCATCGGACTGACCCCGCTGCAGCGGCTGGGCCGCGCGATGACCACCGCCGACCTGCTGGTCCCCGGCGCCCGTCCGACGGTCGCCGGTCCCGCCGAGGCGGCCGAGCTGATCGCCACGTACAACACGATGCTGGACCGCCTCCAGGCGGAGCGCGCCGCCGGAGCCGGCCGTGCGCTGCACGCCCAGGAGCGGGAGCGCCACCGCATCGCCCGCGAACTGCACGACGTCCTCGCGCACAGCATCTCCGTCATCAACGTGCAGGCGGGCGTGGGCCTCGCGCTGCTCGACACCGACCCCGAGCAGGCGCGGACCGCGCTCACCACCATCAAGGCCAAGAGCAAGGAGGCCCTGGGCGAGGTGCGCCAGGTCCTCGACACCCTGCGCGCCCCGGGTGACGCGCCCCGCACGCCGGCCCCGGGGCTCGGCCGGCTGCCCGAACTGGTCGAGCAGGCGGCGAGCGCGGGGCTCACCGTGGAGGTCGAGGGAGAGCCGCCGGCGCTGCCGCCCGGTACCGATCTCGCCGCCTTCCGCATCGTGCAGGAGGCCCTCACCAACGTCGTACGGCACTCCGGTTCCCGGCACGCGCGCGTGGGCCTCGCCCGGGAGGGCGGCGCCCTGCGGCTGCGCGTCGACGACGACGGCCCCGCGACCGGCGCCGAGGCCGGCGGCAGCGGCAACGGGCTGGCGGGCATGCGGGAGCGGGCGGCGGCGCTGGGCGGCACCATCGAGGCGGGCCCGCGCCCCGACGGCGGCTTCCGGGTGCTCGCGCTCCTGCCGATCGGCCCCGACAGCCTCAGCGACCCCGACAGCCTCAGCGGCCCCGAGAACCCCGAGATCCCGAAGAACCCCGAGAACGCCCGTGCCACGGAGGAGGACCGGTGATCCGCGTACTGCTCGCCGACGACCAGTCACTGGTGAGGGCCGGTTTCCGGGCCCTGCTGGACGCGCAGCCGGACATCGAGGTGGCCGCGGAGGCCGCCGACGGGGAGGAGGCGGTGCGCGCGGTCCGCGAACTGCGCCCCGACGTCGTCCTGATGGACATCCGCATGCCCCTGCTGGACGGTCTGGCGGCGACCCGCCGGGTCACCGGGGACGAGGCGCTGCGCGACGTGAAGGTGGTCATGCTCACCACCTTCGAACTCGACGAGTACGTCTTCGAGGCGATCCGCTCGGGTGCCTCCGGCTTCCTGGTCAAGGACACCGAACCGGAGGAACTGCTGCGTGCCGTGCGGGCGGTGGTCGCCGGTGACGCCCTGCTCTCGCCCGGCGTGACGCGTCGGCTGATCGCCGAGTTCGCGGCCCGCTCCAAGGAGCCGTCGGCCGCCGGCCGGCTGGCCGGGCTCACCGAACGGGAACGGGAGGTGATGGCCCTGGTCGGCATCGGACTGTCCAACGACGAGATCGCCCGCCGCCTGGTCGTCAGCCCGCTCACCGCCAAGACCCACGTCAGCCGCACCATGGTGAAGCTGGGCGCCCGGGACCGGGCCCAACTGGTGGTGCTGGCCTACGAGTCCGGGTTGGTGCGGCCCGGCTGGCTGGGCTGACCGTCGCGCCCGAAGCGGAGCAGCACGGCGGCCACCCGGACGAGGAACACGACGACCGCCAGCACCGTGCCCGCCCCGACGAGCACGGAGCGGACGCCGCCCGTCAGTCCGAAGACCCAGGCGGGCCCCGCCACGGCCCCGAACAGCACGGCCGCGGCGAACACCGCGCTGCACAGCGCGTAACCGATCTCGACCGTGATCGCGTCCCGCTCACCCTGCGTACGCCGTCCCCCGTGAGTCGTCATGGGGGAAGTCTCGCAGACGGTGGCCGGCCGGGTCCGGCCGCACGACCCCGTCACGCTCAGACGACGCCCGACTTCTCGCGCCACAGCGCGGCGAGCGAGGCGTCGCCGGCCACCTCGGGCACCGGCCGGCGGTTCCACAGCGCCGAGTAGAGCCGCGAGGCGGGCCCGGACAGCTCGCAGTCGGCGTCGCCGGCGGCGGCCCGCTCGGTCACGGGCGGCTCGGCGGACAGCCGTACGGTCCACACGGCGCCCGGCACATCCGTCGCCCGCACCCGCAGCGTGCGGGGTTCCGGGGTGCGGACCGCGCTCTTCGGGCGGGCGTGGAAGCCGCACAGCAACTCGTCGATGCCGTCCACCGCGAAGTCCGCGGCGACGCCGGTGACGGCGCCGCCGGCGGCCGACTCGGCGTCCATCCGGTGCACGGTCGTCTCGTGCGCCTGCCGCCGCGCCCAGAACGCCAGCGGGGACGGCGCGGGCAGGAAGTGCCAGCAGCGCACATCGGGCGCGGCACCGGCGAGGGTGTCGACGAGCAGCCCGTGTCCCTCCCGGAACCAGGCCAGGAGAGCGGCGCCGTCCAGGTCCGGCAGTCCGCCGTCGGGCCGCGGCGCGGTGTGCCCCTCGGCGACGAACGACGTCGCCCAGCGGTGCACCGCCCCGGTGTGCCGCAGCAGGTCCCGCACCCGCCAGCCGGGGCAGGTCGGCACGTCGGCATCGGTGCCGGCCGACTCGGCGGCCGTGGCCAGCAACGAGCCTTCGTGGGCCAGGGTCTTGACGTGAGCGGAGGTGTCCATGCGGGGAGTGTGCCGCAGGGACCGGCACCGGCCGCAACCACCCACGGGAGCCGGGACCCCGGCCCCCCGTTCCGTAGGCTCCCGTTCCGCACGTCCCGACGGCCGGATCGGTGCGGTGGCGCGGTCCGGTCCGCACTCCGGCGTGGACATCGCGCTCGCACCGGGTAGTTACCAGGAGGGTCCCGACGCGAACCGGAATCTCGGGAACCGGCCTGCCGGTTCGGTGTCCGCGGGCCCGACCAGAGCGCCGCGCCCCGCGCGGGCTTCGTACGAGGAGCGGAGGCTGAGCATGCCCCAACCACCCAGCGCGGGCGCCACCGTGACGCACCGGCCGCCGGAGGACGACCGCCGGGACCCGGTCCGCCGGCGCGCACGTGCCGCACGGGGGTCCTGCGACGCACCCGGCGGCCGGTCCTGGCCGGAGCGTGCGTGATGACCGAACCGATGGCAGCCGGCAGCTTCCTGAGGGCCCTGCGGGACGAGGGGCTGACCGTCGTCGAGGTCGGCGACTGGCGCCACCACAACCGCAACCACACGGGAGCCTGGGGACCCGTGCACGGGGTGATGATCCACCACACGGTGACGAGGGGCAGCGCCGCCACGGTCGACATCTGCCGCAAGGGCTACTCCGGGCTGCCCGGACCGCTCTGCCACGGTGTCATCACCAAGGACGGCCGCGTCCATCTGGTCGGCTACGGCCGCGCCAACCACGCGGGTCTCGGCGACGACGACGTGCTGCGGGCGGTGATCGCCGAACGCGCGCTGCCCGCCGACAACGAGGCGAACACCGACGGCAACCGGCACTTCTACGGCTTCGAGTGCGAGAACCTGGGCGACGGCCAGGACCCCTGGCCGGCCGCGCAGTTGGAGGCGATCGAGCGCGCCGCCGCCGCGATCTGCCGCCACCACGGGTGGAACGAGCGGTCCGTCATCGGTCACCTCGAATGGCAGCCCGGCAAGGTCGACCCGCGCGGCTTCACCATGGCCTCGATGCGCGACCGGATCAAGAACAGGCTGGCCGGCTCGTCCGGCCGTCCCGAGGAGGACGACGTGCCCACGTACCTGTCGCTCGGCATGACCGACCCGCTGACCCTGCAGCCGGGCCAATGGAAGACCATCGCCTGGAACGAGGAGTACTCCGACGGGGCGGACGACCACTTCCCGGGCGGGCAGACGTTCGCCCACAACGCGCACTACAACGGTCTGCTGACCCTCGTGGGGCAGGGCGTCGCACGGGGCGACGAGCTCCAGGTCCGGGTCGCCGAGGACGAGGACGGCGGCGGTCCGACGGTCCGCACGTTCGACCCGATCGAGGTGGTCGGCACCAGCGGCGGCACCTACGGGGGCGTTCCGGTCCTCGGCGTCGTCGGCGCGGGCCGGCGCGCGAAGATCCAGCTCTGCCACTTCGGCCCCGAGCCGGTCACCATCACCCGTGCCACGCTGCGGGCGCACGTCTGGCCGCTGTGACCGCGCGGGCGGCCGGCCCCTGCGGACCGGCCGCCCGACCGGGTGAAGGGTCCGCCGGTCAGCCCGTCGCCGCCGCCCGGCGGGTCGCCACCGCGACGAGCACCGCCACCGCCGCGAGCGCCGCCACGCTGGTGAGCGCCGTCGGCAGGGAGAACCAGTCGGCCATGAAGCCGATCGCGGGCGGACCGAGCAGCATGCCGCCGTAGCCCAGGGTGGAGGCGGTCGCGACACCGGCGGGGCCGCCGAGAGCACCTGCCCGTTCGATCGCGACCGGGAAGATGTTGGCGAGCCCCAGGCCGGTGATCGCGAAGCCGAACAACGCCGCCCACACGGACGGCGCGAGCGAGCCCAGCAGCATGCCGGCCACGGCGGTGGTGCCGCCGGCCACCACGGTGGTCGTACGGCCCAGACGCTCCAGCAGGATCGTGCCGGTCAGCCGCCCGACCGTCATGGCGAGCGCGAAGCACGAGTAGCCGGCCGCGGCGAGGCCCGGGGAGGCGTCGAGGTCCTGGGCCAGGTGCAGCGCGCCCCAGTCGGCCATGGCGCCCTCGCCGTAGGCCGTGCACAGGGCGATCACGCCGAAGGTGACGACGAGGCGGCGGGTGCGCCGGCCGAGCCGGCGCGGCGCGCCCCGGTCCGGGAGGGCACCGTCCGGTGGGGCGGCGGGTGCGCAGCGCAGCAGGGCGCGGCCCGCGAACAGGGTCACGACGAGGCCGATGACGGTGAGGTAGAGCAAGTGCCGCACGGGTGACAACGACCCGGCGACCAGCCCGCCGAGCCCCGCGCCCACCATGCCGCCGAGACTGAACGCGGCGTGGAAGCTGGGCATGATGGGGCGCCCCAGCGCGGCCACCAGATCGACGGCCGCGCTGTTGAAGGCGACGTTGATCCCGCCGTAGGCGCTGCCGAACACCAGCAGGACCAGGCCGAGGGCGAGCGCGGAGTGGGTCAGCGGGGGCAGCGCGACGCTCAGGCAGAGCAGGACCGCGCAGGCGACGGTGACGGGGTGGCTGCCGTAGCGCCGGCAGAGCCTGCCGGTGAGCGTCATGGTGACGACGGCACCCGCCGAGACACCGAGCAGCGCCAGGCCCAGGGCACCGGCCGAGGCGCCGGTCTGCTCCTTGATGGCGGGGATGCGGACGACCCAGCCGGCGAAGACGAAGCCGTCGAGGGCGAAGAAGGCGGTCAGGGCGGTTCGCAGACGGGTCAGGTCGTTGCGGGGGCCCGGCACGGCACTGTGCGAACGGGATTTGTTTATTTGCGGCACAAAGTCAGGCTAGAGGCGCGGCCGGGGACCGGCAAGGCCCGGTCGCGCCGACCCGGCGGCGCCGGGCGGGATGACCGCCCGGGACACAGCGACGCAGGTCAACGCCCCGCGCGTCGCATACGCTCGACACCACCATGAAGAACAACCTCACCCCCCTGGAGCCGAAGGCCGACAAGGCCACGGTCAGACGGCACAACCTCAGCCTGGTCCTGAGAGCCGTGCACGACGCGGGGGAGGCGACCCGGGCCGGCGTCGCCACGCACGTCGGACTGACCCGTGCGGCGGTCTCGTCCCTGGTCGAGCAGTTGCTGGAGTACGGGTTCGTCTCCGAGGGCGGCAAGACGAGCAGTGGACAGGCGGGCCGGCCCGGCACCGTGCTCAGGGTGGCCAGGTCGGGCCCCGCGGGGCTCGGTGTCGAGATCAACATCGACTACGTCGCCGTCTGCGTCGTCGATCTCGCCGGCACCGACCGGGTCCGGCTCGTGGAGCACGTCGACAACCGCGGTGTCCAGCCCTCCGAGGTACTGACGCGCGCGGCCCGGCTGGCCGCGCGCGCCATCGGCTCGGCGGCCGAGCAGGATCTCGCGCCGGCCGGTGCGCACGTCGCCCTGCCCGGACTGGTGACCGGCGGCACCGTCCGCCAGGCCCCGAACCTCGGCTGGCGACGCGTGGCCGTCGAGGGACTGTTCGCCCAGGCGCTCCTCGCCCTGCGCCCTGCCCACCGCCCGCTGCCGGTCAGCTCCGACAACGAGGCCAACGCCGCCGCCCTGGCCGAGCTGTGGTTCGGCGCCGGCACGGAGGGCGTGCGCAGCTTCCTCTACCTCACCGGGGAGATCGGCATCGGCGGAGCCCTCGTGCTCAAGGGGGAGTTGCTGCGGGGCGCGCACGGCTTCGCCGGCGAGATCGGCCACATGGTCGTCGACCCGGAGGGCCCCCGGTGCCGTTGCGGGGCCCGCGGCTGCCTGGAGCAGTACGCCGGGCAGTCCGCGCTGCTCGCGGCGGCCGGCATCGACGCGGACGCCGGTGTGCAGGGCGTCGCCGAGCTGGAACGCCGGGCCCGCAAGGGCGATTCGGCCGCCCTGTCGGCGATCGAGGGGGCGGGACGACGCCTGGGCGTCGTGGTGTCGGGAGCCGTGAACCTCTTCGACCCGGACGCGGTGATGCTCGGCGGCGTCTACCGCGAGCTGATGGACTGGCTGGCGCCCGCCGTCGACCGCGAACTCGCCCTCCGGGTGGTCTCCGGGCTGTGGCGCGAGGACGGGAAGCGGCTGCGGGCCTCCTCGTCCCGGGGCGACGCGGCCCGCGGCGCGGCCGGCGTGATCGTGCGGGAGGTGCTGGCCGACCCGGCGGCGTACGCCGAACGGGACCGGGGCTGACGGCGCCGCCGGTCCCCGCGCCCGGAGTCAGCCGCGGTTGGCGGCGATCATCTCCCGGTACCAGTGGTAGCTGTCCTTCGGTGTGCGCTCCTGCGTCTCGTAGTCGACGCGGACGATGCCGAAGCGCTTGTCGTAGCCGTACGCCCACTCGAAGTTGTCCAGCAGCGACCACACGTAGTACCCGCGCACGTCCACGCCCGCGTCGATCGCCGCCCGCAGCGCGACGAGGTGGTCGCGCAGGTAGGCGACGCGGTCGGCGTCGTGCACCGAGCCGTCGGCGGCGGGGGTGTCGTGCTCGGCCGACCCGTTCTCCGTGATGTGGACCGGCGGCAGCGCGTCCCCGTACTCCTTCTTCAGCCGTACCAGCAGTTCGGTGAAGCTGTCGGGGACGACCGGCCAGCCCATCGCCGTCTCCCGGACGCCGGGCAGCCGGACCTCCTCGTAGCGGTTGTCGGTCGCCACCCGCCGTGCCGGGTCGCTCTCGCGGTGCGGGGCGTCGGCGACCACGATCGGCCGGTAGTAGTTGACGCCGAGGAAGTCCAGCGGCTGGGAGATCAGCTCCAGGTCGCCCTCGCGCCGGAAGTCCGCGCCGGTGATCAGCTCGCCCCAGGTCTCCTCCTCGGCGGCCGGATAGCGGCCCGCGAGGATCGGCTCGGTCCACACCAGATTGTGCTGGGTGTCCGCGCGGACCACCGCCGCCAGGTCGGCGGGGGAGTCCGTGGCCGGG
Source organism: Streptomyces rochei (assembly GCA_002155895.1). GTDB lineage: Bacteria > Actinomycetota > Actinomycetes > Streptomycetales > Streptomycetaceae > Streptomyces > Streptomyces rochei. The sequence goes on from MUMD01000063.1 coordinate 23,887, forward strand.
AGGTTGCGGTCCAGGTTGAGCGTGATGCCGACCTCGCGCACCCCGGCCGCCCGCAGCGCCTTCACCGCCAGACCGTGGCCGACCAGCAGATGGTGGGCGGCGGCCAGCGCCGGCCGGCCCTCCCGGGCACCGGGCGCGTGCCGGCCCACCGAGTAGCCGAGGAAGGCGCTGCACCACGGCTCGTTGAGCGTGATCCAGCGCGGCACCCGGTCGCCCAGGTGCTCGGCGACCCGGGCCGTGTACTCGGCGAACCGCTCCGCCGTCTCCCGCACCCGCCAGCCGCCCCGGTCCTCCAGGGCCTGCGGCAGGTCCCAGTGGTACAGGGTGGCGGCCGGCTCGATGCCCGCCGCCAGCAGCTCGTCGACCAGACGGGAGTAGAAGTCCAGGCCCTTCGGGTTCACCGCGCCCGAGCCGTCCGGCACGATGCGCGGCCAGGCGATCGAGAAGCGGTAGGAGTCCACGCCCAGGTCGCGCAGCAGCGCCACGTCCTGGGGGTAGCGATGGTAGTGGTCGCAGGCCACGTCACCGGTGTCGCCGTTCACCACCAGACCGGGGGTGTGGCTGTAGGTGTCCCAGATCGACGGACCGCGGCCGTCCTCCCGGGCCGCGCCCTCGATCTGGTACGAGGCGGTCGCGGCGCCGAAAACGAAACCGGGCGGGAAGCCGGGGTACTCACTCATGCTGTACTGCTCAACTCCTGGACGAGGACGATTACTTGACGGAGCCGCCGGTGATCCCGGCGGCGATGTACTTCTGGGCGAGGACGAGCAGGATCGCCGCAGGCACCGCGGAGAGCACGGAGGCGGCCATCACCGAGCCCCAGTCGCCCACGTGCGCGCCGATGTACTGGTAGATGCCCAGCGTGATGGGCTTGACCTCGTCGGTGGTGTTCAGGGTGAGCGCGAACATGAAGTCGCTCCACGAGAACAGGAACGCGAAGAGCCCCGAGGTGATCAGCGAGTTGCGGCTCATCGGCAGCACCACCCGCACGAAGGTCCGCACCGGACCGGCCCCGTCGATCTGCGCGGCCTCGATCACCTCGCCCGGGATCGACACCATGAAGGAGCGCATCAGTACGATCGAGAACGGGATGCCCAGCGAGGCGTCCGCCAGCATCAGGCCGAAGTAGGAGTTGACCAGGCCCAGGTCGACGTACGAGTTGTAGAGCGCGTTGGCGATGACGATGCCCGGCACCATCTGGGTGATCAGCGTGCCGAACACGATCGTGCGCGAGCCCCGCAGCCCGAACCGCGCCAGCCCGTACGCCGCCGGCGCCGAGATCAGCAGGCAGATGGCGACCGCGCCGAGCGACACGGCCAGCGAGGTCAGCAGGTGCCCGCCCTGGTCGCTGATGGCCTTCGAGAAGCCGGACAGGTCCAGACTGCCCGGCACCGGGTCGACCTTCAGCAGCCCCGACTCGGGCTGCAGCGCGGTGTTGAGCATCCAGTACAGCGGGAACAGCATCACCGCGAGGACGAGCACACCGGCGACGGTGGAGCCCCAGCGGCGCCGGGACGCGTTGGGTGTGTGGGTGGCCATCGTCGGTCACTTCCCCTCGGTGCGGTTGGCCCGCAGATAGAACACCGCGAACACGGCGGAGATCAGGATGAGCACGTTGCCGACCACGGCGCCGGCGCCGAAGTCCAGCTGGACGAAGGAGTTCTGGTAGGTCAGCGTGCCGAGCGTCTGGGTCGCGTCGGCCGGGCCGCCGTCGGTGAGGGCGAGGATCAGGTCGAGGATCTTCACCGTCGACATGAAGCCGAGCACGAGCACCACCGTGATGACCGGCTTGAGCATCGGCAGGGTGACCGAGCGGAAGGTCCGCCACGCCGAGGCGCCGTCCAGCGCGGCGGCCTCGTGCAGCTCCTTCGGGATCTCCTGGAGGCCGCCGTAGAGGATGACCATGTTGAACGGGATGCCGATCCAGATGTTGACCAGGATCACCGACAGCAGGGCCATGTCGGGGCTGGTCAGCCAGGGGGTGTGGCCGCCGATGCCGAGGGTGTCCAGGAAGGAGTTGAGGACACCGGTGTCCTGGTCGAGGATGCGCCGCCAGACGATGCCGGACACCACCATGGGCACCAGCCAGGGCAGCAGGATCAGCGAGCGCAGCACGCCGTTCAGCGGGAACCGGCGGCTGAAGAAGACCGCCAGCGCCATGCCGATGCAGAACTGCCCGAGCAGCGAGCCGGCCGTGAACACGAGGGTGTGCCACAGGGCCTTGCCGAACAGGGCGTCGTGGAAGACGTTCGACCAGTTGTCGGCGCCGTTGAAGGGCGCCTCACCGGTGAAGAAGGTCTTCGGCGTGTAGTGCTGGAAGCTCATCACGACGTTGCGGACCAGCGGGTAGCCGAAGAAGAGCAGCATGAAGACGACGGCGGGGGCGACGAACCCCCACTGCGTGAGCCGGCGCCGGCGCGCGATCCGGGCCGGGTCGGGTGCCGCGGCCGGTGCGGACGCCTTCTCGGGCGTCCGGGCGGTGACGGTGGGCGTGGTCATGGGCGCGTACCTCAGTTCCCGCTCGTGGCCCGCTGCTGGGCGCGCTTCAGGGCGGTCTCGCCGGACTGGCCGGTCAGGGCGGACTGGAAGGCGCTCTGCAGGGCGAGCGACACGCTCGACCAGCCGGCGCCCAGCTTCGCCGTCCGGGACCGGGCGACGGCCACCTGATCGGCGAGGGAGTCCAGCTCCGGCACCCGTTCGCGCCAGACGGCGGCGGCCTTGGCGTTGGCCGGCACCATCCAGCTGTTGAGCGCGTAGGTCAGCTGCTCCTCCTCGCTCGACAGACAGGCGACGATCTTCCCGGCGGTCTTCTCCCGTGCCTCGTCGCCGGTGTTCGGCACGGTGAGCACGGCGCCGCCCAGCGGTCCGACCGAGTCCTCGCCGGCCTCGGGCACCGGGATGGGGGCGATGCCCCAGTGCAGCGACTCGTCGGTGTTGAGGGTCTCCACCTGCCACGGACCGTTGATCATCATCGCGGCGTTGCCGGCCATGAACTGGTCGTTGACGTCCGCCTGGGTCCAGTTGACCGTCGACTTCGACAGCGAGCCGTCCCCGAGCAGGCCCTTCCAGTAGTCCAGTGCCTCCACGACCCGGGGACTGTCCAGGTCGGTCTCGTCACCGCCGTTGGACCACATGAACGGCAGGAACTGGAAGACGCCGTCCTCGGCGCCGCCCGCGCTCAGCGCCAGGCCGTACCGCTTGCCCTGGGTGAGGCGCTTCGCGGTCTCCCGCAGCTCCGCCCAGGTCGTGGGCACCTCGACGCCCGCCTTGTCGAGCACGTCCTTGTTGTAGAAGAGCGCCAGCGTGTTCACCGACCGCGCGGCGCCGTAGTACGTCCCCCGGTACGAGCCGAAGTCGACGATGCCCTCGGGGACGTCCTCGGTGCTCAGCCCGAGGGACCGCAGGTCGGTCAGGCCGCCCGCGTCCGCGAAGGTGGGCATCTCGGACGCGTCGAACTGCACGATGTCGGGCAGCGACTTGGACGACGCCATGCGCAGCGCCTTCGTCATCACCTGCGCCGCCGGGACGCTCTGCTGCTCGATGGTGACGCCCAGCCGCTTGCCGCACCGGGCCATCGCCTCCGCGTCCCAGCGGTGGTAGGACTCGTCGGTCGAGGAGTTCAGCACGGTGTACACGTCGGCGTCCCGCTGCTGTCCGCAGCCGGTCAGCGCGGCCCCCGCGACCAGGACACAGACGGCGGCGACCGGGGCGACGACTCGGCGTGAACGTCCTCGCCCGTGGTGCCCGGTGGCAGGAGGGTGTGCTGTCAAGGCGAGCGAGGTGAAGCGCTTCGACATGGTGCGGCCCTTGCTGTCGTACCGTCCGGCTCCCTCGCCGGACCGTTTTGTTTGATGTGATGACTAATACGTCAAGGACCTGCTGTCGCGCTAGAGGAAAGTGGCCCCGGTCTCGCCGCTCCGTGGCGTGAAGGGGCTGTTCTTGTCGGTAATAGTGCCTGCTCAGAGGCGTGAACCCGATCGCAGCCCCTCGGCGGCCGCATTTGTTTTGTGTACGATCAAAATGCTGCGGGACGGCCTCCGTGCTCCCATCCGACAGCTCCCGTCCCACCCGAGGAAGATCATGAAGTTCACCGACGGCTTCTGGCTCATCCGCGAGGGCGTGCAGATCTCGTACGCCACCGAAGTACGCGACGTGCGCCCCGAATCGAAGCGCTTCACCGCCCATGCCGCCGTGAAGAGGGTGACGCGCAGGGGCGACACGCTCAACGCGCCGCTCCTCACGGTCGAGTGCTTCTCTCCCATCGAGGGCGTCATCGGCGTCCGCGTCACCCATCACGCCGGCAAGCGCCGGCCCGGCCCCGACTACGCGCTCACGACCGAGGCCGACGGCGCCGGCACGGTGCGCGAGGACGGCTCCGTCACCGAGCTGACCAGCGGCCCGCTGACCCTGCGTCTGGACCGCGAGGGCCCCTGGGGCCTCACCTTCCACGACGCGGACGGACGCGAGCTGACCCGCGCGAACGCCAAGGGCACCGCGTTCGCCACCACCGGCGACGGCGCGCACCACATGCTGAGCCGGCTCTCCCTCGGCGTCGGCGAGCAGGTCTACGGACTCGGCGAACGCTTCACCCCGTTCATCAAGAACGGCCAGGTCGTCGACATGTGGCAGGCCGACGGCGGCACCAGCAGCGAGCAGGCCTACAAGAACATCCCGTTCTACCTCTCCTCACGGGGCTACGGCGTCTTCGTCAACCATCCCGGAGCCGTCTCCTTCGAGGTCGGCTCCGAGTCCGTCGGCCAGGTGCAGTTCAGCGTCGAGGACCAGACGCTGGAGTACTACGTCGTCGCCGGTCCCACGCCCAAGGACGTGCTCACCCGCTACACCGCCCTCACCGGCCGCCCCGCCCTGCCGCCCGCCTGGTCCTTCGGCCTCTGGCTCACCACCTCCTTCACCACGTCCTACGACGAGCACACGGTGACCTCGTTCGTCGACGGCATGGCCGAGCGCGGCATCCCGTTGACCGTGTTCCACTTCGACTGCTTCTGGATGCGCGAGTACCAGTGGTGCGACTTCCGGTGGGACCCGGACGTCTTCCCCGACCCGGACGGCATGCTGGCCCGGCTCAAGGCCAAGGGCCTGAGGATCAGCGTCTGGATCAACCCCTACATCGCCCAGAAGTCCCCGCTCTTCGAGGAGGCCGCCGCCCTCGGGCACCTGGTGCGCCGCGCGAACGGCGACGTCTGGCAGTGGGACCTGTGGCAGGCGGGCATGGGCCTGGTCGACTTCACCAGCCCCGCCGCCCGCGACTGGTTCGCCGGGAAGCTCAAGCCGCTGCTCGACCAGGGCGTGGACTGCTTCAAGACCGACTTCGGCGAGCGCATCCCCACCGACGTCGTCTGGCACGACGGCTCCGACCCGGAGCGGATGCACAACTACTACACCCACCTGTTCAACCGCACCGTCTTCGAACTCCTCGAGAAGGAACGCGGGCAGGGCGAGGCCGTCCTCTTCGCCCGCTCCGCGACCGCGGGCGGCCAGCAGTACCCCGTCCACTGGGGCGGCGACTGCTGGTCGTCCTTCGAGGCGATGGCCGAGTCGCTCCGGGGCGGCCTGTCCTTGTCCCTGAGCGGCTTCGGCTTCTGGAGCCACGACATCGGCGGCTTCGAGGGCACCCCCGACGAGGCGGTCTTCAAGCGCTGGCTGGCCTTCGGTCTGCTCTCCTCGCACAGCCGCTTGCACGGCTCCTCCTCCTACCGGGTGCCGTGGGAGTTCGGCGAGGAGGCGGTGGACGTCGCCCGGCGCTTCACCCTCCTCAAGCACCGCCTGATGCCCTACCTGTACGGCGTCGCCGCCGAGGCCCACCGCACCGGCGTGCCCATGATGCGGCCGATGGTCCTGGAGTACCCGCACGACCCGGGCTGCCGGACGCTGGACCGCCAGTACATGCTCGGCCCCGACCTGCTCGTCGCCCCGGTCTTCACCGAGGACGGCGAGGTCGAGGTCTACCTCCCCGAGGGCACCTGGACCCACCTCCTGACCGGCGACCGCGTCACCGGCCCCGCCTGGCGCACCGAACGGCACGGCTACGACAGCCTGCCGCTGTACGTCCGTGAGGGCGCCGTCCTGCCGCTGGCCGCCGACGACAGCCGTCCCGACGGCGACTGGCTGGACGCCCCGACGCTGCTGGTCCACCCGCCCGCCGGGCCCGGCTACGAGGCGGAGGTCACCGTGCCCGACCTGCTGGGCACGCCGGCCGCGACCTTCCGGGTGCGGCGCGAGGGGGAGGTGCTGCGGGTCACCGCGTCCGGCACCGACCGCCCGTTCGCCGTACGGGTCGCGGGCGGCGCGAGCGCGGAGGGCACCGGCGAGGTGACCGTGCCGCTGGGGTGAGCCCGCCGGGTCAGGGGATGAGGGTGCCCAGCGCGGTGAGGAGGCGGTCCACGTCGTTCGCGTCGGTGTACGGCGCGAGTCCCACCCGTACGGCGCCCTCGTCGCCCAGTCCCAGCCGGCGCGATGCCTCCAGGGCGTAGAAGGAACCGGCGGGCGCGTCGACCCCGCGTTCGGCGAGCCGGCCGTACACCTCGGCGGGGCTGAGGCCCGCCACGGTGAACAGCAGGGTCGGGGTGCGCCGGGCGGCCCGTGAGTACACGGTGATCCCGCCGAGGTCCGCGAGCCCCCGCTCGATCCGCTCGCGCAGCGCCTCCTCGTGCGCCTCCAGGGCCGCGAAGGAGGCGGCCAGCCGGTCCCGGCGGCTGCCGCGCGCCTGAGGCTCCAGCCCCGCGAGGAAGTCCACCGCGGCACGGGCCCCGGCCAGCAGCTCGTACGGCAGCGTGCCCAGCTCGAAGCGCTCGGGGACGGCGTCGCTGGAGGGCAGCAGCTTGTCGGGCCGCAGCGTCTCCAGGAACTCCGGCCGGGCCGCCAGCACCCCCAGGTGCGGGCCGAGGAACTTGTAGGGCGAGCACACCAGCGTGTCCGCGCCCAGCGCCGCCAGGTCCACCACGGCGTGCGAGGCGTAGTGCACCGCGTCGACGTGCAGCAGCGCGCCGACCCCGTGCGCCAGGCGGGCGACGGCCGCCACGTCGGGCACGGTGCCGATCAGGTTGGAGGCGGCGGTCACCGCGACCAGCCGGGTGCGCGGGGAGAGCACCGCCTCGATGTGCTCGGGGAGGAGTTCCCCGGTGGCCGGGTCGAAGTCGGCCCAGCGCACGGTCGCGCCGGCCGCCTCGGCCGCCTGCACCCAGGGCCGGATGTTGGAGTCGTGGTCGAGGCGGGTGACGACCACCTCGTCGCCGGGCTGCCAGGTCCGGGCGAGCGTGCGGGACAGGTCGTAGGCGAGCTGGGTGGCGCTGCGGCCGAAGACGACGCCCCGGGGGTCGACGCCCAGCAGATCGGCCAGGGCGCCGCGGGCGGCCGTGACTATGCCGTCCGCGTTGCGCTCGCCCTCGGTCGTCCGGCCCCGGTTGGCCAGCGGATGGGCCAGGGCCTCGGCGACGGCGTCGATGACGGGCTGCGGGGTCTGGGTGCCGCCCGGGGCGTCGAAGCGGGCGGAGCCGGACTTCAGGGCGGGGATCTGCGCGCGGATCGCGTCGACGTCCAGGGCCATGTGCTCACTCCAACCGAAGGCGGGCGTTCCGCCTCATGATCGCAGCCGGGTGCCGATCGGAACAGACGCCCTCGGGGACGGCCGCGCACGGTTCAGGAGTCCGCGGCGTGGGCCGGCTGCTTCTCCCGGCCGCCGGGGTGCCGGTGCCGCCAGATCCAGAAGACCGTGCAGGACAGCAGCGCCCAGCCGCCCAGCACCAGGAACGGGAACAGGTGCTGGTGCCCCTGGAAGTACACCGCCGTGTGCTGCGCGTTGACCGAGGCGCCGGGCGGCAGCCACTGGCCGATGGCCCCCAGCGGGGACGGCAGCAGCGGCCAGGACACCGCGCCCCCGGACGAGGGGTTGCCCAGGAGCACCATCAGGCCCCAGGTCGGCAGCATCGCCCAGCGTCCGAAGAGGGTGTTGAACATCGTGAAGACCATGCCCGACGCGAACAGGGTGAGCGCCAGGATCATCCAGGACTCGACGAACGGCAGGTCCAGCGCGTCCAGCAGCCAGTCCACCGTCGCGGCGATGGCGAACCCGCCGAGCAGCGCGTAGGCCGCCGTGAAGAGGATGCGCTCGAACGGGGTCAGGGAGCGGGCGTGCACGCTCAGTTGGATCGCACCGACGAAACCGATGATGACCGCGGCGAGCGAGATGTAGAAGATCGCGAGCCCGCGCGGGTCGCCCTCCTGGAGGGGGTTGACGTCCCGGACGGTGACGTCGACGCCGGTCTCCTTCCCCACGGCCGGTGCCGTGTCGGCCAGCACCTCGGCGACCGAGGCGCCGGACGCGCTGGACAGGTCGAGCACGGCGGTGCGGCCCTCGTCGCGGATCTCGAAGATCCCGAAGACCTCCTGGTCCTGCATCGCCTCCCGGGCCTCGGCCGTGCTGTCGTAGGGGTGCACCTTCACGGAGGCGTTCAGCGCCTTCTCCAGGCCGTCCAGGAAGGCCCGGCCGCGCGCCTGTTCGTAGGAGCCGACCACCGCCGTGGGGATCGAGTGCGGGGTCGGGTCCGCCATCGAGTAGGTGTACGAACCCGCGAAGAGCCCCGCGGCCGCCGCGAGGATCAGCACCAGCACGGTGGCCGGCCAGAACGGCGACTGGCGGAAGGTGGACCATCGCCGCCCGCGCGTCGGGGGCTCGGCATGGGCACCGTGGGACGAGTGGGCCATGTGCCGGACGCTTTCACAGAAGGGGGGCGAGGGCATCACGGACGCCCTCGCCCGGGGGAGCACGGAGGGTGACGGCGGCCCGTCGCGGGGCCGTCGTCGGGTGACACGGGCTCAGGCGTGCACCAGCGGCGTGTCCACCAGGTGCTCCGCCACGAACCACGCCTGCAGTTCGTTGGTGCGCACGACGTCGGAGACGAGGATGTCGTTGGTGCCGTCGTCGCCCATCTCCTGGGTGCGGGCGGCCGCGTCGTGGCACTCGGTCAGGATCAGCTCGTGCGCCTCCAGCAGGCGCGACAGCATCGCCGGTACCTCCTCGACGCCGTCCGGCGGGCGCGGCACGGTGGTGATCTCGGCGACGTGGCGGGGGTCGCCGATGGCGACGCCGCCGAGCGTCTGGACGCGCTCGGCGACCGTGTCGATCAGCTCCAGCTGTTCGCCGGCGTGCTTGTCCAGCAGCAGGTGCAGTTGGTAGAACGTCGCCCCGCGCATCAGCCAGTGGTACTTCTTGTACAGGTCGTGCAGGATGCGGGTGTCCGCCAGCACCTTGTTCAGCCGCTGGCAGGAGTAGAGCCGCGTGTCCATGGACAACGCCACGGGGAACTGCTTGACGGTTCCGAACTCCTGGATGACGCGCCCCTTCTGGTGCAGCCAGGGCTGGCTGCCGTCGGACCTGTGCTCCACGGACGACGACTTCGGCTTGCTCACGCCTTGTTCCTTCCGGAGGACTGAAGACTGCGCCGGCGCGGTGCGGCCGGCCCCCATCCCCCCGCCGACAGTCGACCAGCCGTCGGCCGCGCCCGCAAACGCTGGGGGGTTGTACGGCCGTTCTCCCTCCGCTTAGGGTCTGCCGGAGTGAAAGCGCTTTCTAACGGCGTGCGTGCCTCTCGCGCGCCGGCGTCCGAGGAGGACCGCATGTCCCCACGTCCCGCCCGCCGCCGCGTCGCCGTGGTCGGTACCGGCGCCATCGTCACCGGCGGCCACCTGCCCGCCCTGAGGGCCCACGCCGACCGGACGGAACTGGTCGCCGCCGTGGACGTGGACCCGGCCCGGCTCGACGCCTTCCGGGCCGAGGCGGGCGGGGACGTCGCCGGGTACACGTCGGTGGGCGACATGCTGGACGCCGTACGGCCCGACCTCGTCGTCATCGGCACGCCGCCCTCCCTGCACCGGGAGCAGGCGGTGGCCGCGCTCAAGGCGGGCGCCTGGGTGCTGTGCGAGAAGCCGCTGTGCCTCTCGCTGGCCGAGTACGACGACATCGCGGCGTCCGAGGAGGCATCCGGGGCGTACGCGTCCGTCGTCTTCCAGCACCGCTACGGATCGGGCGCCGCGCACGCCCGCGACCTGATCGCGCGCGGCGAGCTGGGCGCCCCGCTGGTCGCCCACTGCCAGACCACCTGGCACCGCGACGCCGCCTACTACGCCGTGCCCTGGCGCGGACGCTGGTCCACCGAGGGCGGCGGCCCGACCATGGGGCACGGCATCCACCAGTACGACCTGCTGCTGCACCTGCTGGGCCCCTGGGCGGAGGTGCGGGCCATGGCCTCGCGGCTGGTCCACGACACCGAGAGCGAGGACGTCTCCACCGCCCTGGTGCGGTTCGAGAACGGCGCCCTCGCCACCGTCGTCAACAGCGTGCTCTCCCCGGACGAGGTGAGCCGCGTCCGCGTCGACTGCGCCGACGCCACCGTCGAGCTGACCCACCTGTACGGGCACCGCAACACCGACTGGACCTACACCCCGGCCCGGCACGTCGACCCCGCGCGCGCCGCCGCCTGGCGCACCCCGGCGGCGGACGTGCCCAGCTCGCACACCGCACAGCTCGGCGCCGTGCTGGACGCCTGGGACGCGGGCGAGCGCCCGCCCGGCAGCGGCCGGGACGCCCGCGCCACGCTGGAGTTCGCCGCCGCGCTCTACAAGGCGGCGTTCACCGGGCGGCCGGTCCGCGCGGGCGAGATCGGACCCGGCGACCCCTTCCACGCCGCCATGCACGGCGGCCACCCCGACTGGGCCCCGAAGGAGCGCGCATGAGCACCCTCCGCGTCACCCACACCCACGGCGACCACGTCACCGTCACCGCCGCGTGCGGCACCGAGATCCTCCGTTACGTCTACCGGCCCGACCCCGACGCCTTCGAGTCCCGCAAGCCCTACGCCCACCCGGTGCGCACCCTCGCCGGACGCACGGTGACCGGCTACCGGCCCCACGACCACCGCTGGCACAAGGGCCTGCAGATGACGGCCAGCCACCTGTCCGGCCAGAACTTCTGGGGCGGCAACTCCTACGTCCACGGCGAGGGTTACCGGCCGCTGCCCGAACGCATCGGCTCGATGCGGCACGACGGCTTCCCCGAGCTGACGGCCGAGGACGACCGGATCGCGCTGACCGAGCACCTCACCTGGATCGAGAACGGCGGCGCCGAGTGGGCCCGCGAGGAACGCGGCCTGACCCTCCACTCGGTCGACGAGGAGGCCGGCGCCTGGGCCCTGGACTGGTCGATCCGCCTCACCAACACCCGGGGCGAACCGCTGGTGTTCGGCTCCCCGACCACCGCGGGCCGGGAGATGGCCGGCTACACCGGCCTCCAGTGGCGCGGCGCCCGCGACTTCACCGGCGGCACCGTCTTCGCGCCCGGCACCGAGGCGGACGCCGCCGCGCTGATGGGCACCCAGGGCCCCTGGCTCGCCTTCACCACCGAGCACGACGAGGTCGACGCGCACTCCACGCTCGTCTTCGCCCATGCGCCCGAGAACCTCGACGAGAAGCGGGCGATCCACCCCTCGCACTGGTTCGTGCGCGCCGAACCCATCCCCAGCGTCGCGTTCTCCTGGGCGTTCTTCGAGGAGTTCGAGCTGCCGCCGGGCGAGTCCTTCGCCTACCGCTACCGCGTCGTGGTCGCCGACGGCGCCTGGGACCGCGACCGGGTCGGCGCCCACCTGGACGGTCTGGCGTGGTGAACGGCCCCGGACCCCGGTTCGACCGTCCCCTGCCCGGCGCCGTCGGCCTGTCCCACCTGTGCCCGTACGACTGGGAGGCGGCCGACGGCGTCCGCGGTGGCAGCCCGCACCTGCATCTGGTGTGCACGGAGGCGTACGTGGTCACCGGCGGACGCGGCTCGGTGCAGACGCTGAGCCCCGACGGCTACCGGGACGTTCCGCTGGAGCCGGGCTCCCTCGCCTGGTTCACGCCCGGGACCGTGCACCGCATGGTGCAGGGCGACGGACTGCGCGTCACCGTGCTGATGGAGAACAGCGGCCTGCCCGAGGCCGGCGACGCCGTCTTCACCTTCCCGCCCGAGGTGCTGGCCGACCCGGAGGCGTACGCCGAGGCCGCCGCGCTGCCGCCGGGCGGTGGCCCGGAGACGCGGGCGGCGGCCCGACGACGCAGGGACCTCGCCGTCGAGGGGTACCTCGGCCTGCGCGAGGCCCTGGTCGCCGGGGACGCCGGCCCGCTCCGCCGGTTCCAGCGGACCGCCGCACGCCTGGTGCGCCACCGGGTGCCCGGCTGGCGGGAGTTGTGGCGAGCCGGCGCGTCGGCCGCCGCCGCCCGCACGGGGCAACGGCTCGACGCCCTCGCCGACGAGGACCCCGCGTACCTCGCCGACGCCACCGCGTACGAGGCGGCGCCCACCGCGCACGGCGGCCACGGCATGTGCGGGCACCGGGACGAGTACGCGCTGCCGGGGACGACGCTGCCGTACCGGGGCGAGTGACCGGGGCGAGTGGCCAGGGCGAGTGACCGGGCCGCGAGACGGGGCCCGCGCCGGTCCCGACCGGCTCGCGTCGGCTCATGCGGCCGTCGACGTGCCTTGTGGGCCAGGCAGTTGAGGTCGGAGGACCCGGCGCGCGGACCGTCGTTCACGCCCAAATCCCTTGGCGGACCGAAGAGTTCAGAAGACATTGGCGCGACGGAAGTGTGAAGTGGGTGTGAGGATGCGCATCATCTTGGCATGAACCTGTGGCCCGAGGGGCGGGTCACAGCCTCATGGAGGTGTGGGATGCACCGCAGACTCGCCACCGGACTCGCCGCCACGGCCCTGTCCGTCACCACCGTCTTCGCCACCGCCGCGACCGCCGAAGCCGCTCCCGCCGACAAGCCGCAGGTGCTCTCCAGTTGGACGCAGACCAGCGCGTCGAGCTACAACGCCTGGGCCGCGGCGCGGGCCAACCAGTCCGCCTGGTCCGCCTACGGGTTCGACTGGACCACCGACTACTGCTCCTCCTCGCCGGACAACCCCTTCGGCTTCCCCTTCAGCAACTCCTGTGCGCGGCACGACTTCGGGTACCGCAACTACAAGGCCGCGGGCACCTTCTCCGCCAACAAGGCGCGCCTCGACAGCGCCTTCTACGAAGACCTCAAGCGAGTCTGCGGCCGGTACAGCGGCGCCACGAAGACCGCCTGCAACAGCACGGCGTGGACGTACTACCAGGCAGTGCGGGCCTTCGGCTGACGCGGCCGTCACCCTTGCGGGGCGGCGGGCGCCCGCGGCGGCGCGTAGACCGACCGCACGCCCGGCACGGGGGAGGCCGCCGCTGCCGCCAACGCGGCGGCCGCCCCGGCGATGCCCAGCACGGCGCCCGCCGCCACGTCACCGGGGTAGTGCACACCGGTGTGGACCCGGGAGTAGCCGACGGCGCCGGCCAGCGCGCCGAGCGGGACCGCCGCGACGGGCAGGACCACGCCGACCGCCGTGGCGAACGCCACCGCGCAGGCCGTGTGCCCGGACGGGAAGGACGCGGAGGCGGGCATCGGCACGTACCGGTCCACCGTCACCCGCGCGCCCTCCCGGTCCGGGCGCGCCCTGCGCACCAGACGCTTGCCCAGCAGATTGGCGGCGGCCGACGTCACGGCGACCGCGCCCAGCCCCACGACGGCGGCGCGCCGGGGCCGGGCACCGGCCGACGCGAGCGCGGCGGCGATGCCGAGGGAGAGCTTCGAATGGTCGGCCGCGTGGGACAGCCGGCGCAGCGCGCGGTCGAGCGTGGGGGTGGGCGTCGCGGCCACCGCCGCGTACAGCGCGCCGTCCACGGCACGCAGATCACCGAGCACGGCGGAGAGGCCGCCGTCGCGGGAACGCCCGCGCGCGGCGCCCGGGGCGAGCGGGCCGCCGGTCTTCCCGGCGGTGTCGGTCGGATCGGTCATGGGCTCCTGCTCCGCGGGCGAGGGGAACGGCCGGCGTTCCCGGGCACCGGGTCGGTCGGCGTACCAGCCTGTTCCGTCCCGGCGCGTGCGGCGCGTCCACGACGGCCGTACGGGTGACGCCGCGATCGCCGGGCTCGGGGCTCCGTGTCCCCTTCGCCTGGCCGTCGTGGCGTCCTCCGCCGGTCGCCGGTCGCCGGTCGCCGGTCGCCGGTCCCCGGTCCCCGGTCCCCGGGCGTCGGTCGTCGGTTGCCGGTCCCCGGTCCCCGGGCGTCGGTCGTCGGTTGCCGGTCCCCGGGCGCCGCGCCTCGGTCGTCGGGCGGTCGGCAACGTGTCGCGGGTGCGGGCGTACGCGGGCCGTCGGCCGGCCCCGGAGTGGGGTCGGCCGACGGCTCGGGAGTGGCGGGTGATCAGCTCGCGGCCTTGAAGCCCCGCAGCCGCAGCGAGTTGCCGACGACGAAGACCGAGGAGAAGGCCATGGCCGCTCCGGCGATCATCGGGTTGAGGAGTCCGGCCGCGGCGAGCGGCAGGGCGGCGACGTTGTAGGCGAAGGCCCAGAAGAGGTTGGACCTGATGGTGCCGAGCGTCCTGCGGGCGAGGCGGATGGCGTCGGCGGCGGCGCGCAGGTCGCCGCGGACGAGGGTGAGGTCGCCGGCCTCGATGGCGGCGTCGGTGCCGGTGCCCATGGCGAGCCCCAGGTCGGCCTGGGCGAGCGCGGCGGCGTCGTTGACCCCGTCCCCGACCATCGCCACCGAACGGCCCTCGTCCTGGAGGCGCTTGACGACATCGACCTTGTCCTCCGGCATGACCTCGGCGATGACGTGCTCGGGAGCGATCCCGACCTCCGCCGCCACCGCCTCGGCGACGGCCCTGTTGTCGCCGGTGAGGAGGATCGGGGTCAGGCCCAGTGCGCGCAGCCGGGTGATGGCCTCGGCGCTGGTGTCCTTGACCGCGTCGGCGACCTCCAGGACCGCCCTGGCCGCACCGTCCCAGGCGACCGCGATGGCGGTGCGGCCGGACGCCTCGGCCTCGGCCTTGGCGCGGGCCAGGCCGGCGGGCAGTTCCATGGCCCACTCGGCGAGCAGCTTCTCGCGGCCGACCAGCACGGCGTGGCCGTCGACGATGCCCTGGACGCCCAGGCCGGGGATGTTGGCGAAGTCCTCGGGCGCGGGCAGCGCGCCCAGCTTCTCCAGCGCTCCGTCGGCGACGGCGCGGGCGATCGGGTGCTCGGAGGCGTGCTCCAACGCGCCCGCCAGCCGCAGGACCTCGGACTCCTCGGTGCCGTCGGCGGTGTGCACGGCGAGCAGCGTCATGCGGCCGGTCGTCACGGTGCCGGTCTTGTCGAGCACGATGGTGTCGACCTTGCGGGTGGACTCCAGCACCTCGGGGCCCTTGATGAGGATGCCGAGCTGGGCACCGCGCCCGGTGCCGACCATCAGCGCGGTCGGCGTGGCCAGGCCCAGGGCGCAGGGGCAGGCGATGATCAGGACCGCGACGGCGGCGGTGAACGCGGCGGTCAGCCCCGAGCCGTTGCCGATCCAGAAGCCGAGGGTGGCCAGCGCGAGGGCGATGACGACGGGGACGAAGACACCGGAGACCCGGTCGGCGAGCCGCTGGGCGGCGGCCTTGCCGTTCTGCGCGTCCTCCACCAGCTTCGCCATCCGCGCGAGCTGGGTGTCGGCGCCGACCCGCGTGGCCTCGACCACCAGCCGGCCCCCCGCGTTCACGGTCGCGCCGGTGACCGCGTCGCCCACGCCGACCTCCACCGGCACCGACTCACCGGTGAGCATCGAGGCGTCGACGGCCGAGGTGCCCTCGACGACCGTGCCGTCGGTCGCGATCTTCTCACCGGGACGGACCAGGAAGCGGTCGCCGACCTTCAGCTCACCGACCGGGATCTGCTCCTCGCGGCCGTCGCGGAGGACCGTGACGTCCTTGGCGCCCAGCTCCAGCAGGGCCTTGAGCGCGGCGCCCGCCTTGCGCTTGGAACGGGCCTCGAAGTAGCGGCCGGCCAGGATGAAGGCGGTGACCCCGGCGGCGGCCTCCAGATAGATGTTCCCGGCACCGTCGCTGCGGGCGATGGTCAGCTCGAAGGGGTGCGTCATGCCCGGCGTGCCCGCGGTGCCGAAGAACAGCGCCCACAGCGACCACAGGAACGCCGCCGAGGTGCCCACCGAGATCAGCGTGTCCATGGTGGCCGCGCCGTGCCGGGCGTTGGTGAAGGCGGCCTTGTGGAAGGGCCAGGCCGCGTACGTCACCACCGGCGCCGCCAGCGTCAGCGACAGCCACTGCCAGTACTCGAACTGCAGCGCCGGCACCATCGCCATCGCGATGACCGGGACGGCCAGCACCACCGCGGTGACCAGCCGCTCCCTGAGCGGCCGCAGCTCGTCGGCGGCCTCCGCGGGCTCCGTGCCGGGCCCGGTCCCGGCACGCGCCGGCTCGGGTTCGGGCTCGCGCGCCGTGTACCCGGTCGCCTCGACGGTGGCGATCAGCTCGGGGACGGACACGTCACCGGTGTAGCTGACCTTGGCCTTCTCCGTCGCGTAGTTGACGGTGGCGGTGACCCCGTCCATCCGGTTGAGCTTCTTCTCGATCCGGGCGGCACACGAGGCGCAGGTCATGCCGCCGATGGCGAGTTCCACCTCGGCCGGTGCTCTGGTCGTGCTCGTGGTCATGGCTGCTGCTCCTGACGCCGGTGCCTGATGTGGATACCCAGCGGGGGTACCTCCTGCCGACCACATGTATACCCCCCGGGGGTAGGTAACGCAAGCTCTCGCTCCACTTGACTGATTACCCCCTGGGGGTATGGTGAAGTGCATGAAGCGGTCTCCCGGGAGTCGGGGACCCTTGGATTCGAGGAGACGACCCGCCATGCGCACCGGACTGAGGATCACCGCGTTCACCGCCGCACTGGCCGCCACCTTCGGCACCGCGTACGGCGTCGGCAGGACGGTCGAGCCGGTCGTCGCCGAGAGTGCGCCCGCACCGCACGACACCCACGGCCGCACCCCCGCCGCCTCCGAGGCGGGCGGCGGTCACGGAGGGCACGAGGCCGAAGCCGCCGGCGGACTGCAGATCTCCGAGAAGGGCTACACCCTCGACCTCGCCACTCCGCGCGTCACCGCCGGCCAGAAGGCGGAACTGCGCTTCACCGTCCGGGACGCCGACGGCGACGCCGTCACGGCTTACCAGCGCGAGCACGACAAGGAAATGCACCTCATCGTGGCCTCACGCGACCTGGTCACCTACCGCCACCTGCACCCCACCCGCGCCGCCGACGGCACCTGGAGCACCCCCGTCGACCTGCCCAGCGCCGGCGGCTACCGGGTCTTCGCCGACTTCACCCCGGCGGGGAAGGACGCGCGCGACCTCACCCTCGGCGCCGACCTCGCGGCCTCCGGCCGCTACGAACCCGCCGGCCTCCCGGCCCCCGACCGCACGGCCACGATCGACGGCTACCAAGTCGCCCTGTCCGGCTCGCTGCGCCCCGGCGAGCCGGGCGAGCTGACGCTGAGGGTCTCCCGCGACGGCAAGCCCGTCACCGACCTCCAGCCCTACCTCGGCGCCTACGGCCACCTGGTCGCCCTGCGCTCCGGCGACCTCGCCTACCTCCACGTCCACCCCAACGGGGAGCCCGGCGACGGCACCACCGAGCCCGGACCCGCGATCTCCTTCACGGCCACCGCGCCCAGCACCGGCACCTACCGTCTCTTCCTCGACTTCAAGCACGAGGGCGAGGTCCGCACCGCGGCGTTCACCGTGAGGGCGGGAGCGGCGCCCGACACCCAGGCTCCGGCCCCGACCACCACGACCGAGCACTCCGACGGCCACGGTCACTGAGCCGACGGCCGAGCGGCGCTCGGTCACCCACCGGCGAGACCCCGTTTTCCGGCCCACCGGCGAACCTCTCCCGGCTCACCGATGCGACCCCGCGACCCCGCCCGGCCCTGACTCAGGCCAGCACGACCCGGACCCCGGCGTCCTCGAACCGCCGCACCAGGTCCGGGTCGGCCGCCCCGTCCGTGACCAGCGTGTCCACCGACTCGGCGGAGCAGATCCGGGCGAACGCCCGGCGGCCGAGCTTGCTGGAGTCGGCGGCGACGACCACGCGCTCGGCGCGCTCGCACAGCAGCCGGTTGATCGCGGCCTCGGCCTCGTCGTGTGCCGCGGCCCCGTGGGTCACGTCGAAGGCGACGACGCCCAGCACCGCCACGTCGACCGTCACCTGGCCCAGCACCCCGTCCGCGAGCGGACCGATCAGCTCGTACGACTGGGCCCGCGCCACCCCGCCCGTCACCACGATCTTGAACTGCGGCCGGACGGCCAGCTCGTTGGCGATGTTCAGCGCGTTGGTGACCACGGTCAGCGCCGGCGTCCCCGAGGCCAGGTCCGCGCGCACGGCCAGGGCGCGCGCCACCTCGGTGGTGGTCGTGCCCCCGGTCAGGCCCACCGCCTCGCCCGGCGCCACCAGGGCGGCGACCGCCTGGGCGACGCGCTGCTTCTCCGAGGCGTTGCGGGCCGTCTTGTAGCGCAGCGGCAACTCGTAGGACACCCCGTGCACGACCGCGCCGCCGCGGGTGCGCACCAGCATCTGCTGCTCCGCCAACCGGTCGAAGTCGCGGCGGATCGTCGCGGCCGAGACCTCCAGCTCGGCCGCCGCCTCCTCGACGTCCAGCCGGCCGCGCTCGACGAGCAGCTCCAGCAGCGCCTTCCAGCGGGCGTCGCGCGACATCCGCGCCTCCGTTCCTCGATCTCCCGCCGACCCTAGCGCACCGCCCTCTTCCTCAGATTGCTTGATTGTGCTCGAAAGATAGCTATATCTTGCAGGAACAATCAGATGACTCCGTGACCGGGGAGTGTGCGGCATGACGTACGTCGAGGACGAACTCACCAGCCAGCCCGAGTGCTGGACCCGCGCCGCGGCCGAGGCGGCCCGGCACACCTCCGCACTGCCGGCGGCGGGGGAGCGGGTGGCGATCGTCGGCTGCGGTACCTCGTACTTCATGGCCCAGTCGGCCGCGGCGCTGCGCGAGGAGGCCGGCCAGGGCGAGACCGACGCGTTCGCCGCCTCCGAGTTCCCGCGGGGCCGCGCGTACGACCGGGTCGTCGCCCTCACCCGTTCGGGCACCACCACCGAAGTGCTGGAGCTGCTCGCCGGACTGAAGGGCCGGACCAGGACGGTCGCCCTCACCGCCGACCCGCGGACACCGGTCATGTCCGCCGCCGACGACGTGGTGGTACTCGACTTCGCCGACGAACGCTCCGTCGTGCAGACCCGGTTCGCGACCACCGCCCTGACCCTGCTCCGCGCCCACCTGGGCCTGCACACCGACGCCGTCGTCGCCGACGCCCGCGCCGCACTCGCGGCCGAACTGCCCGAAGGGCTCGTCGGGAGCACGCAGTTCACCTTCCTCGGCCGGGGCTGGACCGTCGGACTGGCCAACGAGGCCGGCCTCAAGATGCGCGAGGCATCCCTGTCCTGGACCGAGGCATACCCGGCGATGGAGTACCGACACGGACCCATCAGCATCAGCACCGCCGGAACGGCCACCTGGATGTTCGGCGAGGCCCCCGACGGACTGGCCGACCAGGTGCGGGAGACCGGCGCGAGGTGGGTGCCCGGTGACCTCGACCCGCTCGCCGAACTGGTCCGAGCCCAGCGGCTCGCCGTCGCCGTCGCCGCCGCCCGCGGCCTCGACCCCGACCGGCCCCGCCACCTCACCCGCTCGGTGATCCTCGCCCCCTGACGCCCGCCCTCCGACGCCCGGGAGCCCTACCGTGCCCCTCGCCAGCACCGGCGACCTGGTGGCCCGAGCCGCAGCCGCGCGCTCCGCCGTCGCCGCCTTCAACGTCATCACCCTGGAGCACGTCGAGGCCGTCGTGGCGGGCGCCGAGTCCGTGCGCACGCCCGTCGTCCTCCAGGTCAGCGAGAACGCCGTGAAGTACCGCTACGGGCGCGTGCTGCCCCTGGCCCGCGCGGCCGTCGCCGCCGCCGAGGCCGCGGCCGTGCCCGTCGCCCTCCACCTCGATCACGTCCAGAGCGACGGCCTGCTGCGCCAGGCCCCGGACGTCGGGTTCAGCTCCGTGATGTACGACGCCTCCCGGCTGCCGTACGCGGAGAACCTCGCGGCGACCCGGGCCGCCGCCGACTGGGCGCACTCCCGGGGCCTGTGGATCGAGGCCGAACTGGGCGAGGTGGGCGGCAAGCACGGCGCTCCGCCGCTCGACGCCCACGCCCCGGGCGCCCGCACCGACCCCGCCGAGGCACGGGCCTTCGTCGCCGACTCCGGCGTGGACGCCCTCGCCGTCGCCGTCGGCAGCTCCCACGCCATGACCACCCGCACCGCCACCCTCGACCACGAGCTGCTCAAACGGCTGGCCGGCACGCTGGACGTCCCGCTCGTGCTGCACGGTTCGTCCGGAGTGCCGGACGGCGAACTCACCGCCGCGGTGGCGGGCGGCATCGCCAAGGTCAACGTCGGCACCGCGCTCAACCTGGCCATGACCGGGGCGATCAGGGAGTACCTGGGCGCCCGGCCCGAGGCGGCCGACTCCCGCGGCTATCTCACCGCGGGCCGCGAGGCGATGGTGCGGACGGTGGCGGCGATCACCGAGGTGGTCGCCGGGACTGCTTCCTGACGGCCTTCAGCACCACGAACTTCCGGTCACCGGCGATCAGTTCGCTGTTGCCGAACAACCGCCGCAGCCCGACGTGGTAGCCCAGGTGCCGGTTCCCGACCACCCACAGCTCACCGCCGGGGCGCAGCACCCGCCGCGCCCCGGCGAACATCCGCCGGGCGGTGGCGTCGGTGGTCGCCTGGTGGGAGTGGAAGGGCGGGTTGTTCACCACCAGGTCGACACTGCCGTCCGGGACCCCCTCCAGCCCGTCGGCCACCCGGAACTCCGCCCGCCCGGCCGCGCCGCTCGCCCCGTGCGTGGCCTCGGCGGAGGCCACGGCCTGGAAGGACTCGTCGGTGAACAGCACCTCGGCGTCCGGGTCGGCCAGCGCCACCGCCGTACCGACCACGCCGTTGCCGCAGCCCAGGTCGACCACGCGGCGGAAGCGCCGGGTGTCCGGCAGGTGCCCGAGGAGGAACCGGGTGCCGATGTCGAGCCGGTCGGCGCAGAAGACACCGGCGTGGTTGACGACGGTCCGGCCGGAGACCGGGCCGACGTCCTCGGGGAGCCGGTAGCGCAGGGGCCAGGGGTTGGCGGGCCGCTTCAGCGAGAGGTCCGGGGTCGAGAAGATCAGCCGGGCCTTCTTCACGGCCAGCGAGGTACGGGTCGGCCCGACGATCCGCTCGAACAGCCGCAGCGTCGAGGTGTGGATCTCCTTCACCATCCCGGTGCCGACCACCACCGTGCCCTCGTGCAGCGCCGGGGCCAGCCGCAGCAGCTGGTCCTCCAGGAGCGCCAGGCTCTTCGGCACCCGCACCAGCAGCACGTCCACCCGGTCCGGCGGCGGGTCCTGCGTGGTGAGCAGCCGCACCGCGCCCGGCTCGACGCCCGCCCGCTCCAGATTGGCGCGGGTCGCCTCCCGGGTGAGGTGGGAGTCGGTGATCTGCACCGGCCGGTGCGCGGCCAGCGCCGTGACCAGGGCGCCCCAGCGGTCGCCGACCACCACCACCGTGCCGGACAGCGGAACCTCCTGCTCCGCGAGGTGCCCGAGCAGGTACTCGTCGGAGGCGTCCCAGGCGCGGAGCCGGTCGCGGGGGTCCTCGGGGAAACGGGTGAGCACCAGCTCGCCCCACGGGGTCGTCATGCGGTCGCTGCGGTCGTTCATCGTGCGTCCAGGCTAGCCGAGCCGCAGCTCAGCCCGGGTCGGGCAGGATGGGGGCATGGAGGCCGAGCTGTTCCCCAGGGCACGCGCCCGGATCGCGCCCGGTGCCGTGCACGTACCCGACTGGCTGGAGCCCGCACGGCAGCGCGAGCTGCTGGCGGACTGCCGCGCGTGGGCCCGCCCGCCGGCCGGACTGCGCACGGTCCGCACCCCCGGCGGCGGCACCATGACCGCACGGCAGGTCTGCCTCGGGTGGCACTGGTACCCGTACGCGTACGCGCGCACCGTCGTCGACGGCGACGGCGCCCCCGTGAAACCCTTCCCCGCCCGGCTCGGCGAGCTGGCCCGCCGGGCGGTCGCCGACGCCCTGGGCGCCGACGCGGTGGCGGACACGCCGTACGACGTCGCGCTGATCAACTTCTACGACGCCGACGCCCGCATGGGCATGCACCGCGACGCCGACGAGCGGTCCGAGGCGCCCGTGGTCTCCCTGAGCCTCGGCGACACCTGCGTCTTCCGCTTCGGCAACCCCGAGACCCGGACCCGCCCCTGGACCGATGTGGACCTGCGCAGCGGCGACCTCTTCGTCTTCGGCGGGCCGTCGCGGCACGCGTACCACGGGGTGCCGCGCGTGCACCCGGGCACCGCACCGCCCGAGTTGGGGCTCACCGGACGGCTGAACATCACGCTCCGGGTCAGCGGGCTCTGAGGCCACGGCGGCTCGGGATCATGGGAGACTCGCCCTCATGAGCGGCAAGGCGGACCCCCGGGCGGCGGGGGAAGGGACCACCTCGAGGACGCGGCTGGACCGGGGGCGCGGCGCGCTCGGACCCGCGTTGGAGCTGGTGCACACCGGACGCGCCCCCACCCGTGCCGTCCTCACCGCGGAACTGGGCGTGACCCGGGCCACGGCCGGCGCGGTCGCCGCCGAACTGGAGGCGCTCGGCCTGATCAGGGTCGACGCCCGGCCCGGAGCGGCCGCCGGCTCCCAGGGCCGGCCCTCCCACCGCCTCGCGGTCGCCGAGGACGGGCCCGTCGCCCTCGCCGCCCAGATCCACGCCGACGGGTTCCGCGCCGCCCTGGTCGGCCTCGGCGGCCGCATCGTCGCCACCGCGCCCGGCTGCGAGGTCGTGGACGCCGACCCGGCGAAGGTCCTCGGCTCCGTCGTCGAGGCGGGAGCGGAACTGCTGCGCGAGACCGGGCGGCGTTGCGTCGGCGCCGGGCTCGCCGTCCCGTCCGCGGTGGCGGAGCCGGAGGGCCTGGCCCTCAACCCGCTCCACCTCGCCTGGCCGGCGGGCGCCCCCGTGCGCCGGATCTTCGCCGAGCAGGTGCGCGCCGCCGGCATCGACGGGCCCGCCTTCGCCGCCAACGACGTCAACCTCGCCGCGCTCGCCGAACACCGGCACGGCGCCGGGCGCGGCGCCCGCGACCTGCTGTGCGTGGCCACCGGCCACCGGGGCGTCGGCGGCGCCCTCGTCCTCGACGGGCGCCTGCACAGCGGCAGTTCCGGCCTCGCGCTGGAGGTCGGCCATCTCACCGTCAACCCCGACGGAGGACCCTGCCACTGCGGCAGCCGGGGCTGCCTGGACGTGGAGACCGACCCGCTGGCCTTCCTCACCGCCGCCGGCCGCACGCCGGGACCGGAGGTCTCCCTGCTCCAGCAGTCCTACGACCTGATCCGCGACCACTACGCCGACCCGGCCGTCCGCACCGCCACCGAGACCCTGATCGACCGCCTGGGACTGGGGCTGGCCGGACTGGTGAACATCCTCAACCCGGACCGCATCGTCCTCGGCGGACTCCACCGCGCGCTCCTCGACGCCGACCCGGAGCGGCTGCGCGCGGTCGTCGCGGACCGCAGCCTGTGGGGCCAGAGCGGCGGCGTGCCGATCCTGCCCTCCGGACTGGACCACAACAGCCTGGTCGGCGCGGCCGAACTGGCCTGGCAGCCGGTCCTGGACGACCCGCTGAGCGCACCGGTCTGAGGGCGCTCCTCAGGCCGTGGGCCGGTCACCGCCGCTCGGCGCGTGGCCGAGGTCGACGACGCAGAAGATGTTGTCGTCCGGGTCGGCGAGGACGACGAAGTCGGGGTCGGGCGGATACAGGTCCCAGTCCACGGCCCGTGCGCCGAGACCGATCAGCCGCCTGACCTCCGCCTGCTGCTCCTCGGCCGAGTCCACGAAGAGGTCCAGGTGGACCCGGGGGCGCGGCTCCGCCGGCGACTCGCTGTACAGCAGCCCGAGCGCCCGGCCGGAGCCGTCCGCGTGGTACAGCGTCCGCCAGGTCTCGCTCTCCCACTCCTCGGTGGCGACCAGGTTCAGCGCCGCCGACCAGAACTCCACCGCACGGGGCACGTCCGTGACGCCGACGACGGGGATGCCGAGTCTCACCATGCCCCCGAGCCCAGGCCGTTGTCCCGCGCGGCGCGATCACCCCGCGTACTGGGCGATTCCGTGACCCAGCGACCAGTCGGGGGAGTCGTTCTCCGTCAGGGTGACGAAGACGTTGCGGGGCTCGGTGGCGGCGTACGCCTCGGCCAACTCGGCGATCCGCCGGTACAGCGCCCGCTTCCGCTCGGCCGGCCGCCCCGAGCGCAGCGTGATCGCGACGAACACGATGCCCTCGTCCCGGTGGACACCGAGGTAGTCGTCCCAGCGCAGGGTGGTGCGGGCTCCGTCGTGGCCGGTCAGGACCTGGAAGCGGTCGTTCGCCGGGATGCCGAGCGTCTCGACCAGGGCGTCGTGCACGGCACGGCCGAGGGCGTCGAGGCGGTCGGCGTCCGTTCCGAAGGCGTCGATGCGCACGAAGGGCATGGTGGGGTCTCCCGTCGGGGAAGTCGTGTCCTGTGGCGTGTGGCCGGCCGTCAGCGCCAGTCCGCGGCGAACGCCCGCGCGGGGTTGTCGACCAGCACGCGCCGCACCGCTTCCTCTCCCACGGCGAGCGCGAGCCGGGGCGCCACCCGGCGCAGCAGGTGGGGCATCCCCGGCCCGCCGTCGACCGACCGGGCGGCGGCCGTCGTCGTGTCACCGCCGAGCAGCACCTGGTCGCCGTGACCGGCCTCGACGAGGTCCCGTACCGCGTCGGGCATCCGCCAGTCGGTGGCGTGATGGGCCCGCGAGGGTCCGTCGAAGGCCAGGTAGCACCCCGAGGCGGCGGCCTGCCGGTGTGCCACCGGGTCGGGCAGGCGATTGAGGTGGCCGAGAATCACGCGGTGCGGCGGCACGCCGAACTCGCCGCACAGCAGCTCCAGTACGTCCGGCGCGCCGGTGCCCAGCTCCAGGTGCACCGCTACGGGTGCCCCCGTCGCGTGGTGCGCCTCGGCCGCCGCCGACATCACCCACCGCGCGTGCGCGTCGAGCCCGTGGAAGCCGCCGGCCACTTTGATCAGCCCGGCGCGCACGCCCGACGTGCCGATGCCCTCGGTCAGTTCGGCGACGAACACCTCCGCCGCCCGGCCCCGCAGCGCGGCGAGCACGTCCTCGGCGTAGTGCACGTCCTGGTGCAGCCCGGTCGCGGCCACCAGACGCACCCCCGTCTCCCGGGACAGCGGCGGCAGGTCGGCGGCCCGCCGGCCCAGTCCGTACGGCGTCCACTGCACCACCGCGCCCCCGCCGTGCGCCCGGAAGGCGGAGAGTTCCGCGCGGGCCGCGCCCACGCTGTTCAGTTCCTCGCCGGGCAGCCGGGGACTGGCGAAGAACACGTGGTCGTGGGCGTCGCACACGCCCAGCTCGCCCGGGTCCACGTCCCCGAGCACCGTGCGGACCGCGCTCACCACTGGCGTCCCCGCGGCAGCCGGTCGCGCCCCGGCGCGGACAGGTGCAGTACCTCGAAGACGTCGCCCTCGGCCCCGACGGGCGCCTCGTGCGCGTGCAGGGAGAAGTGGACCAGCTCCCAGCGGGCGGTGTCCACGGCCGCCGCCGCGAGCAGCGTCCTGGCCTCGCCCGCCAGCCGGCCGGTCTCCCGGACGGCCCGTGCGGCGGTCTCCGCCAGCGGCACCCCCTCGGGCACCGGCCGCCGCCGCCTCACCGCCCAGCGCGCGGGCGAGCGGGCGGCGTCACCCTCCTCGTACGCGAGTCCCGTCCACTGCCGCACCGAGGGTCTGCCGAAGTCGTCGGTGGGCCGCTGGAAGGCGCCTTCCCAGAGGAAGGAGTTCATGCCCTCCACGGTGTCCCACAGGTAGAAGGGCGCGTACTGGTCGACCGGCGAGCCGTGGGCTCCCCGCTCGCGCAGCAGATACGCCTTGAGCCCGAGTCCGGGCCAGTCGTCCAGCAGGTGCCCGGTGCGGGCCACCCGCTCCCGGACGCGGCCCGTCCCGTAGCCGGCGGGCAGGGTGAACGCGTACTGCATGGCGTGCATGGAAGTCTCCTCGGGCGGGTGCGAAGTCCCCTAGCGGGTACGGTCCTCCGGCGGCGCCAGCAGGGCGAGCAGGCCCCGGACGGCCGCGTCGAAGGCGGTGGGGGAGCCGGACGCGCGGGCGAGGACATAGCCTCCCTGGACGGTCGCGACGACGGCCGCGGCGATCTCCCCGCCGTCCAGCGAGGGCGCGAACTCGCCGCGCTCCTTGCCCTCCTCGACGATCTCGGCGAGCCGCGCGCGCAGCCAGTCCAGCGTCTCGTCCACGGGCGCGCGCAGGGCGTCGTCGGCGATCACGTCCGGGTCCATCGTCAGGCGCCCGACCGGGCAGCCGCGCAGCACGTCGCGCTCCCGCCGCAGATACGCCTCGACGCGCTCGTACGGCGTGCCCGGACCGCTCAGCACGCCCTCGGCCGTGGCCCGCATCTCCTGGGCGGTCCGGCGGATGGCGGCCAGCGCGAGGTCGGGCTTGCCCTTGAAGTGGTGGTACATGCTGCCCTGCCCGGCGCCCGAGCGCTCCAGGATCGCCTTGGGGCTGGTGCCCACGTAGCCGCGCTCCCACAGCAGCTCGCGGGTGGACTCGATCAGTCGCTCCGGCGTGCTCATGAAGCCACTGTACATACTAGTAGTTACAGAAGTCGACCGGTGCGGGGAGCATCGCCGGGGGGCCGGTGTACTCCCCGCGTCGTATCCGCACTGCCACCGCTCGTGCGACGCCCCGGGCCCCCTTCGGCGCGACCCTCGGAGGCGAGACGAGGACGTCACGACCCACCGAGGAGTTGGACGACATGCAGACACTGGCACACTTCGGCGACGGCGGGCCCGGCCCCTGGATCCTGCTCTTCCCCCTCATCTGGGCCCTGGTGATCGCCGGCGGCGTCACGCTGCTGCGCCGCGCCGGCCGTCGCGGCCCCGGCCGGCGCGGCGCCCCGGACGACTCGCCGATCACCGTGCTCGGCCACCGCTTCGCCTCCGGGGAGATCGACGAGGACGAGTACTGGCGCCGGCTGTCGGTGCTGGACGAGCGGTTCGGCCGCACGGGCAAGGGCGGTGCGGCATGACCACGACGACCGCCGCCCCGGCCGCCGCCGCGTCGTCGGCACGGTGACGGAGGAGGGCGGCGCGGTGAGGGGGAGGCGGCGGTCGTCGTGGTC